>DATKSN010000292.1:0-50401 GCA_035531595.1 Pirellulales bacterium | reverse complement strand
GGGGATGCGGCCGCATTCGATCTAGAAACCAACGTGAAACTCCAGGGGGCAAGCCCCTGGCATCTTACGAAGAGACCGGGATTTCCCAACGCCCCCATTTCACCACCCGCAATCAAAAGATGTGTAGAACAACGAGGGCTGTCGCCCCAGGCTCGACCACCTCGCCGCTACGCGGCGGAATGCGATCATGCCGCTCAAGTGCCTTGATCGGATCGTTGTGAATTGTACTATAACCACCCCCTACCCCCCTACCAACCAAATATCAACCCCCAACACGGCGTAAAATCGGCGCGCATTTTTTGCCGTTTAGCAACTCCATGTTAGCAAGAAATCAAACGCCGACAGCGGCGGACGTGCGTAATTCCCGGAGATTTTGATGGAACACCCGGGCGGGGGACGAGCGGTTGTTGCTGGAAAGGTGTCGAATCGAACGATTTTGAAGCGTTTTTGGCGATTTTTGAGTGAAAACGAGCGGTGGTTTGGCCTTCGGGACGGACAGTCTCCACGCGTCTGTGGGTGCTTCCGCACACTCGGATTGCCGTCCTTGACACTCCCATGGTTATACCTCGCGCGCCCCGGAATGTGACATCCGGTAGCCCGACGCCGAAACGGACCAGTAAGCCCCGGTCACTATCTAGCCGGGGCATCGCTTACGCTCTGCCGCCAGCCACCCCTTGCTCGTGGCGGAATGCGAGTTTTCGATTCATTCCACCGTCACACTTTTCGCCAGGTTCCGTGGTTTGTCGACATCAGTTCACGCAGGGCGCCCAGCGTGTCGGCCGTTTCACCGCTTTGGGTGATGGCGAATACCAGCGTGTGGTTGTCCAACGGTGGATTGCGATAGCGTAGCTCGCTGGCGTATTCCACTTCGACCGGAATCCTGGCTCAGTTCGCCCCGGCCCGAGACGCGCAGGCGAAACTCGCCGGCCGGCAGGGCCACGGGATCCTCGGTCGGCACGCCCACGCGCGGCACGACCAGTTGGCCTTCGCGATCTGAGATATCGGCTACCAGCGCCGGCGCCTCTGTATTGAGGCTCACGTAGCCCAATTGCCACTCGTGCCAGGCCGCCCGGCCGAAGAGCGCGACCACGACGAGCAAGCCGGTCAGCAGCGCCGCGCCGGTGGCCAGCGCCACGCTCCGCCTTTGCCGCCCGACCCACCGCCAGGCGCGCTCGGGCGGGCTGGGCCGACGCGCTTCGATCGGCCGGCCGTCGAGCCAAGCCTGCAAGTCGTGGGCCAGGGCCTCAGCCGTCGCGTAACGCCGCGGCGCCTCTTTCGCCAGGCACTTGAGCACGATCGTTTCCAGGTCGCGGCCGATGCCGGGGTTCAACAACCGCGGCCGCGCCGGCTCGTCGTCGAGTACCTGCGCGAGCGTCTCGATGGGCGAGGCCGCCCGGAACGGCGGCCGACCGACCAGCAACTCGTAGAGCACGGCGCCCCCTCCTATCAGGATAAGCGTGGCGGGAGTCGACAATATACGCGATCCGTGACGACAATTTCCTCATTTTGCCGAAGACCGTTTGGCCCGAGGACATGCAACGCGGCTGCAAGTGTTGCCGCGCATCAACCTCGCCGTCCACGACCGTTGAATCGCGGCATCAGCGGGGCCTTGGATCGTCCGGCGTTCCTGTAGGGTGGGACGGGTGGGACCAACTCGCGCAGCGAGCGCAGGCCCACCATTGCCAGACGATGGTGGGCCGAGGGTAGGCGGTGCGACTCGCGCGTCCGCGGATCACACCTTCCCACGCGTCGCACGGCACCAACTTCGCGTCACGGTAACTTCGCCTTGGGGTCTCCCCAGGCACCACCAACAGGAGACGAGGGGCAGCGCAAGCGATCGAAATCCAACTCAAGCGTGGCAGCCTCGTTTTGTTTGCCTTGAGCACGGAAATCCGCGGCCCGTTGCGCAAAGAGAACCTTAACACGCTCATATACCTCTGCGGCGGTCAGCCCATGGGAAAAGGCCCGATCGATTTCGAAATCGCATTCGAAAAACACATCCTGGTCAGCGGTGGTGAAAACAAAGTCATCGTCGTAACCGAAGTAGGCAACGCAACCGTTCCTCACGAAGTCCGGCCCCAAATCCCGAGCTGTCTCGCAAGACAGGAAATGCACGATTTTGCCTCTTGGTTCGGCCGCGCAGTAATTGCCGACTTGAAAGATCGGGTCGTAGTAATGGCCGGTATAGGTCGTGTAGGAGCCGTGGCCCACGCCGGTGACGTAGGCCACGCCCGGTTGCTGGGCCTTTGGCGCGGCGTAAATGCGTCTGGCCATTGGGCCTTGGCACTTTTCGATCGCATAACCCTTGCTCGCGATGTGCGGATAGACGTACTTGTCCCGATACCGATAGGCTGCCAACGTGGCGGGTTCCCAGTTGGAATCGATACCCAGCACGATTACCGGCACAGTAAGAGTTCGTTCCTTTCGGGTCGTGCCTTTTGCCACGGCGATTAACTCCGTCTCTTGCTGGCTTCGTCGATCAGATGGGTGATGACGCGAGTCTCGATTTCAATGAGCGTCCGACCCAACTTCGACTTGCTCCGGACTTCGTCTACGGCGCGCTCCTTGCTAACGACGCCGACGCCGATGGTGGCGATCTCATAGGTCGGCAGCATTTCGATCCGTTTCGCCGCCACCTCCGCCCGTTGATCATCGCTCAACAACGAGAAGGAAAGTGTCTTGCCACCGTTTTGCACGTAATCGCGGAGAGAAATCGGTTTGCCTTCCGTGTCAAAACTCACGGGCATGTCCCATTGTTCCTTCTTGATAACGGAGCGAAGCTCTGCAGGAGTTTTTGCTGACTTTGCCGTCATTGACAGATCCTTTTGTAACCAGTGGTTCAGCATTCGTGAATCTAGCCGGCAGCAGAGACCCGGTCAAGTTCATGGATGGCGACGATGTTCGGGTGCTGCAGCTGGGCCGCCGCGCGGGCCTCGGCATGGAACCGCTCGACGTCGGACGGGCCGGCCAACTGCCCGGCCAGGATCATCTTCACGGCCACCGTGCGGTCGAGGCTCGAATGCCGGGCCTTGAAAACGACGCCCATGCCGCCGCGCGCGATCTCCTCCAGCAACTCGTAATCGCCGAAATAACGAATGGTGCCGGCCCGCGCGGCTTCTGGTTCGACGCTTCCGTCGGCGCCCAGCGTGCGCTGCGCGGCCACTTGGACCTGTGCCGCGTCGACGAGCCGACACAGGGGTGCGGCCAGACGATCGAACCCGGCGCGGTTGGCCAGGAACCCGGCGGCATCCGCCGCGAACTCCGGGTGGCGCGCCAGAAATTCCTGGGTGTCGGGATCTCCGCCTCGCTCGCCGGCTTCCAGATAATCGACGAGCACCGCTTGCAGGCGCTGCTCTCGCGAGGAGGATACCAGCACTCTGTAGGGAACGCCCTGCGTGGCGTTCCGGGAAGCTGGTGCGACGTCGTCTCGCTAGACACGGATTATTCATGGTCCAGGGGAAGCGAGCTCCAAGCCGCGTAGCAGCCGCTCCAGTGCGGCGGGGTCGACGGGCTTGACCATATGGTGATTGAACCCCGCTTCGTCCGAGCGGCGGCGATCTTCGTCGCGGCCATAGCCCGTCACCGCAATCAGACGGGCCTGGGCCATCAAGGGGTTTTGCCGTATCCGGCCGGCCACCCCGTAACCATCCAGCCCTGGAAGTCCAATATCGCAGAGTACCACGTCGGGCCGCCACTGTTCCGCCGTGCTGACGCCCTCCGGCCCGGAATAGGCGACGGTCACCTCATGGCCATGCAGTTGTAACAGCATGCGAAGGCTGTCAGCCGAGTCACGGTTATCCTCGACGACCAGGATCCGCAAGTGCTTGCCGGTGCGCCGGACGCGTTTGGGCATGTTCGAGAGCGCCTTGGGTTCCGGCTCCACGGGAAGCCGGAGTGTGAACTGGGCGCCGCGGCCAGGCCCCGCGCTGGTCGCCTGAACTTCCCCGCCGTGGAGTTCGGCCAATCCCTTGACGAGGGCCAACCCAAGCCCAAGCCCGCCCTGACTTCGATCCAGACTTCGATCGGCCTGCGCGAACGTCTCGAACAGGTGCGGAAGCATCGCGGGCTCAATGCCGACGCCCGTGTCCCGCACGGCCACCGCGGCCTTCCCGCCGGCGGTGTCCAAGCTGAGCCGGACGCTGACCTCACCGCCGGCCCCTGTGAATTTGCAGGCGTTCCGCAGCAGGTTGCCAAGCACCTGCGTCAGGCGGATCGGGTCGCCGGTCATCCAAACGGGGAGCGGACGCGAGTCGACCATGAGGCCGACCCCAGCCCGTTGGAAAATCCCCCGGTGGTCTTCGACGACGGTGCGCACCAGCATCGCCAGGTCGAGCCGTTCGGTTCGCAGTTGAATCTTGCCGCGCATGATTCTCGACACGTCGACCAGGTCGTCGACGATCCGGGCCAGGTGGCGCAACTGCCGGTCCATCATCTCCAAAGCTTGCCGGATGGCCGGGTCGGCCACCTCACACAAGCCCATGACGTGCAGCGCGTTACGGAGCGGGGCCAGCGGGTTTCGCAGCTCGTGGGCGAGCATCGCAAGGAACGCGTCTTTACGGCGGTCGGCCTCCGTCAGTTGCTCGGTGCGCTCGCGCACGCGCCGTTCTAGTTCGTCGTTGGCCGCACGCAGCTTCCGGTTCACTTCCTGGATCTCCCGCGATCGCGGGAAAATCTCGGACTCCATATCGGGGAAGACCTCGAAGACGCCGCGGCCCAGGATGTCTTCACGCTTCGTCATCGTCGCCGTGAGGTAGGCGTCGCTCGCCGCCGCGATCTTGAAATCGGAGGTCAACACCAGGTACAAGCCCGGCGCCGACTCGAACAAGATGCGGAAATCCAAGACGTTTTGGGGCTCGATCACGCGTGTCGTGGCCTCGATGACGTGGAAGCGAACGTGGTTCCAGAACGGGCCGTCGCCGAATCCATTCTCGGCGCCGGGGAGCCATTATTGAAAAGGGCGCGGCGGATTGCAATACTCCCGATGGCCGAATGGCCGGGAAACCTGGAAACTGCTATTGCCCGAATGGTTCGATCCTGGGTAAAACGTCCATCCGACTGGCGCAATGCGCCGGCAGGATGCCAAAGGTCGAGCGTTTGGACGTGTTCTCCGCAGGGAAGTTGGGAACCGGCTAGGATCGAAATCTCGCCCTCGAAGCCGAGGGACGAATCGAAGATTCTTGCGTTTTACGGTTTTGAAAGAAGGCGCGGCCCAGCCCGCGCCGCTGACCCTGCAAAGGAAAGGACACCTGCCCATGCTCGTACTATCACGCCGCGCGCACCAGAAAATCGTGTTTCCCACGATGCAAACCACCATCGAGGTCATCGAGGTGCGAGGCCAGACGGCCCGCCTCGGAATCACCGCCCCTCCCGACATTCAGATCCTGCGAGAAGAAATCGCTCCGGCCGCCAACAGTCCGTCGCCGTCCGACCGTCCGGTGGCCGTCCCGGCGACCGAGCAGACCGTTCGCGAGTTACGGCACCTGACGCGCAACCAGCTCCACACATGGTCGATCGGCCTCGCCCTGCTGCGCGGCCAATGGGACCAGGGAATGTGGGACGACCTGGAAATCACGATGGACCGGCTCGCAAGCGAGCTGGACGCGACGCGCGAGCGCTACGAAGCGGTCGAATCCAAGCAAACCGTGGAGGCGACGGCCAAGCCCCGCAAAGCCCTGCTGGTGGAAGACAACCAAAACGAGCGCGAGTTGCTGGCCGGCTTCCTTCGGATGTCGGGCTTCGACGTCGCCACGGCCGGCGACGGCGCCGATGCGCTCGATTACCTGTCGGCGGAAGCCACCCCCGACGTCGTGCTCTTGGACATGATGATGCCGCGCTGCGACGGACCGAGCACCGTCCATCGCATCCGTTCGGACCCCCGCTGGGAAGGGATGAAAATCTTCGCCGTCAGCGGCATGCCGCGCCACGACGTGCAACTCGGCACGGGCGCGGCGGGTGTGGACGGCTGGTTCTCGAAGCCGGTCGATCCACGGACTTTGGTCCGGGAACTGAGCCGGGAACTTTCCGGCGCTCCTGCGCGCCCCCGCGCGCCCACGGCGGCCACCCGCTGAGTTCGCTTCAAGGCTAGGATCGCCGTGTCGGGTTCTGTAGGGAACGCCCTCCGTGGCGTTCCAGGAAGCTGGCGCGACGCCGTCTCGCTAGCCCGGATTATTCATGGTCCAGGGGAAACGAGCGCAGACTGCCGTTACACTAACCCGCAGCGCAAGCTCGCCGGGTCCGCGGAGCGGCCCACGAAACGGAAGGGATCATTTTCCCGGAAAAAGCACGCTCGTTGCGCAGCAACGGGCGTGCAAAAAACAAAACGACAGCGAAGCGAAAAAAAACGACTTCCGAATACCCCATGACGTCTGAGCGAGCCGCGAAAGCGGCATCCAATTGCCGCGCCACCCTTCGCCTTACCCCACGCTTTTTTGGATCTCTTGGGGAGGGGTTTCGGAATCGTTTTTTTTCGCGCAGCGCCGATGCTCGGAGGGCGATTAGTCTTTGAACACGGGACGGGGGTATGGATCCCGCGCGTCTCAATCAAGGTGAGTGGCGTAAAGGCGCTCAGACCCGCGGCGCGACTTGTCGGCCGCGCGTCACGAAAAAACTGGCAAAACCGTACCTTTACCCGACGAAAGCTTCGTTGCGTGCGGCACAGATGCGCGATGCGGAGGAAGAAGTCTTAACGTGTCTAAGGCCGGGCAATCCGCCGAGACGGATTTCCTGGTCGGTACAGGTACGGTTTTGCCAGTTTTTTCTTGCGCTGTTTCGGCTGCGCCGAAGCCGCGTTTTGCGCGTTCGGGTTTCCCTTCGCCGCGCAACGTTCTGAACGTCCGAATACGATACGCGTGCATAGATGCGCACGGTTGGTCTCAACTTTTCGCATGTTGTTGCTACGCAACGACTTGCATTATGACACGTACCTGTACGGTTGGTAGTTGTTTTGGGGTGGTTTGAAAATGATCCACGTAGCAAGGTGACGCCTACAGATCGAATGGCACGACCGGCTCTTCCTTGCCGCCGGCGGCCGAAACGTACAAGGCGTCGAGCATGGCGATGATGTTGGCCGATTGCGCCGGTGGAACCGGCGAAGACGATCCGTCGAGCACCGAGCGTGCGAATTGGCCGATGACCTCGTGGTGGGCCTTTTCGCCCTTGGCTTCCGCCAAGCGGGTGTCCCAGGGGATGCGATGGTCTTCGCCAACGATCAGTCCCTCGGGCCAACTGACGCCCGCGCGCGTGCCGTACATCTGCAAGCGCCAAAACTCGTTCTCCGGCTGGAAAGCGAGCCAACTGACTTCCAGCGACAAGGCGGCGCCCCCTTCGAACCGGACCATACCCGCGGCGAAGTCCTCGACGTCGATCCGCGCCGCGTCCCAATCGCCCCAATCGCCGCCCAAGTCGCCGCGGCGGGCAAGGTGATCGTAAGTAACGCCCGTCACGCTCGCCGGCCGCGGACATTCCATCAACCACCAGGCCAGGTCAAGCAGGTGAACTCCAAGGTCAGCCAGAGCGCCGCCGCCGCTGAGCCGGCGGTCGGTAAAACCGGGCCGGCACGGCAAGCGGCGGCGGCGGAGCCACTGGCCGCGCGCGTAATAAACGTCGCCGGGCGGATGGTGCGCCAGGTACGCGCGCAATTGCCGCACGTTCGGATCGAACCGCAGGTGCTGGGCGACCATCAGCGTCCGGCCGCTGGCGCGCCATGCGGCAAGAATCGCGGCCGCCGCCGCGCGCGACGTCGCCATCGGCTTTTCGCACAAGACGTGCTTGCCGCTCTCCAACGCCGCGATTGTCATCTCGGCATGCAGCGCGCTGGGCGCGCAGATGTCGACCGCGTCGATCGCGCGGTCGTCGAGAAGTTCGCGATAGTCGGACACGCGGCGCGCAATGCCGAACGTCTCGCCGGTCGCCGCCAGAGCCGCCGGCGACGGATCGGCCACGGCCACGACCTTGCAGTCGGCAAGTTTCGCCCAGGCGGGCAGGTGCTGGTCGCGTGCGATGGCGCCCGCCCCGAACAACGCGATTTGTAGTTGGTCATTGGTCATTGGACAGTCCCAAGCTCCGTCGGTAAGCCGACCGCTGCTGATCGACGCCCAGTTCGTCGGTGATCGTTCGCCACTCATCTGCCACGGTGTCGAGCGCTTCCTGGCTTTTCGCCTCGTCGCTCAATACCCGGCGAACGGCCCGGTCGAGAGCCTGCAAATAACGCGCGCGGCCGGAGATTCGGGGCGCGGCGAAAAACGCGTGCCCGTCGAGCGCCTTAGCGACGGTTTCGGCGTACGGCCCAGCGGCCCCCGCGCCGAATTGCGGGCCGACCCAATGTTGGGGCGAGTCAAGGTGCGACTTTCGGAATAGCGTGGTCGCCGCGCTGGCCGCCGCCACCTGCTCGCTCCACTCGGGTCCAGAAAGCCAAGCCAAGAGCCTGGCGGCGGCATCGCCATGGGCCGTTGGTTCGGCCACCGCCCCAAGCCGCCCCGCCGCGGGGAGAAACGTCACCCGTCCCGTGTCATCGTCGCGCCGACGCTCCCACGATCCCAGGCTGGGATTGTACATCTCGGCGCCGCCCGGCAACTCGACAAAACCCAGCGCGGGCGGTTTCGCGGCGCCGGCGGCCGCGTCGTTGCCCGCCGGAATTCTTGCGAATTCAGCGACCGTGTCGCCTGCCTGAATTCTTGCGAATTCAGCTACCGCGTCGCCCGCCGGAATTCTTGCGAATTCAGCGACCGTGGCCGACGCGGGAGGGGCGAGCCAGACCAGCGCCATCGCCGAGCGCCCCTGCGACAACGCCTCGCGCACATCGGCCAGACCGCCTGCGCGGAACTCGACGGGCGCCATCCGGCTGACGGCGGCCATCTCGTTCAACGCCCGCACGAAGGGCGGACCTGCCACGAGCGGCGCCATCGTCTCCATGTCGAACAGGGGCGAATAGAAGTCGCGGTGCTTGGCGTACGTGGCGGATCGCGCCAAAAGCGTCAACCCGGCCCAGCCCGGTCCCCACGGTTCGATGGCGCCGCGGGCTCCTTCATGGTTCGAGAAGAATTCAGCCAGCGCCTGGTATTCGGCCCAGTTCCGCGGCGGCTCGCGGCCGAATCGCTCGAACCAATCGGCCCGATAGGCACAGACAAACACGGGCGATCCGAACGGCACGGCCACGACCTGGGCTCCCCAAACGGACTCCGCGGCGCGGTTCGTTTCAAAGATGTCCGGCCAATCGAGTCCGAAATCGCGATCGTCGATCGCATCCGTCGGAAGCGGCGACAGCCAGCCGCGTTCGGCCAACTCTCCCAGGTCGTGGGCCGGAAATATCAGGGCGTCGCACTCGATTTGCGTGCAAGCCAGCAGGTCCACCTCGGTCATTTCGACCACGTTGAATTCGGCCCCCGTGCTGGAGTGCCATTCACCTCGCAGCCGCCCCGCGGCGGCGGCCAAGGACGCGTCGTCGACCACGAGCAGCGTCAGCCGCGGGCCGGCCAGCGCCGCGCGCGAGGTTTCACGCCCCTCGACCGTGGGCGGGGCGGGTTCCGAGGGCTCGCAGCCGCACAAGAGAGCACAGGCAAGGCAAACGATGGCCACAAGCGACCAAGTTCGCCTCGGAAAGCAAACGAAACGAACCACGGATAGCACCGATTTCACAGATAACAGGGATGCCCGCGAAGCGGGGGTTCCCGCCAAGTCGGGTATGGCAAACCGACAACGGCCGCTTCTCCCGATCGTACCGTCATCGCTTGAATAGGGCAATCCAACGCCGGATGCCCCTGCGCGCGGGCGAATCGGTTATACTGCACGCGGCCTAGAATGAGACATTTTGTCACGAGAAGGTGGTGGCTGGTGGCAGAGCGTAAGCGATGCCTCGGCTACATAGCGACCGGGGCATCGCTTAGGCTCTGCCCCAGCCACCGTGAACGTCTCATTCTCGGCCGCGTGCAGTATAGTAGTTCCCAGGCGGGCGAGCCCGCCTGGGATGGGCTCTTAATCATCCCACGGCTGCTGCTCGGTCGCGGCGCGGGCTACCGACTCGATGGCGATGGCGGCCACGGCCGCGCCGTAATCGAGGTCGATGTTCTCGAGCGTGTCGTGCGTGTCGTGGTAGCCCTTGCGGTTGATGTCGTAGTTCTCCATGAACAAGACGACCGGCACGCCGGCGTCCGAAAAAATCTGGCCGTCGGTGTTGTAAAGCGTGCTGCGCGGATCGTAAGCCGGGCGGACTTCGCCGTGCAGATGGGGATGGATTGCGATCTCGGGCATCGTGTGGCCGTCCTGGCAGCGCTTGCCGCGCCCTTTGCCGCGCCGATCGGGTCGCTTGTTCCAGCTCGGCGCCAAGCCGTTCCAGGCGCGGTTCGCCCGGTGGGCCTGGTAGGCCAGCCAAAGCGATTCGCGGCTGGCGCCGGGACAAATCTGGAACACGTCGTGGTCGTGGTCGTTGTTGTGCGCCACCATGTCGAGCACGTAGACGCCCCGCACCCGCGTTTTTGAAAGATCGCGCCCCCGCCCGCCGGCCCAACGCAGCTTCAGGCTCCGCTCGACCAGCCGTTGGCAGAGGTGGCGGGCACCCATGCAGTCGGACGGGAATTCCTCGCCGGTCAGGTGGACCAGCCAGATATCGCAGGCCAATTGGCCTGAGCGGCTCAGCTCCATGAAGACCGGCGCGCCCAGCATCAGGGCGGACGTGGCCGAGTGGTTGTCGTCGGCGCCCGCCGCGGCCAGGCGCGGGCCGTGGCCGCCGTGCGCGTAGCCGTAGACGTCTTCCATGTAAGCCGTGTCGTAATGGTCGGCCATGATCACCGCCCGGCCGCGGTCGCGGCCGGGGATGACCACGACCAGATCGCGCTCGTGGGTCACCTGCCGCTGGTTGTTCAGCCAGCCGCCCGACCAGTGATAATCGAAATCGGTCCGCCACTGAAACGGCAATTCGCCGGCCAGCGCCTTGCCGGTCATCTTCGCTTTGGCGATCGTCCGCGCGTAGTAGGCCAGCAGGTGATCGCCCAGAGCCTCCAGGTCGCGGTGGTCGTGATCGAGCCTCGAGCGGGTCGCGTGATCGAGTACGCAGTCGGCGTTGTCCTTGTTCTTGTACTTGCCCGTGGCCAGCTCGGAGATCGTGTTCCAGTAGGCTTCCTCGAACGCGCGGCGGGCGGTTCGATCGTAGGTCAATGCGACTTCGGTCTTCGGCGGAGCATCGTCCGCGACGCAGTTCCGTAACGCGTCGGCCAGCAGGTGGCCGGCGGTGGCGTTGGCCGTGCGGTGCGGAAGCGTGGCGAGCCAATGGTCGAGCGTCTCTTCCTTGGGCAGCGTGAGCAACTGCCGCGCGAAACCGGCTTCCAGCGGCCGGCGATCGAACAGTTGCCAGGTATCGAGCAGCTTGCGGACGTTGATCGACGTGCGATGGTAGCGGTGGTCGTGGTCGCGGTCGAAGATCTCGACCGCCGTGCGGTGCGGACTGCGGTGCAAGAGCCGCGGCCAGAGTTCGACGGGCTGGGCGAGCTTCGGCCGCTGGGCGTGGTACGCCGTCAGATAACCCAAGGGCGCGTCGGCCATGAGTTGCGGCTCGCCGGTCTCAGGCGACAGGCACGCCACCAAGGGGCGGTGCCAATAGACCTCGTGCCGCTCGACGCGCATCGCCGGATAAAGAAAGCGGTAGCCGAACAGGCCCCCTTCGCCCAACCGCGCGGCCGCATGCAGCAACTCGCCGCGGCTGGCAGCGGGACCGTCGAGCAACAGGTGATGGTCGTGGGTCCAGATCTGCGCGTTGCGGGCCATCGGCTTGCCGTACAGCCCCATGTCGTCGGCCGCCGTACTGAACAACACATGGGCCACCTTGTCCTCGTCGGCCGTGACGGCCAGCTCATCGTCCTGACGGTGGACGCGGGCCCAGCGATGGGTGCGCTTGAAACCATTGCGCACCGGCCCGTGAGGAGGGTCGTCGTGGACGCCGGGGCGTCGCTCGTGCATCCAACCCGATTGCGGCACGCGGATTCCGCCCGGCGCCTCGTGTCGCTCGATCAGGTGCAAAAGCGGTATCTGCATCGCCAACGGAAGTTCGTGCGACAACCGGACATAGGATGGAGTTCCCCAGAAAACCATGCTGCCGGGAAACGGCAAAAGGCGCAGTTCGGATGCCTGATAAGCCCGGCGAACGGGTAACGGGAGCCGGGCAAATGCTTGGAACGTGAGCAGGTATTTCACGCCGCGCAAAGTCTGGCCGCGCCGCCAGCGCAACGGCTCGCTCCACGAAGGAAGCGGATCCTCTCGCCAATGCGGAAAACCGGCGTCCGGGTCGCCGGAGTGGATGCGAAAGCCGGCGCGCCGGAGATCGGCGAGCTTTTCCAGCGGCTCGGCGTAGGCCGTCGACAAGAGCCGGCGCATGAAATTCAACGCCCACTCCGCCGGCAGCTCTTGCGTGGGCGACGAATAGAACCCGCGCCAAAACGCCCGGCCCGGCCCTTGCTCGCTGGAACCGAACAGCGTCCAACGGACGCGCCCCTTGTCGTCCTGCGTACGCGAAAGCGACAACGGCAAGAGCAGCACGTAGCGTTCCTGGCCGGGGGCGCCCGACTCTCGCAACTCATCGGGCCAGTAGGGATTGTCGGCCAGCTTGTTCCTGGACATGCCGTGGGCCGGTTCGCCTTTGCCTAAATGGTGCAGCGATGAAACCAGTTTCTGGGCCAGGTGCTTCAGCCCGGGCTGCAACTCGAAGGCTTCTTCATACTCGGTGACGTGCCAACCCCAAGGATCGTCGTCGCGGAACAGGAGCGAATCGATCCGTCCGCACGGCTTGCGTCCCAGCCGCGGCGGCGGCATGAACTCCGAGTAGGCCGCGATCGGGTATTTTCCCTCCCCCACGTACCAGGGCGTACCGGACAATAACTGCTTCCAACCTTGCTTCGGCATGTCAGGCTCCGTCCTTCTCAAGTTAAACTGGCCGTGCCAGCTTACCATGCCCTCCAAAGCTGACGACCCAGACGCTCAAGGACCAAGGACGACTCGCTGAAAGCGCCGGAAGCCGCAATGCGCGGCCGTCATGGCGTGCTAAGCAGTTCTTGCCAGGTTCCGACGTCCAGCACTTGCTCGCCCATGCGGTCCAGCCGTTCCATGTCGTTGATCGCGTTGAGGGTTTCTTCCTCGGCCGCGGTGGGTGAACCAAATCGCCGCCGACCGACCCGCAGCAGCGTTTGTCGCGCTCCCTCCGCTTTGCCCTCCACTTTGCCCTCCACTTTGCCCTCCGCTTTGCCCTCCGCTTTGCCCTCCGCTTTGCCGTGCGCTTTGCCGATCACCATTCCCTCTTCGAGGATCAACTGGTACGTCGTGGAATCACGCAAATCAACCATGGCAAGAACCTCCTCGATAATTTGTAACGCGTCCGCGCGCGGAACGCGCATTCCGCTCAGCACGATCGCGGCGGTTAACAATCTCTCCTTGGGTGTCATAGCGAAGCGTCCCGGTCGTTCCCGGCTCGTCCGCCTGCCGTCGGAGCAGAACGACGGCGCTGTGGACCGGGACTTCAAATCGCTCGTGCAACAATCCATTATACTTCAAGAGCCGGCGTGAAAGCGATGGGTCGCGGCCGCTTTGGAATTCGAGGTGGACCACCAACGAAAGCGGTTCGCCGATCCCCAGTACCGTATCGGCTTGAGCGGAGACCGTGGAGAGGTCGACGTCGAGCGCGCGAACCGGGGCATCGACCTCAATTTCCAGACCGGCAAGCCAGTCGAGCGGGTAACGGCGAACCAGCTCTTTGAGTGTCGCGTCGTAGGGCAGAGACATTTCAATCGTTCAACGGCTGCGTACTGCGCAAATACGCGAACAGGTCGCGCACCTGCTGGTCGTTCAATTCGCGAAGCTGCCCCTCGGGCATCAGCGACTTGCGCTGAGGAACCAACGCCTCGATCTGGTCATGGGGCAACGTGACGTTCTGGCCGTCGGCGCCGCGGAGTACGACCACCTGGTTGTCGCGATCGACCAGAAAGCCGATGACCACGCGGCCGTCGTCGGTTTCGGCCTGGTAGGTCTCGAAACCCTCGCGGACCTCGACGCTGGGGTTGACGATGTTGACCAGCATGTTCGCCACGTCGTCGCGTTTGAAGGTCGTCAAGTCGGGCCCGATTTGCCCTCCCTGGCCGAAAAGCCGGTGGCACTTGGCGCAGCTTGCCGTGAACAGCTTCTTACCGTCGTAGGGGCTGCCCGATCCGGAACGGACCACTTCGGTCAGCCGGGCGATCTGTTGCCGCATTTCCTCGGTCGTGGCCCCGGCCACGGTCCCCCAGTGTTTGGCCACCAATTCCGCGATCCGCTCGTCGCGATGCACGGTGAGCCGGCGCACCACGTCGAGTGGCAGCGAGCGCGGGTCGATCTTGGCGGCCTCGACGGCTTCGAGCAGTTGCCGTGCCCACGCCTTGCGGCCGGCCAGGAGCGACTGGGCGACGCTACGTCCGTCGTCCGACATCTTGCCATAGAGGTCGATGACGGCCGGCGGAATGGCCGCGTCGTCGTAAAGTTGCAAACTTGTCAGGGCCGCCATGCGCAGCCCCTCGTCGTTCGTCTTGGCGACCAGGTCGAGCAGCACGCGAACGCTCTGGGGTTGGCGGACCTCACCGAAAATCTGCGCGTATTGCAAGCGTTCGTTGGTGTCGGCCTTGTCGTCGGCCACGGTGGCCAGCGCCTTGGCGACCGCCTCCGCCTGGCCTTGCCGCAGTCCGAGCACGATCGACTGCCCGCCGACCTTGCTCATGGCTTCGACCAGTTCCGTCGGCAGCCCGCTGAGCGGGCGTCCCTGGTACGCTTCCTCGAAGCCGCGCATCAAGGCCTTGCTGTACACGTTGTCGGGCGAAAGGGCCAGCAGTTGGGCGCAGGTCAATAGGTTCTTGCGGCCGCCCGCGGCCGCGTAACGCCTCATCAGGCGATGCAGAATATGCGTGCTGACGATCTTGGCGCTCCACAGCGGTGAATCGCCGAACAAGGCCAGGACGGCCTCGCGATCCGTTTCCGCCTGGGCCTCGATCGCCCACCAGAGCAAGAGCGGCAGGTGGATATCGTCCGCGTCCTCGTCGCGGGCGAGCAGTTGCCGCACGATGGGCAGGCCCTGCTCGGCCGGCAGCCGTTTGGCCGTCGACGCCAATTGGCTTCGCACGTCGACCACCGGCTCCGTCGACGCCAACTCGGCCAACCTCGCGGCGAGCTCGGGCGACGCGTGGCCGGCGTCGCCCAGCAAACGCGCGCTCCAAGCGCGCACCGAAGGGTTGGCGTGCGCCAGGCCCTTCGCGGCCGTCGCGTCGTCGAAGCCCCCGCATAAATTGAGCGCCCAGAGCGATTCCAGCGCCCCTTGGCCCGTCTCCGCCTCGAACTGTTCGAGCAGCAAGGGTACGACGGAGGTGTCGTCGCGGTCGGCCAATAACCTGAGCGCCTGGCGGCGGAACCATTGGTTCTTGTCGGCAAGCACCGCTACCAGTTCGGCGCCGGTGAGTTTGCCCAGATCGAAGGGTTTGATCGGCGCCGCGCCCTTGGTCTTGAGGCGGTAGATGCGTCCGCTCGATTTGTCGACCTGTCCTTCGTGGTGGCGGAGGTGGGCAATCTGGCCTTCGTACATGTCGCAGACGTAGATCGCGCCGTCGGGCCCGGCGGTGATGTTCACCGGCCGGAACCAATCGTCGCCGCTGGTGATCGCATTGCCCACGTCGTGGGTCTGGAACGACGAACCGTCGCGATCGACTTTGCTCCATGTCACCTGGCTTTGCAGCGGCGCGACGGCGAACAGCCCTCCGGCGTACGTGTCGGGCAGCGCGCCGCCTTCATAGATGATGAAGGCGTGCGTGAAGCGCGGGACGTTGGGGTGTTTCATCGCCGGGAAGTAGCCGAACGTGAAGGGGTTCGAGAGCGGGCCGTGCTTGCTGAAGCCTTTTTGGAAATAGCCCCCCTGCACGTAATGGAAGCCGCGGGTGTCGCCGCCGTTGTGGCCCGAGAAAACGCGTCCCTGCGAGTCGATCTCCAGTCCGAAGGCGTTGCCGCCCCCTTCGGCGAAGATTTCGTAGCGACGCGTGGGCGGATGGTATCGCCAGATGAGTTGTCCCATCGAATGGACGGGCTTCTTATCCAGCCCCGGCCGCGCGACGTCGCCGCTGACGGTGCTTCCCTGCGCGGCGTAAAGCCAGCCGTCGGGGGCCCATTGCAGGTTGTTGGCGCACGAATGGGTGTCTTCGAGGCCAAACCCTTGCAGGTGGACTTCCGGATCGCCGTCGGGCACATCGTCGCCGTCGCGGTCGGGATAGAACAGTAGGTAGGGCGGGTTGAGCACCCACACGCCGCCGTGCCCGCGGGCTAAGCTGGTGACGATGTTGAGCCCCTCAATGAACGTCTTGTGATGGTCGAACGTGCCGTCACCGTCCGTGTCCTCGTGGATCGAGATCTTATCGAGGCCCGGAAAATGGTTGGGCGGCGGGGGGGGAACCTTGTCGTAGGTTGCCCGCAGGAATTTGTCTTCGCTCAGGATCTTCAACCCGGCCGGGAAGGGATACTGGAGATACTCGACCACCCACAACCGCCCTCGCTCGTCGAAGTTGGCGAAAATCGGCTGCCGGACCAACGGCTCGACGAGCGCCTGCTCCAACTCCAAGTCGGCGGGCACGGTGAGGGCCTTGAGAGCCGGCGCCGGTTCTTGGCGTTCACCTTTGGATGTGGTTTCAGCCGACGCGCCCCATGGCGAGAGAAGCAGGGTGAACAGGAACAAGAGAGGCGGGAATACGCTAGCGAGGGTCTTCATCAAGTCACTCGGTGTGTGGTGTCGGCGGGCGGTGGCGGGTGGCAAAGCCTAAGCGATGCCCCGGCTAGCCCTGCCCCAGCCACCTACCACCAGCCTACACGCACACGGGCCGGCTGTCGAGTTTCCATAGCCTGGTTCGTGTTGCGGGCCGTTCACCCAAACAGCCGCTCGATCCCAAAATCGAGCTGCAACTGCGGGTCGGGCTGGCTCTCGGGGGCCAGCTCCTTGAACAGCAGGCTGGGCTGAATGTCCTTGTTGTGCTGGTACTTGTCGCTGGCGTACTCGCTGATGTCGCCGGCAATCTGGTGGTAGAAGATCTGGCAGATCGACACGCCGGCGTAAATCCGCACCGGCTGCACGGCAAACATTTCGAGCGTCCAAAAGCCGCAGAAACCGACGTCGCCGAAGCCGGCCGTCACATGCACGAACAGCCCCAGCCGCCCCACCGACGAGCGGCCCTCGATCATCGGCACCAGGTTGTGCGTCTCGGTTCGCTCGATCGTGCGTCCCAGGTAAAGCTGGTTGGGGTTCAGCGTCAGGCCATCGGGCGGAATCGTCAGCCGCCGCACCCGGTTGGCCTTGCGCATGTCGAGCACCAGTTCCTCGTAGGTCATCAACTCGTTGTGCAACGAGAGGTTGTAGCTGTTGGGGTTGAGGTGCGTCTCGTCGAACGGGTCGATGACGACGTTGGCGCCCAACTGGTTGCGGATCTCGTGGCCCGAAAGAATCATGACTTGCCTGCGAGTTGATTCACCCCGATCCGTGGACACAACTCAGCCAGCATGCAGGCCTCGCAGTCGGGCTTGCGCGCGGTGCAGACCCGCCGACCGTGGTGGATCAGACGGTGGCTGAAATCGACCCATTCCTTGCTCGGCAAAACGGCCATCAAGTCGCGCTCCGCCTTGACCGGATTCTCCTCCTTCGTCAGCCCCAGCCGCCGCGCGATCCGCCCCACATGGGTATCGACCACCAGCCCGGAAGCCATGCCGTAGGCCGTACCCAGCACGACGTTGGCCGTCTTGCGGCCCACGCCCGGCAGAGTCACCATCTCGTCGAGCGTCCTGGGCACTTTGCCGCCGAACTCGTCCACCAACTTGCGGCAGCACGACCGAATATTCTTGGCCTTGTTCCGATAAAAGCCGGTGCTCTTGACGTCGTTTTCCAACTCCCCAAGTTCCGCGCGCGCGTAGTCGGCGGCGGTGCGGTATTTGCGGAACAAGTCCTTGGTGACCATGTTCACGCGCGAGTCGGTACACTGGGCCGAAAGCACCGTGGCCACGAGTAGCTCCAGTGGCGAACGGAAGTTCAGCGCGCAAACCGCGTCAGGGTATTCCCGGGCCAAAAGCCTGGCGATCCGGGCCGCGCGGCGTTTGGTATCGGCGGAATCGACCATGATGCGATTCTCAGCAGCGCCAGGCGGCGTGTCAATATCCTTCAATATCCTTCAATTGATATCCTTGACGCAACTCATGGAAAGTGATAGCCTTAATACACTTGGAGTTAATCTCGAGACTGCGCCGGTTCTGTAGGGAACGCCCTCCGTGGCGTTCCGCGTCCTGCCAGAAGACGTTGCTACAGCTACACGGAACGCCACGGAGGGCGTTCCCTACAGAAGCAGGTCGTTGCTTAGATCTCTCGTCGTTGGGGCTTTTCCGAACCCGTATCCGCATGGGGACCGCACCGTGAGTACCGCTGATAATCCTTACCGTTCGACATTCACCCTGGCCGAGTTGGCCCCGGCCCACGAGCGGGCCGATTTCATCCGCAAGACCTACGCCCACCTGGGCGGCGCCGTGTTCGCCTTCGCCGGAATCGAGGCCGGGCTGATCCAGACCGGCCTGGGCGATCGGATGATCGAAACGCTGGGCCGATCGCAGTTCGGCTGGCTGATCGTGATTGGGGCCTTCATGTTCGTGAGCTACATCGCCGATCGCTGGGCGCGCTCGACGACTTCGTCGGCGATGCAATACATGGGTCTGTCGCTCTACGTCGCCGCCGAAGCGGTGATTTTCCTGCCGCTTTTGAGCTACGCGAATCATATCGACAAGCTGGTCATCCCGACAGCCGGCCTGGCGACGGTCACCGTGTTCGCCGGGCTGACGGCGGTGGTGTTGCTCACGGGTAAGGATTTCTCGTTCCTGCGAACGGCGCTGTGGCTGGGCGGGTTCATCGCGATGGGCTTCGTCCTCTGCGCCGCTCTCTTCGGCTTCAGTTTGGGGCTGGTGTTTTCGGTGGCGATGGTCGCCTTGGCCAGTGGATACATCTTGTACGACACCTCGAACGTGTTGCACCATTACCGGATCGGACAGCACGTCGCGGCCGCGCTGGCGCTGTTCGCCTCGGTGGCGCTGTTGTTCTTTTACATCGTGCGGATCATACTTTCGCTGACCTCCCGCGATTGAGCCGGCCAACGAAGCTCATTGACGTGCCAGACAAAGCAACGACCCGCTTGACGGTCAGGCTGTGACTCTGTGGGGAACGCCCTCCGTGGCGTTCCATGTCCTGCCAAAAGACGTCGCAACAGCGTCACGGAACGCCACGGAGGGCGTTCCCTACAGAACCCAATGCGACGATCCCAGCCCATCAACCGAAAAATATAGCCGCCGAGCCCTGACGATGGACGATGGCCAGTATCCACCGCTCTACCTGGAGGGGATCGAGTTCTTCAACCGGTGCGATTTCTTTGAAAGCCACGAAGCTTGGGAGGATCTCTGGTCCGACGAGTTCGGCGCCTCGCGCAAGTTTCTACAGGGCCTGATCCAGGCCGCCGTGGCGCTGCACCACTTCGGCAACGGCAACATCCGCGGCGCGAAGAAGCTCTATTACGGCTCCCGCGGCTACCTCGAACCTTTCCGGCCGCGGCACATGGGGCTCGACCTCGATTCGTTCCTGGGCCAAATGGAGCGCTGCTTCGCCGCGGTCGTCGCCAGCCAGGAAGAATACCCCGAGCTTCAAATCGTCGCCGACCTGATTCCCGAAATCCACCTCGATCCGCCGCCGGCGGATCCGCCGGTTCCGCCAGCATGAGCGATCTGCCCGATGAGCTGAGTTTTCATCCCGATGAATTTTCGGGCAAGGCGAGGCTCTTTCCGCTGCCCAACCTGGTGCTGTTTCCCAGTGTCTTGCAGCCGTTGCACGTTTTCGAGCCGCGCTATCGAGATCTGGTGGCCGAAGCGCTGGAAGGCGACAAGCTGGTGGCGATGGGCATCTTGGCGCCCGGCTGGGAGCCCGACTATGAAGGTCGGCCACCCTTGGCGCCGGTGGCCTGCCTGGGACGGATCACGACCTGCCAGCGCATGGAAGGCGGACGGTACAACCTCCTGCTCGTGGGTTTGGCGCGGGTTGGCCTGGTCCGCGAACTGCCTCCGACGAAATCCTTCCGCGAGGCCGAGGTGGAGGTCTTCGAGGACCACTATCCATCCAAGGGGTTTGCGCGGCGGCAAGACTTGCAGCGGCGGTTGCTCGACGAATTCAAGCGCCTGTTGCCCCAATCGGGTCCGGTCCACGAACCGCTGGAGCAGTTGCTCGCCGCCGAGGTTCCGCTGGGTCTGTTCACGGACATCATGGCTTATACCATCAACCTTGGCATTCAGGTCAAGCAGCAACTGCTGGCCGAGCGCAACGTCGACCAGCGGGCCGCCACGCTGCTGGCCGCCCTGGCCGGAATGAGCCACGCCGGGCCGGTTCGGCAGCCGCTCAGCGGCGGTTTCCCACCCGATTTCAGCGAGAATTGAGGCCGTTGCATGGTCCGAACCCGATTCGCCCCCAGCCCGACCGGATACCTTCACATCGGCGGAGTGCGAACGGCGCTGTTCAACTGGCTTTTCGCCCGGCGGCACGGCGGGCAATTCTTGTTGCGCATCGACGATACCGACCAGGAGCGGAACGTCGAGTCGGCACTGGCTCCCATTCTGCGCGGTTTTCGCTGGCTAGGCATCGACTGGGACGAAGGGCCTGAAGTCGGTGGACCGTACGCCCCGTACTTTCAATCGCGGCGGTTGCCGCGGTATCAGGCCGCCGTGGCGAAGCTGCTGGCCGGCGGCTTCGCGTACCGCGATTTTGCCACGACCGACGAACTGCAAGCCGAGCGGCAGGCGGCCGAGCGAGAGAAACGTCCCTTCCTTTACAGCCGCCGGTGGATGGCCGAGACCGATGCGACGGCGGCCCGCTTCGAGGCGGAGGGGCGCAAAGCGGTCGTGCGGCTCAAAATGCCGCGTGAAGGGACGCTGCTGATTCCCGACCTGGTGCGCGGCCACGTCGAGTTCGAGTGGGCTCGCGAGCAGGACCATGTGGTGCGGCGGGCCGACGGCACCTGCCTCTATCATCTGGCCAGCGTCGTCGACGACCACGACTTCCAGATCAGCCATGTGATCCGCGCCGAGGAGCACCTCTCGAACACGCCCCGCCAGATTTTCATCGCCCAATCGCTCGGCTATCCGTTGCCCGACTATGCCCATTTGCCCTACGTCGCGGAACCGGGCAGCAAGAACAAGCTGAGCAAGCGGAAGCTCGACAAGTACCTCAAAAACCGCGACTTCGCCCAGGTCAACGAGCACGGACTGGCCATCGCCAAGGCCCTGGGGTTGGCGACCACGGCCGACACGTTCAACCCGGTGATCGTCGATTTCTACGAGCAGGTCGGCTACCTGCCCGATGCGATCGTGAACTACCTGATGCTCTTGGGCTGGTCGCTGGACGACAAGACCGAGTTCCTCACGCGGCGGCAGATGATCGACCATTTCTCGTTGGAGCGAGTGACCAAGGCGCCCGCCAGCTTCGACCCCAAGAAACTTTGGGCCTTTCAGGACCACACCATGCAACAGCTTTCGCTCGACGCGAAGGTCGAGCGGATGCTGCCGTTTCTGGTGCGCGCCGGATTGGTGGCCGACGCGGACGCGCCGGCGGCCGCAAGCCTGCTGGCGCGGATCGCCGCGGCGGCGGGCGACCGGCTCAAGGTGGCCGGAGACATTCTGGCCTACGCCGACTTCTTCTTTCAGGCCGACGACGCCTATGGGTTCGACGCCGAGGCGGTCGCAAAGCACCTCCAGCCGCCGGAAGCGGCCGCGCGGCTCGCCCGCTACCGCCGGCGCCTGGCGGGGCTCGACGCCTTCGACGTGGACTCGCTGGAAGGTGCGATGCGGGAATTTCTGGACGCCGAACAGATCAAGATCGGCGCGGTGATCCACGCCATTCGCGTCGCGGTTACCGGCAAGGCCGTCGGGCCGGGCTTGTACGATTGCCTCGCGATCCTCGGCAAGGAAAAATGCCTGATCCGGCTTGATCGCGCGTTGAAGATCGCAGGGTGGGCGCAGACCGCGGCGGACGCGGGCTGAAGCGGGCTGAGGCGTAGGGTGGGCACTGCCCACCTATCCAACGCGACGGCACGTTGCCACCCTCATTCCCGAATGTTACGATAGGCTATATAAGATGCGACCACTGCCCACGACAACACGCCCAAGACCACGAAAGGTCGAGAAATGCAACACACGTTACCATTTGACGCGGCGATCGGCACGCTTCGGCAACTTGTCGAGGGGCTGGTGCCGGGTGAGGAGTTGGTGCTCACGTCTCAAGGCGAACCACTGGCCATCGTTACCCGCCCCCCTCGGACCTCCTGGCCGTGCCAGCCCGGATCGGCAAAAGACACCAGCCACTGGATGGCCCCCGATTTCGATGCGCCGCTGCAGGACTTCGCGGAGTACATGGAATGAATGACGAATGACGCTGCTCCTCGACACGCACGCATTTCTCTGGTTTTGGTGGAACGATCCCCGGTTGAGCGAAACGTCCAGCCGCGCGATGTGCGATCCGACCAATCGGAAACTCGTCAGCGTGGCGAGTTGCTGGGAGGTCGCTATCAAGGTGAGTTTGAAGAAACTCGACATCGGAGCGCGATACCAGGGATACATCCACCAGCACATGGTCCGCAACAACTTCGAGTTGCTTTCGATCACGCACGATCACATGGCGTTGCTTGCCGAAATGCCCTTCCACCATAAGGATCCTTTCGATCGGATGCTCATCGCCCAGGCGCGCCATGACGAGATTTCGATCGTCAGCGGCGACACGGCGCTTGACGCCTACGGCGTCACTCGCATCTGGTAGTGCCGGCACGAGCCTAACGCCTAACGCCTAACCCCTGCTTTTCCCCCCGGCATCGTCAGCGGCGTATCGCTGGGGATCGCCGCGCCGCGGTATTGCCAGGCGTCCTCGCGTCGCACCACCAACACGCCATAGTCGCGGAACACGAAACAAAAGCCAGTCTGGTCGGCCAACGCTTCAAGTGTCGACGCAACGGTCACCTTGTGGAGGAACAGGTTCAGTTGCGGCGGCGTCTCCTGGGGCTCCTTGAACACGAACGAGACTTCCCCTTCCGTCGCCTCTCGGAGGACGTCCAGACAGTCCGATAGTGGTTGGCTGTCGAAGGCGAGTTCCGGCACCTTCTTGTTCATGACCTCGCGATAACGCTCTGGAATCTCAGGCCGCTCCGCCGGTTGATCGTGAACGTCTCTCATTGACATCCGCGTGATGCCACCCGCCGGGCCGACGGCAAGCCCTGAGCCTTCGGTTGTCGCCGCCGATTCATCGTCGTCCGAATCCGCGCCAACGCCGGCCCACAGCAGGTACATCAACTCCGACTCGCCTTCATCTAACGCCTGTTTTGCCGCCCGCAAGTCGCTGGCCGAAATCACTGCCAGTCCGGCCTGTGCATACCTGCTTAGGTTTTTCTTGGCGTTTTCCCATTTGTGGTAGGCCATGGTGACGTCGCGGGCGACGGCCATGCGCATCTGGTTGAGTTCCGCATGCATTACGCGGACCTTAGCCACGGCGATCAACATCTCCGGATTGGTCCGCAATGCCTGCGCCATCGCCTGCTCGAGGCTCTGCGGCACCGCCGCAGTGCGTTTTCGCACAGGCGAGACGTCTTCGACGGGCGCGGTGGCCTGTTTTGCGGTCGGTTTCTGGTCGTCCTGGGCGGCCGCAGGCACCTCGTCCTGTGCCGCCGCCGGCACGATGGCGCCGAGTAACCATAACCATGAAAGAAACGCAATCTGATACGCTCGCATGTTCAACCTCCATTCTAGGACGGAAATTCCGCATACTAACCCGCAGCGCAAGCAAGGCCCGGGATTTAAGTTACCTTGCTTGCGCCGC
The DNA here is from genome assembly GCA_035531595.1 of Pirellulales bacterium. GTDB lineage: Bacteria > Planctomycetota > Planctomycetia > Pirellulales > JAICIG01 > DATKSN01. The sequence goes on along the minus strand of DATKSN010000292.1, from coordinate 26,499 downwards.
GGGTTAGTGTACCTTGCTTGCGCCGCGGGTTAGTGTGACTACCTTAGCTTAGGGCGCATGGTCGGCCAGCCTCAACTCGGCCAACAGCCAACTATCATCCGGCTCCACAGCCCCGCGCCGCTCGGGCGGCGTTAGTTCAAGGATCTGGCGGTAACAATCGAGCGCGCTGTCCACGTCGGCCCGATCATACAAATAGCCGTCGCCAGCCAGGCGCAGCAAGCGAAGCTGCTCGGGCCGCGGAGCATCGGCCACGCGGCGGCGGAGCTCCAGCGGTGTTAGTTCCTCTTCGTCGTCTCGCTCGTGATCGGCGGTGTCGTGCGGCTGTGCCGCCGCTGGTGTGGCGATGTGGGCCACGGCCGCCTGCCGCGGAGTGTCCTGTCCGGCGGGCACTTGGCGCGACAAGGCCACCCAGGCGGTCGCCAGCCCGGCCGCGTAAGCCGCCAGCCAACCCCCGGCGATCCGCAACCGTCGCGCCCTGGTCCGCGAGCGAACCAGGGCCGTGGTGCGGTCCAGCAGGGCGGCCCGCAACGTGGCCGGGACCGGCGATTCAGGCCAGGCCATTTCTGGCAACTCGATGCCAGGCAACAGCAGTTCCTGTTCAGGATCAGGCTCGGTCATGTCATCGTTCTCCCGTCAATTTTTCGTAGGCGCCCCGGAACGCCGCGCGGGCACGCGAAAGCAGCGACTCCACCGCTTTCGGCGTACCGCCCCCCGAGCGCGCCGCGATCTCGGCCACCGAGAGTTGCTCCTGGTACTTGGCGCGCAGCACGTCCTGGTAACGCCCCGGCAAGCCAGTCAAGACCAGTGCCAACAACTCGCGGACCTCCAAGGCATGCTCCTCGGTCGGGGCGGTGTCGGCCGGGCCGGACGCCGCCAGCGGTTCGCTGCGCGCGTCGCGCGCCCAGCGGCGACGGTGGTTCTTCAACACGTTTTCGGCGATCCCCTTTAGCCACGACTCGAAATTCCCGCGGGCCGGGTCGAACGCGGCGATCCGGCGCACCGCCACCAACCACGCCTCCTGGACCACGTCGTCGGCGCGATGCGATTGCCGGCCGACACGGTGATAGACGAAGGCGTAAACGGCGTCGAAGCTGCGCTCGTACAACGCCCGCCAGGCCGTTTCGTGACCGGCGAGCACCGCCTCGCGCAGCGCGTGTTCTTCCCAGTCCAAGGCGTCGGGCTCCCTCGCGGCGGCGCCGGTCATGCGGGCGTCAGGCGCTTTCCACCTCTCTATTGTCGCCGGCGCCGCCGATCCTTCGCAAGCCAAGCCAAGAATCCGTAGGGTGGGCACTGCCCACCTTCCCAACTGAACTCCTAATCGGTAGCTGTGATCGCCAGAGTTCAGGCCGCGGCCCCATGATCCCGAATTCTTGCGAATTCGGCTACGGGTTCGGTACGGGGGTGGTCACGATGTTCGGCTGCCAGACGCGAAACGTCCGCACGCGGCCGGGCCGCTCGACACGTACCGGCCGCAGCATGCCCGGCCGCCAGTATTGAACGCCCGTCTTAGGATCGACGTTCCAGCCGGCCGACACCCACTTGAGCCGCGTCGCCGCACGGCCCGGCTCGCGGATCTGACGCATAACCCACTGCCCTTGCGCGACCGGTCGCGTCTCGAAGGTCGTCACCGGCTGCGGCACGGTACACGGCTGGGCGCGCCGACACGTCTCGATGACCGGCCGCCACACGGTGGCCGCCGGCGATCGTTCGTTGGCAGGCGCCGCCATCGGCACGTTCGCCACCACACCCCAGACCAACGCGATCGTCCAAAGCCAGTATGTCGAATGTGTCCGCGACGGCCGGTACATGGGAAGATCCTCCGTGTGAATCTCAGCGCGTGCCGTGGGGCGTTCGCGCTGCCAACAACTTCGCGTTGCCAACATCACGGAAGCGAATCGCGTGCCGAAAACGAAGAGGCCGCGCGTAAGCGTCAAGAGCCGCGAAGTTGGCACACTGCGCGAGGGAAAACCCCTTCCCAGCCTGCGCAATTTGCCCGCGGGTTTGGTGGCCGGATTGTAATTCTTGCCAGTTCACTCCAACGGTTTGCCGACCGCGGCCACTTGGGTGAGCGGCTTGAGCGTGATCGCGCGGATAAACAGATCGGAACCGAGCGCCTGGATCATGATCTTTCCCTTGCGCAGGGTCACGTCGTTGATCTCGTTGACCGTCGTGCCGTTGAGGCGGATCGTGATTCGTCCGCCGTCGCAAACGCACTCCAAGTTGTTCCACTTGCCGACGGGCTTTTCCCGCGTGTGCTTGCCGCGGAAGCCCTTGACGTTCTTCCAGTCGGGATCGTGAGCCAACGGGTTGACGTACCCTCCCGTGAGCGTCGTCAGCGCCGCGGAGGGGTCGTAACGGTAGCGCACCTCGTGCTTTTCAGCCAGTGGGACTTTGCGCCGTTCGGCCGTCACCGTAAAGCTGATCGGATTGCCGGGAATCGATCCGATCATCCGCAGGCAGCCCGCCTCTCCCTCGGTCAGGTCGCAACGGATCGAGCGCATCCAATGGTTGCGGATCGCGCCGTCGTCGCCGACGCAGTGCAGCAAGACGCCACCCTGGCGGGCGCGCTGCTCGCGCGGGGGCGAACTGCCTTCGCCCCAGCGGTAGACGACGGTGAGGTGGTAGTTCTCGTATTCCTTTTCGGTCACCAGCCCCCCGTCGGTCGGACCGGTGATGCGCAATACGCCGTTGGCGACGGTGAACTGCATGTCAGGATCGCGGTTCTTGCCGATCGGCCTGGTTCTGGGCTTGGACGGGGCCAGCCAGGTGTAGAAGCCCGTCTTATCCACACCGTTGAACAGCCGCATGAGGCGCCCTTCCGCTCGATCGCCGGCGGGCGACGCCGGATCGGCCGTGGATGCCAGGTTGGCCGTGGATGCCAGGTTGGATTCTTGGCTGGAAGCGGCGGGGTGGTCGGCGGCGGGGTGGTCGGCGGCGGGATTCGCCGTGGCGTTGGGCTTGGGCGGATCGGCCGCCACGGGCACCGCCTTGTCGGTCCACTTGAGGCCCAAGGCCACCAAAATCGGAGCGATGACGGTGGCAAAGGCGCCGCCGATGATTTTGAGAATCAGATTGTCGGACCCTGCGGACCCTGATCCGTCGGACGCCATGTCGATCTCCTCCCATCAAACGGCCGAGTTCCTTTCCCGCATTCTAGCGGGTGTTTCGTTGGCTTCCAGTATAGAGTCTAGATTTTCTTGACGACCGGCCTCTAGCCCGTATTATTCATGGTCCGACACCAACCCGCAGCGCAAGCCGGATGTACACGCAAGACGGCCAAGGCGCGGAGAAACGCGATCTTCGACATCCCCAAGACGTCTGAGCCAGCCGCGTAAGCGGCGAAAGCCGTGTCAGCGGCGGCGCGTGTGTGGATTCAGCGCACCATAGGCGTAGCCAATGCGGCGCGGATCGAACGCGCCGCCCGCGCGATAACGGAGCGCGTGCGGTTCACGGACGTGCTTTCCGCGGTTGAGAAAGCGCGCTCGAATGTCCCGTCCGACGAAGGGCCGCGCGCGGACGAGACGAGCGGCGCTCCGCGCGAACGGGCCCCTGCGGTGCCGACATACTGGTCGGTCGTCTTCGACGTTGTGACGCCGGCCGCGTGGGCGCGGCTTCTCGACGCGGCAATGTCACAGGCGCTCTCGGGGGATCCGCGGGCGCGGGAGTGGATTGCGAGCGTTCTTGGCGCGGACGGCGCAATCGACGAGGTTGGACGTGCTGACGCGGAGGCGCGTTACGTCACAATTTCGACGCTTACGAGGACGCTGGAGCGCGAGCGCGCCGGAATGGCGCGTTCGCGCTGTGAGTATTAGCCGGCGCGAAAAAAAATGGCAAAAACGTACCTTTACCCGACGAAAGCCTCGGGGCGTGTGGCACATATGGGCGTTCCGGGGGAAGAAGTCTCGGGGCGTCGAAAGGCGGGCAATCCGCCGAGACGGATTTCCTGGTCGGTACCGGTACGTTTTTGCCATTTTTTCCTTCGGCGCGTTGGTTTGTCGCACGCCCGTTGCTGCGCAACGTTCGTGCGGGCGCTTTGGAAAATGATCCTGCCAGATTCGTGCGCCGGCCGACGGACCCCCCTGAGCTTGCGCCGCGGGTTAGTGTGACGGCAGACTGCGCGATGCGCACGGGGGCCATGAATAATACGGGCTAGGCTACGATCGTTGCCACGCCAGACTGCCACCGATACAATCGTTGACATCGTCAACTCGGTTGCGGCCGGCGACTTCCGACGTAAAATAGACAGTAGCCACAACAGCCAACGATTCGACACCTATGATCTGCGTCAGTATCGGACGAGGCCGCCACCGGCATGTGATCGCCGAACATAAGCACCTCGTGGAACAAGGCGCTCAGCTCGTCGAGTTGCGGCTCGATTACATCAATGGCCAGGTGAACCTCAAACGGGTTCTCCCCGACCGTCCTGGACCGGTGATCGTCACGCTGCGCCGGCCCCAGGACGGCGGCAAATACAGCGGCAGCGAGGACGAGCGGCGGATTCTACTCCGCACCGCCATCGCCGACGGAGTCGAATACGTCGACCTCGAGGAAGACGTGGCCGGGGCCATCCCCCGCTACGGCAAGACCAAGCGGATCGTCAGCCTGCACGACTTCCGCAAAACGCCCGAGGATCTCGACCAGATCCACGCCCGGCTGTCGCAGCTCGACCCGGACATCGTCAAGATCTCGACCTTGGCCAACCACCCGGACGACAACGCGCGAATGCTGCGGCTGGTCCGCCGGAGCACGGTCCCGACCGTGGGCATCTGCATGGGCGACATCGGCACGCCTTCGCGGTTGCTGGCCGGCCGTTGCGGCGCGCCGTTCACCTATGCGACCTTCCACCACGAGCGGGCGTTGGCCCCCGGCCAGCTCAGTTTCGAGCAAATGAAGCACGCCTACCACTACGACCAGATCGACGCCGAAACGGAGGTCTACGGCGTGATCGGCGACCCCATCGGCCATAGCCACAGCCCCCTGATTCACAATGCGGCCTTCCGCCACCTCGGGCTGAACAAGGTCTACCTGCCTTTTCGGATCCCGCGCGAGGATCTGCCGAGCTTTCTCGACGGCGCGCCGGAATTGGGCATCAAGGGCCTGAGCGTGACGATCCCGCACAAGGAGGCGGTGCTCAAGCGGCTCACCCAGTTCGACCGCGCCGTGCAGGGGGTGGGGGCGGCGAATACCGTCTTGTTTTCATCCGGCGTGATCTCGGGGCACAACACCGATTACCGCGCGGCGATGGACAGCCTGCAGGCCGCCTTGACCGAAGAGAACGCGGAGCGGGCCGACTTGAGGGCCAAGAAGGCGCTGGTGCTGGGGGCGGGCGGCGCCGCCAAGGCCATCGCCTTCGGCCTGCAGCGCCGCGGGGCCGAGGTCGTGCTGGCCAGCCGCACGAGGGAACGGGCCGACAAGCTGGCCGAATCGCTCAACGCCAAGGCGATCGATTGGGGACGACGCCACAACGACTCGGTCGACGTGCTCGTCAACTGCACGCCCGTCGGCATGCACCCCAACGTCGACGAAACACCCTACGACAAACACTACCTCAAGTCCTCGATGGTGGTCTTCGATACGGTGTATAATCCCGAGAGCACGCTGCTCGTCAAGGACGCGCGGGCCAGGAGTTGCACCGTGATCACCGGAATCGAGATGTTCATTCGGCAGGCGGCCTTGCAATTCAAGCTATTCACCGACCAGGAAGCGCCGTCCGACCTGATGCGCGACGTCCTGAAGCGGGCCATCGGACCGGCGAAATACTGATGAACATCGTCTTGATCGGCTATCGTGGCAGCGGCAAAACCACCGTCGCGCGGCAGCTCGCCTTGCGGCTGGGGTGGGACTGGGTCGATGCCGACGTCGAGGTCGAGTTGCGGGCGGGCAAGTCGATCGCCGCGATCTTCGCGGACGAGGGTCCGGATGCCTTCCGCGATTGGGAATCGGCGGTGTTGGCCGAACTGGCGCGGCGCGAGCGGATCGTCCTGGCGGCGGGCGGCGGCGCCGTGTTGCGCGAGAAAAACCACCATGCGCTGGCCGCCGGCGGCAAGCTCGTTTGGCTGCGAGCCGGCGCCGCCACGATCCTGCGTCGCATCGGCGGCGATTCCCACAACGCCGGCCGCCGGCCCAACCTCACGGCGGTGGGCGGCGAGGCGGAGATCGTCGCGTTGCTGGCCGAACGGGCGCCGATCTACCAACGCTGCGCCGACGTGACGATCGATACCGAGGGCAAGGCGCCTGGCGAGGTCGCCCTGGAAATCATGGCGTGTTTCAACCTTTCATCCCTGGCGGAGTTGGCGTGAACCAGATCCTGAACATTCCCATCGAGATCCGCACCGCGGCGCTGGCGGTCGTCGGCGTCGTGGCCGGCAGCTTCGTCAACCTGGCGATCCATACGTTCGGATGGCGACCGCGGCCGTGCAATCCGTGGTCGCGGCGACACCCCTTCGACCATCGCAGCCGCTGGCTCGATCGCTTGCCGCTGATCGGCTGGTGGCGGCTGCGCCGTAAAAGCGGCGAGTTCGGCGGCGGATTCTGGGTCCGCCCCTTGCTCGTGGAACTACTGGCCGGGGCGCTGTTCGCCGGGCTTTACTGGTGGGAAATCGGCCACCAGGGAGCGATCGGTACGATCCAGCAGGAAGTGATCGGTACGATCCAGCAGGGAGTGATCGGTGCGATTCCGCCGGCCGCCTTGAGGCCCAGTGAGGCGACGTTCGCGATCATGCATGCCGTTTGCGCCAGCCACTTGCTTCTCGCGCTCTTCATGCTGGCCGCGTCGTTCATCGATCTCGACGATCAGGTGATTCCCGACGCGGTGACGGTGCCGGGGACGTTGTTGGGGTTGGTGCTGGCGGCGGGCTATTCCTGGAACCTATTGCCGGGCCGCGTCGATGTCGCGACCGAGGGCCCACACACGACGCAGTTCGTCGAATTCGTGACCTTCCTTTACCCCTCCCACAACTCGCTTCCAGCCTGGCCGCCGGTTTGGGGAACCATCGCCGGCCTGGCCTTGGGACTGCTCTGTTACTGGGCATGGTGCCTGGCGCTTCTGCCGCGGCTTTGGCGTCCCAGCGTCGGAGTGCGAAGGGCCCTCCGTTACCTGTTCGCCCACGCCCTGCGCAGCGAGGCCTGGCCGACGATCGCCACGATCGGCCTGGCCGGCACCTGCGGCATCGGCCTGGTCTGGTGGTTGGGGTTGGTGGCGGGGGGCAGAGACCATTGGATCGGACTGTTGACGTCGCTGGTTGGCGTGGCCGTGGGCGGCGGATTGGTGTGGGCGGTGCGGATCGTGGCTGGTTTCGCGCTGGGACGCGAGGCGATGGGTTTCGGCGACGTGACGCTGATGGCGATGATCGGCGCCTTCCTCGGCTGGCAAGTCTGTCCGATCATCTTCTTCCTTTCGCCCTTCATCGGGTTGCCGCTCTTGCTGGTTTGGTGGTTTCTCTGGCGTCAGCGCGAGATCTCCTTTGGCCCGTTCCTTTGTCTTGCCACGCTGGTATCGATCGTTTTCTGGCGGCCGATCTGGGAATACGTCGAGCCGTGGTACTACAGCGGCTGGCCGCCCGGCGTCGTCAGCCCGGTGATTCCGCCCGGCTGGCTGGTGCCGGCCGCCCTGGTCTGTTGTCTCGCCTTGTTGGCCGTGCTCTTGGGCGGCATTCAAATCGTCCACGACCTGGTCGATTGGCGCCGGTCGCGAAAAGGAGAAAGGAAAGAGGAGAAAGGAGAAAGTTGAAAGGAGAAAGTCCATGCGACCGCTCTTTGAAACCGTGACCGATTTGGCGGCCCAGGCCGAGGCGGTTCGCCGGCGCCGGTACGGCGTGATCGAGGTCGCTGACGGCCGCTTCCGCCGCTTGCGGCTGCGACCGTTACCGAAGCTCGGCACGCTGGCCGACGTGCTCGTTTGGGGTCGCTGGTTCCATCACGGTCGTCGGGGCGATTGTTGCTGGCTCTATTACAATCAGCCGCGGGCGTTTCCGAATTTCCTGGCCCTGAAGTACCTGGTTTCCACGCGCCAGAGCACGCTGGCCACGATCCACACGGCATTGCGCGTGCTTGAGGAGATTGCTCGGGCAAAGTGTACCGACGCCTTGCTCTGCGACGCGGCGAACGTGCGCATTTCCGACCGCCTCCTGGCCCGCGAGGGCTGGGAACCCAACAAGCCCAATCGCTGGCACCGAAACTACATCAAGCGGTTTTACGGCGTTTACGGGAGATAGCGTTGCCACGAGCGGCGACAGCCGGCTATGCAAGTCTGCCGCCACACGATCGGCTAGACGACTGAAAGCCCCAGTAACCTGGCCGAGTCTTGGATCGCGCTCTTGATTCCCGCAGTGTCCGGGTCAGCACCACAGTCGTCAATGATCTGGCACAAACGCTGCGACCGGGCGATCGCCGCCAGCGCGACGTTTCGTCCGCCAAATCGAGGATCGCGCAAGGAGTAATCCGCGTGATTCCTGTCCCGTTTCAAGTCGTCCAACAGTTTGCCGGCGTCCGACAGTGAAGTTAGCCGGCAATTACCAAGTAGCATCATTAATTTCTTATGCACATGCTCTTGGCGTGGAAGCCGAACTCCCAATCGTTCGGCAAATTCGAGGCCGACGTGGAATGCGGCATAATAGGCTCGGCCCACCGCGGTGCGAAACCACGACTCATCGGCGCCGGGATCGTTGGACAAATGGATGGCGAGATTGAGAAATGCCGATGGGATCATTGGCGCGGAGTGATGGTAACGCAAAAAGCCACAAACGCCGCCGATCCGAACCGCCGTAATTGATGGATCCACTCCAATTCGAGGTCCACGACGTCGCCAGGTCCGTCGGCGCCTTGCACCATGAATAGTAGCCGGGTGTCGTCGGCAATCTCTGGATCATCGTCGACGCGGATTTCAATACTCCCGGGGAACAACGCTGCCGTCATTTCAAAAACATTGTTGAGCACCCCGGCCACGCCCAGGCGCGCCGCGGCCTGAAGTACCTCGGCGTCGAATGATTGTCGTTGCCCAGAAACTCCCACTGCCGCGTCGGCGCGGCGTAACTCCACGCTCGCCGGTGAGACATCTAAGGACGGTTCTGGCGTCAAGGGAAACCTCATCGGGAACAGGGCTAGCACGAATAGACTGGATCATACAGCGCGGTCGTGGCGTCCACAACGGCCTTGCGGCGCCGAATGGGCGGCGTTGGCCGTGAGCACAAACACTTCACGAGCCGCGCTATGGTCACGGCGAGTCCGTCGGCCCGCCGGGCGATTCCGGCGGCCGCGGTCGAATGGGTTCGAGATGGATCATGGCTCCGACGGCCTGGGCGAGCCGGTCCAATACGTCCGACCGTAGCGTGCGAGTGCCTTCGAGGAAATCGCAAAGTACGAAAACATCGAGTCCGGCGGTGGCGGCGATCGTTTTCAAGGGTTGTCCGCTATTGTGAATCGCTTGGCGCAGGTGTCCGCAGAGTGAGTTTTCGGAAGCCGCTTCATCAAGCCGCTTGCCGCGCTCGATTAATTCCGGCAACTCGCCGGCGATTTTCTCGCGATCGCGTCGCAGTTGCTCCAACAATTCGTCCGGAACGCGCTGGCGCGTGTCCATGGGCCACCATGCATCGGTTCAGTCAGAACACCGGCGGCTGCAAGCCTCGGTAACTCAAATCCAACAAGTCGATCGGATGGGCGACCCACACGCGGTGGCCCCGCTGCCGCGCTTCGCGGCCGATTTGCAAAAGACAACCGGCATTGGCCGTGAGCACAAGCTGCGCCTCGGTCTTGACGATGTTGGCCAGCTTGCGTCGGCTCAAACGCCCGGCCATCTCCGGCTCGGTCAGGTTGTACGTGCCGGCCGCCCCACAGCAAATTTCCGTTTCCGCCAGTTCGCGCAGCTCCAAGCCCGGTATCTGGGCCAGCAACCGCCGTGGCGCCTCGCGGATTTTCTGCGCATGGCCGAGATGGCAGGCGTCGTGGTAGGTGGCCGTGCGCGTGATTTCGCCTCGCGGCGGCACAAGGCCGAGCGCGTCGAGGAACTCGTTGACGTCCTTGATCTTGGCGGCAAATGCCGCGCGGTCGGCTTGCCGCGCGTCGTGCCAATGGTGACCGTAGTCCTTGAGCATCGCCCCGCAACCCGCCACGTTGACGATCACCGCGTCGACCTGGTCGAGGTCGAACGCGGCCAGGTTGGCGTCGGCCAATTGGCGGGCAGGTTCCGCGGCGCCGGCATGGAAATGGATCGCTCCGCAACATACCTGTCCGCGGGGTACATGCACGTCGCAGCCGTTTTCCTGCAATACGCGAGCGGTGGCCCAGTGCGTCGAGCGGAACATCACGTCGGCGATGCAGCCGGTGAAGATCGCCACCTTCGCGCGTCGCGTTCCCTTGGCGGGCAAGAACTCGGGCAGCGGCGGCTCGGCCTTCGAATGCGGCGGCAACATCGCAACAAGCTGGCGCAGCCGCGGCGGCAGCAAGCGGGTCAGCCCCAAACCCTCGGCCAGCCGCATCAGGCCCAAGCGCTCGGCGAGCCGGGCGGGCTTGAGCAGCGCTCGCATCCGCCGCGGGTAGGGAAAAACGCCAAACAGAATCCAGCGATGGAACCAATCGGCCGATTTCTTGGGGCCATCGGCCGTTTGTTCCATCGCCACGCGAAACGGCTCAATCAGCTTGCCGTATTGCACTCCAGAGGGGCAGGCCGTCTCGCAAGCGCGGCAGTCGAGGCACAGCTCCAGGTGCCGGCGCACGTCGTGATTCAACTCCAGCCGGCCGTCGGTCACGGCCCGCATCAGGTAAATACGTCCGCGCGGGCTGTCGTTCTCGTCGCCGAGTTCCAGATAGGTCGGGCAGCTCGCGGTGCAAAGGCCGCAGTGAACGCAGTCCAGAAATCGCTGGTAGTCGATTTGAGAGCCGGGCGTGGGCGGGCGCGGAACTATGGGCGCAAGTACGTCGTTTGCCGAGAGGCGCTGTTCCGTCTCGGCGGAATGGCTGGCAATGGTCATGGAACTCCTGGCACGCTTCCGTCAGGCTGGAAAGCCTACATTGTACCATACAGGAAGCGGTCGGGGTTGAGCAGGCCCTTGGGGTCGAATTGGCGCTTGACGGCCCGCATCACCTCGGCGTCGCCTCGGCTGGCGCCCCACACCGCTTGCCGTGTCAGTTCGCCGCCGGAACACGACCAGACGACGACGTTGCCCCCCGCCGCCATGGCCGCCGGCTGCAAGCGTTGGATCAAGATCTTCGACGCGTCGGCCAGGGAGAATTCGGAAAAAGCCGCGATGACGATGCCGTTGCCCGCGTGGGACTCGAGCGAAGCCTTCGGGTCGATATCCAACAGCAGCTTCATTATCGACACCGCGGCGCTAGGCCGGACGTTGATCTTGAGCACCAGCGGCGCTTGCCCCGAGCCAAACTGACTGAGCTGCGCCCCGAGATACTCGGCGGCATCGGCATGGTGGCCGCGCACCGGCGCGCCCTGGGCTTGCCACTCGCCGCGAAGCTGTTCGACCTGCCAATCGACTTCGGACTTTGTGCCTTCGAAACCCACCAGAAGCACACCCAGACTCCCACGGTTGACAGACAACATCGGCGTTTGTTCCGTTTGCCAATGCGGGCCGACCACGACTTCGATCGCGGCCGGGGTGACTTTCGAATCGGCCAGCGCGGCGAGCAGGCATTCGACCCGGCTGAAGTTTGGCACGTCGCAGGTAAGCCAGGCCGTTGCCTGGGGCAACGGTTTGACCTTGAGCGTGACCTGACTGATGATCGCCAGCGTGCCAAGCGAACCGGTCAAGAGCTTGCAGAAATCGTAGCCGGCGACGTTCTTCACGACCCGGCCACCCCCTTTGAAGGCGACACCGCGGCCGTCGACGGCGCTGATGCCGATCACGTAGTCGCGGATCGTGCCCTGGCCATAACGGCGCGGTCCGCTGAAGTTGGTCGCCACCACTCCGCCGAGCGTGGCGGCGGCGCCTTGACTGGCGTCGATCGGCAGCCGCTGGCCTTGGCGTGCCAAAACGGCGGCCAGTTCGGCGATCGCGATCCCCGCCTCGACCGTGATGGTCATGTCGCGGGAGGGATAATCGACCACCCGCGTGAGGCCGGCCAACGACACGCCCAAGCCCGGCCGTTTTGGGACAACGCCAAAGTCAAGCGCTGTGCCGCCACCGATCGGGTAGAGCGGAGTCGCCGAGACGAACGCCTCGCGCGCGATCGCCGCTAGTTCGGCCTGGTCGGCGGGCGTCGCGGTGGCAGTCAAGGGAAGCATGTCAGTGATCCGCTCCTCGTTCCCACGCTCCGCGTGGGAACATTTCCCCGGCCGCTCCGCGGCCACATGGACGCGTAGCGTGGGAACGAGAGAACAGGTCGGAGAGGTTAGAGGTTAAACGCCTACAGTGCCGCTCTCCGTCCCGGCCGCGTCTGCTCCAGCCCGCAGGCGCCGGCCGTCGGTAGCATTTTGCCAGGGCTGAGGTTGCCTTGCGGGTTGAATGCCTGCCGCAAACGGACCATCACGTCGAGATCGTCGGCGCTGAAAAGCTTGTGCATGAAACCGATCTTCTCGACGCCAATGCCGTGTTCGCCCGTTACGCTGCCGCCGCAGGCGATGCACTCGTCGAGGATTTCGCCGCTGGCGATGAGCACGCGGCGGACCTGATCCTGGTCGCGTTCGTCGAACAGCAGAATCGGGTGGATGTTGCCGTCGCCGGCGTGGAACACGTTGACGGTGCGGATACCGTGCCTGACGCCGATCTCGGTGATCCGCCGCAGGATGTGCGGTAGCTGAGTGCGCGGCACGACGCCGTCCTGGGTGCAGTAACTGGGGCTGAGCCGGCCGACCGCGCCGAAGGCCTGCTTGCGGCTCTTCCAAAGCAAGAGCCGCTCCTTCGCATCGTTGGCGCGGCGCACCTCGCGGGCGCCGGCGCTCCGGCAGATCTCGACAATCTGGTCGCGTTGGGCGTCGAGTCCCGCCTCGAGTCCGTCGACTTCGATCAGCAGGATCGCCTGGGCGTCGAGCGGAAAGCCAAAATGAAAGGCTTGCTCGACGGCCTCCAAAATGCCCTGGTCCATCATCTCCAGCGCGGCGGGGATGATGCCGGCGCCGATGATCTCGCTGATGGCGTTGGTGGCGTCGTCGCACGATTCAAAGATTCCCAGCATCGTGCGCACGCCCTGTGGATCGCGCGTCAAGCGGACCCAGGCCTTCGTGACGATGGCCAGCGTTCCTTCGCCGCCCACCATGACGCCTGTCAGATCGAGACCGGGATGATCCTCGGCCGGGCCGCCAAACTCCACGACCGATCCGTCGGCCAGCACCGCCTCCATGCCCAGCACATGATTCACGGTCACGCCGTACTTGAGCGTGTGGGGCCCGCCCGAGTTAGTGGCCACGTTGCCGCCGATCGTACAGGCGCCTTGGCTCGACGGGTCGGGAGCGTAATGGTATCCCGTCCCCTTGAGGGCCTGCGTCAGCCAGACGTTGACCACGCCCGGCTGGACGACGGCATAGCGATCGCGGAGGTTGATCTCAAGGATCTGCTTCATTCGCGTGAGGACGATCATCACGCCGCCGCCCACCGGCAGACAGCCGCCGGCCAGGCTCGTGCCCGCCCCGCGCGGCAAGAACGGCACACCATGCTCGTTCGAGAGCTTGACGATCGCCTGCACGTCGGCCGTAGTGCGGGGAAACACCGCCACGTCGGGCGAGTTCTTTTCGATCGTAAACCCATCGCACTCGTAGACCATCAACTCTCCGCGCGCCGACAACACGCCGTCGGCGCCCAACAGACGGCGGAACTGGGCGACCAGGGTGGGCAGGGTGGGCAGGGTGGAGGAAAGCATGGAGCGCGAGAAACGGATTCAGCGCGACGTGGAGCCATCACCGCCGGCCTGGGGCCTCGCCAAGCCGAGTGGTTCCACGGTCGCGACGTGAAAAAGTGGGCATATCTTGAACTCAGCCGGGACGCCATCCTCCGCGATGTCGGTGCCCACGAGCATGTCGGTGCGAGTCAACATCGCCATCTCGGGATGCCGGACCTCGTACGCCTGCCCGCTCGACATCACCAGCCGGAATGGCCTGAATGGCCGCAGATCCAGGAGTTCGCGAAACGATTGAACTGTCATAGCCGCGATTGTACCTTAAGGTCCAGCGAATGCCAATCCCCGAGATGTTCATGCGGCGCGGTTAGACCGTGCGTCGTTCCTGTGTGGTATCGCGAAGGGATGGGGGGCAATCCGCCGCCGCTTTCGCGGCTTGCTAAAGACGTCGTGGGGATGTCGAAGATCGCGTTTCTCCGCGCCTTCGCCTCGCGGAGCCGACGCACGTACATGTTGGACGAATGAATTCGCAAGAATTCTGGCGTAACTCGCGTCCACGGCCTGACTTCTTGCGAAGGCAGCTACGGGACCATGAACAAGCGGCGCACCAACCAGGGCGGCACGAACGAAACGCAGCCGATGAGCATCACCAGCCCGAACGTGATCATCCCCATGCAAAAGGCGATGCCCAGGTGCAGCGGGATGGCCAGCGCCAGCACCATGGGCCGCAGCAGGCGCGGCCAGACCAGGGCGCAGAAGAACAACTCCCAGTAAACCGTGACCTGGGTGATGACGGCCACCGTCAGGGGCCAGGCGGCCAGCCAGGTCATGTCGAGCGATTGGTATTCGAGGTTGGCCAGCGCGCCCCAAATGGCGTCGCCGCCCCACCACGATTCGCCGTGGAGCTTTCCAAGCCCGGCGAAAAAATAAATCACGCACATTTGTATTTGCATCAACCGGATCGCCAGGTTCGCGCTGGTGCTCGGCTCGGCCGGCGGCAACCGTCCCCCGGCCCTCCTCGCCGCCAGCAGCCGGTCGAGCGACCAGGCCGCTCCGCTGGGACCCATCATCAGGTACATGGCCAACATGCAGTTGATCTGGTCGAGACCAAACAGCGCGCCGGGCACGCGGTTGACGTACGACACGGCGATCAGGTAGGCCATGACGCTGGTGACACGGCTGAAAAAGCCCAACGTCAGTATCGCGAACACGACCAAAGCCGCGACGTGCGCCGTCCAGAGCGCCGCGGGCGAGCGCAGCAGCCAGAAATAGCTCCAGACGTAACTCGTGGCTTCGCCGCCACCGTGGGCCATGGCCGCGGCCTCGGCCGAGACCCAACTATCGTGGCCGAAGAAGTCTGACAGTTCCAGCGTCCAAACGAGGTGCGTGTAGAGCAGCATGGTCCCGGCCAGAATGCGGATCAGGGCCAGCGTGGCCGGGTCGGCCGGTGTGAACCAGAAGCGGTTCCAGCCCGCCACGGCCTCACGACGCAATTCTCCCAAATAGCCGCGAACCAGGTTCATTGCCGCGCCTCCGCGACCATCGCGGTGGAAACGGCGTCGTCGAAGTCGTCGGCGCCATAGGTTCCCAACTTAAGTGTGCGGTACAGCCGCGGGTCATCGAGTTTCATTCCATCGAGCACCTCCTTGGGTGAGGGGATCAGGTGCTCAACGAAGTAGAGCGTCACACGGTTGCCTTGATGTTTCTCAAGCAAGTGGTGCGCATACGAACGCGCATAGACACGTTGCCCCTGGGAAAGCGGCTGTTTTTCCCACGGCAGGCCTGGGTCACCCGGCCTGCTCAGCGCCATGACGAACTCGCTGAGCATGAAGTGCCGGTGGTACAGTAATCGCGGCCAATGTTCCGCGCGGTCGGGAAAGATCCCCTTGAGACGGCTGCCGTCGGCAAGCTCCAACTCGTAGCGCACCAGGTGGCTCGGTCCCGGGTCGGGTCCGAAAAACTTGTAGCCGTGGTTCAAGTAGGCGATTTCGAGGTAAGGGCGATAGAACTGGCCCAGGAATCGGCCGACGATCGAATCGGGCACCGACAGCGGGCCGACCAGCAAGGCCACCACATGCAGCGCCACCAATACACTGACGGCCGCCCGGACGCGCGCGCTCCATCGCAGAGGCGCCGCGGCGGCGCCGCGGACGGCGACGGGCATGGTTGGCGGGTTCGACATCGAAAGGATCCTTACCGGGCTTATCGGCACGAACGAATCGGTTACGTCATCGAGTAGTAGCGGAACGTGCCGAAACAACAAACCCTCGCACAGGTCGAAACCTGTGCGAGGGTTGTGCTTGTTTTGACGGCCGTGACCGTGCCGATTGGGCGGACCACCCTTGGGGACGGTCGGCGGCCGTTTTTTTCCAACCTTGAAACTACTCCAACGAATCGCCGCCGGCCTGGGCCACTTGCGGCGCGTCGAAATCAATGCTCAGCTCGCGATTCTCGCCGCCCGTGAGCGATAACACGCGCTCCTGGGTGAGCGTTTGACCGTCGCGCTCGATCTCGACCCGGACGACGTAGTCTTCCCACTGCTGGCCGGCGGCCAGCTTGGTCGTCGAGAAATCGCGGACTTCGCCGTGCGAACGGGTTTCGTTGCCCGACAGGTAGACCTTGGCGTCGGCCGGCACATGCACCTTCAGGCTGGTGCGGACGGCGACCCGCTCGGCGTTGGCGCCGGCCGGGAAGGCGAAGGCCAGGCTCTCGCTCTGGCCGGCACGCAGCTTGATGACCTTGGTTTCGCTGACGGTTTTGCCGTCGCGTACGACTTCGGCGCGCAGCTCATAGGTGTACGTGTAGCCGGCTTGCAAGCCGTTCGACACGTAGCGCCGCTGGGCGCCGGTGCTGGTCGTCGCCGAGCCGTTGACGTAAACCTTGGCGTCGGCGGGCACGCGGACGATCAACGTCGCGGTGCGCTGCGAGCGGTTCAAGCGAGTCGTCTCGCCGTCGCCCGGCGAGGGAGCCGTATCCGCGGGTATCTCGTTTTCGGGCATGACGGGGGTCACGGTGCCGTTGTTTTGCGGCTGAACCGGCATATCCGAATCCATGATGACCGAGCCGCCACTGGAGCCGCCACTGGAGCCGCCGCTGGAACCTCCGCCCGATCCGTACCAACCGCCGCCGCCGCCATTCATACCGTTGCCGCCATACCAACCGCCGTAGTAGCCGCCACTGGAGCCCCAACTGCCGTAGGAGCCACCGCTCGAATTGTAATAGGCGCGCATCGAACGCCGATAGGCGCGCCGAGCGTGCTTACCGCCGTGGCCGCCGTATGAACCGCCCCCATAGGAGCCGCCCCCATAGGAGCCGCCCCCATAGGAACCGCCCCCATAGGAGCCGCCGTACGAGCCGCCCCCATAGCCGCCGCCGGACGAGCCGCCGCTCGAATGACCCCAAAACGCGTTCACTTGCGGCATGTCAACCACCAAAGAGGTGGCGACGACCGCGCCCATGGTCAGTGTCTTCAGATTCCTTCGCAACATACGGTTTCTCGCTCCCCTGAGTGAAAATGGACAAACGGTGATTGACTCCACCTTGCCACCATAAGCAACCATAGTCCGTAATTCAAGTAGTTTGCGTAGTTTTTTTGGACCACGAAGGGTAGGCCGGATGCGGTGAATTTTACTGCATTCTTGACAAAATCCGGGCGGGAAGCCGGTTTTGGCGATTTTGGCGGGGAGGAAGTGCTCTCGGTGGGACGGCGACGGGTGCCTTATAATCAACGGCATGAAACCAGCCGTTTGGGTGGCACGCCTCCCGTGGGGCCTTGTGGCAATCGCGCTGGCGCTCTTGTCGCTAAGCTGGTTGGGGATTGCGCGGAGCGAGGAATTGGCCGATGGACCGGGCCGCTACGCACGGCGACAGATGATCTGGACGCTCTTGGCGCTGGCGGCCATGTTCGTGGCGACGCTGCCGAGCTATCGCATCCTTTGCCGCTGGAGTTACGCGGTCTTCGCCCTCGCGCTGGCGCTATTGGTGCTGGTCTACTTCTTCCCGCCGGTGCATGGAACGCACCGCTGGCTGCGGCTGGCGGGGCTGAGTTTGCAACCTTCGGAGTTTGGCAAGATCGGTCTGGTGTTGGCGTTGGCCCGTTACCTGATGTACCGCGCGAACTATCGCCGGTTTCGCGGACTGTGCATGCCGTTGATGCTCACGCTTTTGCCCGTCGTACTGGTCTTGCGCGAGCCCGACCTGGGTACATCGTTGGTTTTCATACCGGTGTTGTTCGCAATGCTCTTCGCGGCCGGGGCGCGAAAGCGAGATCTGGCGGCGTTGGCCCTCTGTGGGATGTTGACGTTGCCGGCGCTTTGGACGCAAATGAGCCGCGAACAGCGCTCTCGCGTGACGGCGCTCTTCGAGCAAACCTTGCCCGGCGAGCGGCCGACCGACGACGGCTATCACCTGCACCAGGCCAAGCAACTCTTGGCTTTGGGAGGCGTCTGGGGGAGCTGGTTGGCGGGCGAGCCGGTCGACGACCGCGCCGTCTACCGGCTGCCCGAGGACCACACCGACTTCATTTTCACCGTGTTGGGCGAGCGGTTCGGCTGGCTCGGCGGCTTCGGCGTCTTATTCCTGGTCGTGCTCCTGAGTTGGCGCGCGTTGGCCGTGGCTGAATCGACGCGGGAGCCGTTCGGCCGGCTGGTGGCCGTGGGCGTGGTCGCGCTTTTCGCGGTACAATCGTTGATCAACACGGCGATGACCGTCGGCCTCTTACCGGTCACCGGCCTGTCGCTCCCTTTGGTCAGCTACGGCGGGTCGGGCTTGGTGGCCCACTGCTTGGCCTTGGGACTGGTACTGAACATCGGCCTGCGGCCGGGCTACGAAGTGGCGGGCGAGCCGTTTTCCTTTGCGCGACGCGGTCGATTGGCGGGGCGTGGGCGGAGGAGGTTAGAGGTTAGAGGTTATAATTCACGCGGCCGACAATGAGACATTTTGCCAAGAGGAAGGTGTGCTCCGTACTCAATGGCGTTTAATCTCATCTTACCGCGGCGGCAAGGCGCAAACCGGCCATGCCCAAGCGGAACAAGCGGAAGCAAAGGAAGGGAAAGGGCCGAGCGGTGGTTCCTTGTTTCCACGCTCCGCGTGGGAACACATCTTTGGCCGCTCCGCGGCCCCGTGACGACCGAGCGCCGCCGGGCATGGGTCCGCGGAGCCGTTCCCACGCGGAGCGTGGGAACGAGTAACGAACTCGATGTGCCAACTCAAGCCGCGTGCCGTATAATGCCACGATGACGCGTCCGTTGCCGTTTCTGTTCTCCCTGGGTTTTCATCTGATGTTGGCCACCGTCCCGTGCGCCGCGGCGGACGACGAGAACGTCGACGCGTTGCTCGCGCAGGCGAAACATGCGTTCCAAGAGGGCCGCTCCGACGAAGCGATGATGCTCGCCGGCCGGGCGATCGAGGCCGCCCCCAAGAGCGTGGCCGCCCATTTCCTGCGCGGGTCGTTCCACGAGGCGCTGAACCGGCACGCCGAGGCGATCGCCGACTTCGACCGTGTGATCGAACTCGATCGGCGAAACGCCGGCGCCTACGACCATCGTGGCAGCGAGCAATTCAAGCTGGGCAAAATCGACGAGTCCATCGCCGATTTCGACAAGGCGATCGAGATCGAACCGGCCCGTGAGCGCGCGCATTGGAAACGCGGCATCGCTTACTACTACGCCGGCAAGTTTCAGGAGGGGCGCAAGCAGTTCGAGGGCTACCAGACGTTCGACGACAACGACGTCGAGAACGCCGTTTGGCGCTACCTCTGCATGGCACGCGGCGAAGGAGTGGAGAAAGCGCGCGACGCGATTCTCAAGATCAAGAACGACCGCCGCATTCCGATGATGCGGGTCCACGCGCTGTACGCCGGCAAGGCCACGCCCGACGACGTGCTCTCGGCCGCCCGCGAGGGAGAGCCATCGCCGGAGGAACTCAACCGGCGGCTGTTCTACGCCGAACTGTACCTTGGCCTTTACTACGAAGCCAACGGCATGGCCACGAACGCTCGGACGCACATTGACGCCGCGGTCGAGCACCACGTCGGCCACTACATGTGGGACGTGGCGCGGGTGCATGCGGAACGGCTGAAGCGGAACGCCCAACGATGAACGCTCTCGTCCATCAGCGAGCGGGCCAAGGACGCGGTCCATGTTCCCCGCGGCCCGGAGGTTATGGCCGCGCGTCGCCCGACGCAGGCGACCCGGCGCGCGTCAGCCCGGCGAGGAACCATGCAGCCGCTCCGCCCGCCGGCGCAGCCGCTTGAGCACGCGACGGACGGTGCGCTCGCTGCGGCCGACCGACGCGCAGATTTCCCGCTCGCCGTGGCCCAGCAACCGCTGCCCGACGATCTCCCGCTCGCGCTCATCAAAACCTTCCAACAGCGATTCCACCGTCTCGGCCAACACGAGCGCCTCGACCGGCGTCGGGCCGCGCGCGATCGGTTCCCAGCAGGCGCTCGAATCGCCGCCCGAGGCGGCAAAGGTTACTTCTCGCATCGCGTCGCGGCGGGCCGCGCGCGCGAATTCGAACTGGTGCCCGCATTTGCGCAGCGTGATCCGCACCAGCAGCGCCCACACCTCTTCCCACTCGCTCAGCACGAATTGGCCGTCGGCCAGCCGCGCGAAAAAACTGCGATACGCTGATTGCACCACATCCTCGGGGTCGACGCGGCCCCGCAGTCGTCGGTCGATTCGCGAACCGGCCAGTGCGATCAGCCGTCGCGCGAAGCGGTGGAACAGTTCCGCGGCAGCGTCTTGATCGCCCGCTTGCGCGCGAGACACCAATTCCTTGGCATCGGCATCTTCCGGGCCGTTCGTATCGTGCGTCATGGCTTGAAACCTAACCTGCGAGTGGCCCACAGCAACACCAACCCGCAGCGCAAGCAAGGCCAGTCGTTACGCGCCTTGCTTGCGCTGCGGGTTAGTGTCTGTAGGGAACGCCACGGAGGGCGTTCCCTACAGAACCCAGGGCCGCGATCATGGCCTTCAAGCGTTCCATCGTCATGGCCTACGGCTTGCTCAACGTCTCGGCCTCCGCGTCGCGGCCCTGCTCGCGCAGCATCGTCGTGAGCCCGGCGACCGCCGTCGGATTGGGCGGCTCGCCGCGCCGGCGCCCGTAATCGAGCACCTCGCGTAGGATTCTCTCGGCCTCGGCCGGCTCGCCCTTTGAACGCAGGTGGTTGGCGAGATTCAACATCGCCTTGATCATCTCCGGATGACCGGCGAACGGCGATTGACGGGCGCGCGTGAGCAGATCGCGCATGAGCGGCTCGTACCTTTCGTGGTCGCCTTTTTCGAGGAACATGTGCGCCAGGTCGCCCTCGACCATCCCAACGAGAAAGTGCTTGGGGCCAAGAAAGCGGCGCCCCTCTTCCAGGGCGCGGCGATGAAATACCTCCGCCTCGTCAAAACGGCGTTGCGTCCGCAGGGAACGGGCCCGCATGTAGTCGCGGATCGCGGACAGGAAAGAATTCCCTCCGGGCAGCGCGCCGAGGGCTTGCGCCGCGAGCAACAGACCCTCGACCTCTTTCTTCCGCGTGAGCAGGATGGCCGCCAGCCCGAACCGCGCGGCCGCGACGTCCGGACCCGAATCGCGCAGCTTGGCCAGCCGGATGCGCAGCCCGTCGCGAAACAGCTTTTCGGCTTCTTCCATGTCCGCCCGCGAAATCCGCAACCAGGCCAGCGTGAGCTCGACCTCCGCCACGCGCAGGTCGTCGGGACCGAAGCGGCCGATCAAGATCGCCGCCGCCTCTCGCAACGGCGGCTCCGCCGCGGCGAATTCGCCTCGGTCGTAATGAATCCGGCCGACATGAAACAGACTCGTGGCGTAATCTGGATCGTCGTGGCGCAAGTCTCGCCGCCGTATCTCCAGCGCTTCCCGCAACAACGGCCCGGCGACGTCGTAGTTGCACTGACTGCGCTCGATCTCACCGAGCGAGTCCAGAATCACGGCCCGCACGAGCGGTGCGTAGTCGCGGTCTTGGGCGAGTGCTCGACCACGATCGAGCAGCATTCGCGCCGTCAGTTGGGCGGCGCTCTCCTCGCCGCCTCCCGGCGCGCCGACGAGTTCGAGCGGGTCGGCCCCTTTGAACAAGAAACCCAGAAACTCCGCCACGGCGGTCGCTTGCGCCGCCTGTTGGACAGCCATCTTGCCCTGCCGCTCCGCCCTGGCGGCATTCCGCCGCGCGTCCTCGGCGTTCCGCTCGGCCTCGGCCGCGTTTTGCTCGGCGAGCTGGGCGGCGTCGTCGGCCAACTCCCGGTTCCGCTCGGCGGCGGCGGCGTTCTCGCTGGCCTTGCGAGCGTTGAGATTGGCCTCGCCCTCGTTGCGGCGCGATTCGACGGCGAAATACGTCGAGACGATCGTGCCCGTCAGCAAGGTTGCCGCCACCGCGCCGCATAGCCCGGCCACCACCGGATTCCGCCGCGCCCAACGCGCCGCGCGGCCTGCCCGGCCGATGGGCCTCGCCAAAATCGGCTCCCGCCGCAGCCAGCGCCCCAGGTCGTCGGCCAGCGCCTGGCACGATGGGAATCGCTGGCCCGGCGACTTGGCCAGACACTTCAGGCAGATCGTTTCCAGGTCGCGCGGCAAGTGGCTCTCGAACTTGCGCGGACTGGGCGCCTCGTCGTGGATGACTTGGTGCAACATCATGCGCGGATTGCCGCGGAAGGGAAGCTGTCCGGTGAGCAGCTCGTAAAGGATCACGCCCAGCGAATAGACGTCGGCCCGCGCGTCGGCCTGGTGCGCCTGGCCGGCGGCTTGTTCGGGCGCCATGTAGGCCGGCGTGCCGAGCACGGCGCCCTCGACCGTCACGGTCACCTCGCCGGCGTCGCGGCGCGCCAGGCCAAAGTCCATCACGCGCGCCGCGCCGCCCACGCCCCCCTCGAGCATGATGTTCGAGGGCTTCAAATCGCGATGCACCACGCCCGACTCGTGCGCGTGTTGCAAGGCCGCGGCGATCTCGATGGCCATCTTCACCGACTCGCGCCGGCCCATGCGCGGGCCGCTGAGCGCCTCGGCCAGCGTGAGGCCCTCGACGAACTCGCTGACGATGTAGGGAAACTCCTCGTCCCGACCCACCTCGTAGACCGGCACGATGCCCGGATGGTGCAACTGCGCCGCCATGCGCGCCTCGCGCACGAAGCGGTCTTCGTCGTCGCCGGTCGAAAAGCGCCCGCCGCGCGGCACCTTGACGGCGACGACCCGGTCGAGCTCGCCGTCGCGGGCGCGGTAGACGGTGCCGAACGCGCCGCGGCCCACGGCCGCCAGCAACTCGAACTTGCCCAGTTTCGGCAGTTTCGCGGCCGACAAGGAAAGGGTTCGTTCGTGGCCCAGTTTGAACGAGCTGCCGCACGAATTGCAGGTCGCCTCGTCGTCGCGCGCATCGACGACGTCGATGGGCGTCTGGCAGTGCGGGCAGTGAAGCCGCGCGGCGAGCCGCGGTCCCAACGCCTGGTCGAATTCGGCGGTTTCCAGCTCGTCCAGATCGCCGCGCTCGGCCTGCAGCGCCGGGTACTTGGCCAGGTAGTTCGCCACGCGCGCCGGTTCCCCGGCTTTGAGCCGGTATTCCAGGTCGATATGCACCAGTTCGCGCAACAGCGGCAGGTCGTCCCCCGCCGGGCTCGACAAAAACGCCTCGATCTTCGGCGATTCGCCGCGTTGCCAAGCGCTTTCAAAGGCTGAAATGACATCTTCCCGCCGCGCCCAAGTTTCGCTCGACAGGGGAGGATCGGTTTCCAACGGATGGTCAGTCATAGCGCGTTTCATCTTGGCCGCGAGGTCCAGCGTCGTATCGCCAACAGGGGGCTAACGCCCCCCGCTCGCCCGTTTCTCGTTCCCACGCTCCGCGTGGGAACGCATCTTCGGCCGCTCCGCGGCCCCGTTCGTCGACCGTGGGCATCACGCTCCGCGTGCTGTTACCGCCCACCAAAGCCGTATCGCGGGCGCATTATGGCGCGTCTCCCGGCGTTTCGCAAGGATTTCGGTCTTTGGCCCGGATTATTCATGGTCCAAAACGAACCCGCGGCGCTAGCTCGCCGGGGTCCGTGGCGGCCCACGAATCAGGAAGGATCATTTTTACGAAAAAAGCACGCACGTTGCGCAGCAACGCGCGTGCAAAAAAAACGGCAGCGAAGCGAAAAAAAACCGATCTCCGATAACCCCATGACGTCTGCGCGAGCCGCGAAAGCGGCATCCAATTGCCTCCGCACCCTTCGCCCTGCCCCACGCGCTTTTGGATCGCTTGGGAGGGGTTTCGGAGTCGTTTTCTTTCGCGTAGCGGCGAGGCTCGGCGCGCGACGCCGATACAGAACAGGCATTCCGCCGCCGAAACGGCGGGGATTTGTCGCTTTCGTGCCGATCCCGAAGCTGTTGTGCCGCGTTTCTCCCCGCCTTCGCCTTTCCAAGCGTACGCGCGCGCCAAGGCGCGCGATAACGCTGACAGCGTGACGTACGACGCGGAGGCGTCCGCACGGCCCTCAGGTCGCGCGTGCCGGCGCAACGCGGCGACAGTGCCTCGTTTGGTAGCTGTTCTCGGGTGGTTAAAAAATGATCCAGCAAGCAAGGCAAGCGGCAGAAGGCAAGTCCAACGCTGGGCCTTGCTTGCGCCGCGGGTTCGTGTGGTCAGGCTTTCCAGCCCGACTGCGCAACTCGTGGTTCCGGCTGGTACGCAAGGCCGAGGCCGGCGAGCAGATCGAGTTGCAATCGATCACCATGCTGGCCCAGCTTTACAGCACGCCCGACGCTCCGCTGACCGCGAGGGAACTGCTGGCCGCGCCGCTTACGGCGGATGGCGGCGAATCCGCGCAGGCGATTCAAACCGAGGCGATCGTGTGCCGCTGGTTCGAGGAGATCTGGAACCAACGTCGCCTCGATGTCATCGAGGAATTGGCGGCGTCCGATTGCGTGTTGCGCGCCGAGGGGGTGGAGTTTCGCGGGCATGCGGCGATCCGCCGCCGCGGCGAGGCCATTCAGGCCGCGTTCAGCGACGTCGAGTTCGTCGTCGAGCAAATGCTCTCGGCGGCCGACATGGTGATGTCGCGCTGGCGCATGGCGGCGACCCACAGCGGACCCTGGATGGGCGCGCCGGCCAGCGGCGAGCGCGTCATCATGTACGGCGCGAGTTGGATTCGCCTCGAAGGCGGACTGTTGCGCGAAGGCTGGGACTACTGGCAGCCGCGGCGGAATTGGGCATGACACGGTTTCGCGGCCGAGGTACTTTACACGCGGCGCCGGGATTCCGGTGTCCAGATCGCGTTCGGTTCCCTTTCCGACCCACCTTCGGGACCGGCACCAAAGCGATAAATCCCCGCCGTTTCGGCGGCGGAATGCCTATTCTCAGTACCCGTTGGTGAGAATCCGTGTTTTCTGAGGGAAATCCGCCTTCTCCGCTCAAACAATCGGCAGTGCCATTTTCAATCGACCGTTAGGTTAGTAGCCCAACAGAGGAGAGGCCACCGGTATTCCGTCGGACTTACGGTAGGGCTGGTCGTTTGGTACGCTTCCGCCGGATGAACCAGATTTTTCGGGTCGATCACTTTTGTAAGAACGCTCGCTCGGCGCGCTGTGGCCACCCTTTCAAGTATGGCGGCCGCCAGTGCGTCCGTCAACTATTGCACGCACATTTGCATGCATCGAAGCGCCAGGCTAGCACGTATTATTCATGGTCCGACACCAAGGGCGCAGCGCAAGCAAGGGCCATGAACAATACGGGCCTAGCGGGACACCCCCCGCGTCGGCGGCGGAGGGAACCAGAACTCCCTCGCACCCCCACGCGGCTTCCCAGGCCAGGCGGCCCAGCGATTGCGTCCGAGCTTCCTCGTCGTTGGCATTGCTGGCGCGCCAGTCTTCGGTCAAGAGTTGTGAACGAGCGACGCCCAGGCGACGCCGCGTCCGCGCATCGGGTTCCAGCGGTCGCCGGCACGCTTCGCGCCGGATCCCGTCAGAAGGTCGTCCCGGTTGGCGTACGCGACCGAGGCCGATCGGTAGACGACGCCGGCCCATGCCTGGACGAGGTTCTCGCAGCGCGCCAACGCTTCGCGTAGACGGTCGGTATCGGAATGCGGTTTCATGGATCGCGATTTTGGCACGCGCCGGTGCGATTGGCAATCGACTCGCCAGACGGTTCCGACCGTCGGCACCGTCGGGCAAAGTAGTAGGCACACTCCGTGTGCCGTAACCTTGGGCGAATCGACGTTGGCCGACGGCATGGCGGGATTCAGGGCGCTCCGTGTGCCGTAACCGCCGACGAATCGACGTCGCCCGGCGGAATGCTACGGCACACGGAATGTGCCTGCTACTTTGGGCCGTGCTCCTGTCCTCCGCCTTCTGCCTTCTGCCTCCTGACTCCTTTGCCCGGCAGCAGAGTCCCTTCACCGTTGAGCGAGTCGTTGGAATTCGTCGAGCGAACCGGCCTCGATGGACTGGTCAAGCCAACGGTCCAACCGTTCCAGGTCGGTCGTGGCGCGGATGAACGCCTCCAAGTCCGCTGGAACGCCGCGGGCAAATCGCCGCTCAAGGACGTGCAACAGCGCGTCGGCCTTGCCTTCCGCCTTGCCTTTCGCCTCGCCTTCCGCGCCCGACGATGGATGTCGCCCCTTTTGGGGCTGAACGACATGATCATGGGAAGGTTCTGGGGCTGACGCCCCAGGCTACACTCTGCCGACCCTTCGGGTCTGTCGTCCGCCACTTGCGCGCAACGGGATCGTGGGCGGCGCCGCCCCTTCGTGACGTCGTGGA
>DATKSN010000291.1:0-12724 GCA_035531595.1 Pirellulales bacterium | reverse complement strand
GGGGGCGCGGCCACGAAAAAACTGGCAAAACCGTACCTTTACCCGACGAAAGCTTCGGCGCGTGTGGCACAGATGAACGGCTCGGGGGAAGAAGTCTTAACGCGTCTAAAGCCGGGCAATCCGCCGAGACGGATTTCCTGGTCGGTACAGGTACGGTTTTGCCAGTTTTTTCTTGCGCAGTTTCGGCTACGCGCGGCTCAACAGCCCCATCGCGAAGCCCACCAGGTCGCCGCGCCGGCGGCTGACCTCGGCCAATCGGTCGTACTTGCCGGCGAGCTGGGCCAACTCCAACAGGCTCGGCGCGAAGCCGCTGGTCCGCAGCCCCGCCAGGAGTGTCGCCGCCGCCTCGAAGGCCTCGGCGTGCCGCCCCAGCCGTGACAGCAACCCCACGTAAATCTCCGCCGGCGTCGCGCCTTGCTCTGTTTCAGCCAGCGCCTCGGCGCGGCCGCGGAAGTAGGCCAGCGCCTCCTCCACTCCTTCGCCCAACAGCGCCCGGAAGAAAAGCCCGTGCGTGGGGTAACTATCGACGAACGGCTCCTGGCCCGGGTACTGGTACAGCGAACTCAGCCGGCGGCCGTACTCGGTCAGGTCGATCGCGCGTCTGAGGTCGGCGGGTTCGTCGAGCACCAGCGCGAAACGCACCACCGCCGACAGGTGCGACGTATCGAGATGGTAGTCGTTGTTGTCGAATAGCCAGTCGCGGTCGGCGACCATGCCCGCGATCGTCTCCTCGGCCGGCGGCGCGCCTTGCTTCTTGGCGATCTCGTCGCGCAGGCTGCGCGTCAGATCGGAGTGCAGGTGGCCGACCAGGAGCGCGGCCACTTCCTGCCGCTCGGGCCGCGGCCGTCCGTGCATTTGGGCGTCGAACATCGAGATGGCGTTGCAGACGCCGTAGTTGGCCAGCACCAGCTCGAAGCCCAGCTTCGGGTAGGCCCCTTCGTGCAGGGCCACCTCGATGATCTGCTCGCGGTTTTCGTCGTTGACGGGCACCTTCGCCAGCGCCGCGGCCATGCCCGCCTTGTCGCCCACCGGCCGCAGGTACATCCAGGCCTCCCGCACCCGGCCATCGTTCAACAAGAGTTGCCCCACCTCGCGGCAGGCGGCGAGGTACTCGTCCTCCATCTTCGTGCGCAGCGGGTCGTCGAGATCGTCGAGGCTCTTGGTCAGAATCGCCGGCAGACCCAGCCGCAGCCGTGCTTCGAGCAAACGCAGGTCGAACAGTTCGTGAAACTGCTCATTTTGGCGAAGTTGCTGGGCCAGCATGGCCGTCGCGGCCGTCGCACCCTCGCGGGCCAGGGTCGTCTGAATGTCGTCGAACGTCGTATCGCTCATGGGCTTTATGCTTCCACCGTCAATGATCCTTGTCAATCGGCCGCGGACGGAACCTCCAGGTCCAACAACAGCGCCCTTGCGAACTGTACGGGCGGGGAGCCGAACGAGATGACGCGGTCGTGGTAACGCTTGAGCGTGAACTCCCGGCCCCAGGCCCGTTGGGCTTCCGCGCGCAAGTCGCGGTGCTCCTGGTAGCCGACGAAGTAGGTCGAGAGCTGCGTCGAGGTGAGCTGGGCCCGCACCCACTTGGCGGCCGCCTCCCGCTCTTCCTGGAACGTCGATTCGATCATCAGTTCGAGCGCCTCTTCGCGGCTCATGCCGTCGACGTGGATCGCCTGGTCGATGATCGCGTTGGCGATGCTCCGCAAGTACCATTTCAGCGCCACCAGCCGCAGCAGCGGGTCGCCGTCGAGAAACCCCTGTTCGGCCATGAGTTGCTCGCAGTAGACGGCCCAGCCCTCGATGAAGACCCCCGAGGAGAGGACCGCCCGCAGGGTCGAGGGGTAACGGTTCGAGATCGCCAGTTGCAAGAAATGGCCGGGCATCGCCTCGTGTACGGTCAGATCGTGAATCGATCGCACGTTGTACTCGCGCAGGAACGACGTCACCTGTTCCCGCGTCCAATCGACGGGTAACGGCGCCACCGCATAGAATGTTTTCTGGCCGACGTCGAGCGGCCCGGGCGAGTCGCAGTAGGCCAGCGCGATGCCGCGACGAAACTCGGGCATCTCGATGATCTCGATCGGGTCGGGCGGAATCGTCACCAGATCGTTCTCGCGCACAAAGTCGGTGCAGCGCACCAGCGCCTCGCGGGCCGTCTCGACGATGCGATCCGGCGCCGGCAGATCGCCGCAAGCCCGTTCGATCGCGGCGCGGATGATCGCTTGCTTGTAGGAGTCATCCGGCTGGTCGGGGAAGCGGGTATAGGGGTTTTGCTTCCGGTACACCTCGCGGGCGATCTCCCACATTTCCTCGCGGACGCGGCCCAACTCGCTTACCGCCCGGTCGTGGATTTCGTCGCGCGAAAGGGGTGATTGGAGCGTGAAGGCCAGTTTCTCGTCGAACAGCCCCTTGCCCAGCCGGAACTCTCCGCTGGCGGCGGGCGTCAATTCGTCTTCGAGCCATTGCTGGTGCTTTTCGATCGCGCGCCGCGCCGTCTCGATCGCCCGCGCGAGCCGCTCGCGCTCGGCCGCGGCGAGCGCGCTCAATCGCGGCTCGACCATGTGCCGAATGATGCTCAACACGCCCCGGTTCTGCTTGACGGCGGTCTCGGCGTGGATGGTCGGCACGCGCGGCGGATCGAGCGTATCGCGAACCTGCGCGAGCATATTCGGAAGCGCTTCGAGCCGTTTCGTGACGTTCCGCAGGCGGTCGGCTTCCGGCGCGAACTCGCGCGCCACCAGCCCGTACACCGCGTCGCCCGCCAGGCCCGTGTACATCAACGGGTTCCAGGCCCACTCTTGCAAACGCTCGAGCTGCCAGACGGTCGAGCGAAGGTTGTGGGCCAGGAGCTCCGCGTCCACCTGCCGCTTGCGCGATAGTTCATCGCGCGGGATGCTCGCCAGACGATCCAGATAGCCCTTGCAGAAGTCGATCTCGCGTCGCCGGCTCGCTTCGCTGACGTCGTCCACCTGGTCGTCGAAGCGATGGTCGCCGATCTGCGTGGCCGCTACGGGGTGCAGCGCGGGGAATTCGTCGACGTACTGTTTCGCCAATTGGTCGAAGGCGTCGTCATCGGCGAATAGAACGGTGGGCATCGTCACGGCGATCGAGGCGGCGGTCAGCAGGGCGAGCAAGAACATCGAAGCGCAACCGGCCCGCCGCGTTACGAGACCGTGCTTGGCAGCCAGGGCTTCGATGGCCTCCTTGGCCTCCTTGAGCCCGCTATGGGTCCGCTGGCGGTAAAACTTGATGGCCGCGATCTTGCGCTCTTGGCGCAACAACGCGAGCAGTTGCTCCTCAATGTCGCTCTCAGCGAAGATCATGTCAACTTGCATCCGCTCGACGGCCCGCTTGGCCTCGGCCAGGCCCAAGCCAGTCCGCTGGCGGTAGAGATTGATCGCCTCGATCTTGTCGCCTTGTTCGAGCAACTGCGAGATCTGCTCCTCGGTGGCATCGGCGGAGGCGGAGGCGTCGTCCGCCGCGGGCCGCTCTGACGGGGTGGCCGTCTCCGGAGCCTCGTCGTCGACCGCTTCGAGCGGCGCTCCGCATTTCTGGCAGAAGGTGAAGCCCAGCAGGTTTTTCTTTCCACAAGCGGTGCAGCGCGGCATGAGAGTGAAAACCCTCCGGGACATTCGAGTGATACCAACGGCGCCCGCCCCGCCTCCACGCATTGTCGGCGAAAGCGCGGCGCGGGGCAAGATGTTGGCCGTATCGGCTGGTAGCTTGACAATTATACCGCCAGGCGGTATACTAACTAAATTCAACGAAATCGCCGTTTTGGGCCGTGAAGCCTCGGACGGGTGTTTTGGTTCACAAACCCCATCAATTTGACCCCGATGATTTGTTGCATTTCGTCGAGACCGACGAGTTCTGCGAAGATTGGTATGACCTTGGTTTCAATCTGGAAACGGACCTCTGGGAACTGCAAACGATCATCATGAGCGCACCCGATCGCGCGCCGGTTATCCCGGCTACTGGAGGTTTGCGGAAGCTCAGGTTTGGAAGAAAGCAGCAAGGGGTTGGAAAGAGCGGCGGAGCACGCGTTTGCTATGCCTATTTCAAGAAGCATCGGATCGTATTGCTCGTGATGGCCTACGGCAAAGACAGGAAGGATGATTTAACCTCCCAAGAAAAGCATGGAATCGCTGAATACCTGGCACGGATCGAGCATTACCTGGATGAACGAACATAGTAAAGCGCATGACAAAACGCAACCCTGCAAGGAGTACTTTGATGTCGTCGGTTGGAAAGGAACTGGTTCGTCGTCTCAAAGGCTTCACGGAAGAAATTGAAAGGACGAAGGAAATCGCCGAACGGTTTACTTGCCGAACCGTCCGGCTCAGTATTCAGCCGAAGTCGTACAGCGCCGAACTTGTGAAAGAAACTCGTCGGATGTTGCGTGCAAGCCAAGTGATCTTCGCCAACTTCTTGGGAGTTGCGCCGAATACCGTGCGCGACTGGGAGCAAGGCATCAAGCATCCCAGCGGCGCGGCGTGCCGCCTCATGGACGAAATTCGGCAAAATCCGCAGTACTGGCTGAAACGATTGAAAGAGATCTGTCAGCCAGTACAGGACGTACAGGACCGGGGCCTCATCATCCTCCCCGAATGAACTGGTAGATGGCTTCGCTGGCCTTGGCCAGTTCATCGAGCGAAAGCCATTCGTCGGCGGTGTGCGCCTGGTCGATCGAGCCGGGACCGAAAACGACGGCGGGTATTCCGGCCAAGGCGATTTTCGAGGCGTCGGTGCCGAACGGAACGCCCACCTTGTCGCAAGCGCCGTACAACGCGCGTACCACGCTCGCCAGGCGCTCGGCCAAGGCGCCGTTGTGCTCGTCGCCCAACGGAATGCCCTTCAGGTACGGTTCCTCGTGCTCGACCTCGAAATCGATGCCTGGATAGGCGCGCACGAATTCGATCACTTGCCTGTAACCGTCCAGGGCCTGCTCGCCGGGCAGAAGGCGGCGGTCGATTTCGATCGTGCATTGGTCGGGCACGGTGTTCACGCTCAAGCCGCCCGAGATGGTGCCGACGCTCAACGTCGCCTCACCGCAAAGCCGGTGGCGCGGCACCACCCGGCCGACCTGCTTCGCGTAGGCTTCGAGCGCGGCGAGCACGCGGGCCATCTTGTAGACGGCGTTGTCGCCCAAGTGGGGCTGCGAACTGTGGGCGGCGCGGCCGTGCGCACGGCAGCGCCAGCGGACGGCCCCCTTGTGGGCGATCACGACTTGCAGGTTGGTCGGCTCGGCAATGATCGCCAGGTCGGGCTTTCGCGGCGCGATCGAGCGCGCTTCCGGCGGCCAGAGCCGAGCCAAGTCGGCGGCGCCGCTGTAGCCGTGCTCTTCGTTCACGGTGCAGGCCATCAGCACGGTGGGCATTCCCCTGGGCCGCTCCTCGGCCAGTCGCGCCAAGGCGCCGAGCATCGCGGTCATGCCCCCCTTGATGTCGCACGAGCCGCGGCCATAAAGCCGGCCGTCGCGTACCGTTGGGGTCCAAGGTTCGATGGTCATGCCGTCGACCGGCACCGTGTCTTGATGGGCCTCCAAGAGAATCAACGGCCCGCCGTCGGCCGCCGGCGCCTCGCCATCGAGCCGTGCCACGATGTTGTCGCGCCGCGGCTCGATCGTCTGCCGCTGCCAGGGAAGGCCCAGCCGGTCGAACAGCCGCTCGAGGTACTCCGTCACGCGGTCCTCGAAAAACTCCGCTCCCCGCGCCGGCCGCCCCATCGGGTTCACGCTCGGAATCGAAACCAGGTCGCCAAGCGTTTGAATCAGGTCGAGAGGCATGGGGGAGGAAGGAGAAAGTTGAAAGGAGAAAGATGAAGGATGAAGGATGAAGGATGCGCCGGTGGGTCTTTCGTCATTTAAGCGGTGCGATGGGCGTTTCGCAATCCTAAATCTCGCTTCGATGCCGCCGCCGAGGGCGAACGGTGAACACGAAAAAATTATGGAATACCCCGAAAGAGTTATTGCCTTGCAAGCTGGCATCCGGCACAATGACGTCGTAAGGGGTTTCCCCTCACAATGCCCTTCGTAGGTACCTGCCCCGCCTGCGAAGGGTTTTTTTGTCGCGCCGACGCCCTTCAAGGCTAGCCGGGGCATCGCTTAGGCTCGGCCACCAGCCACCGCTTTCTCGTGGCAAAATGTCTCATGATCGGCCGCGTGAAGTATAATACGGGCCAGCGAGGGGGAACTCCGCGAAGGGTTGGTTCGTCCAATGTTGCGTCGCCCCTTTCAAAC
The DNA here is from genome assembly GCA_035531595.1 of Pirellulales bacterium. GTDB lineage: Bacteria > Planctomycetota > Planctomycetia > Pirellulales > JAICIG01 > DATKSN01. Next base: position 6,492 of record DATKSN010000291.1, on the reverse strand, counting down.
CGAGGCCGATCGTCATGTTCCGTCGCCGCCTGATTCCACTCGCACTGCTGCTTGCCCTGGCGACCTCTTTCCTAGGGGCGTTTGAGGAACCACCCATGCCCACGGTTCAACGGCGGGCCGCGGCCCAGAAACTGTTCGACGAGGGAAATTTCAAGGACGCTTACGAAGGCTTTCGTAAACTGGCCCTCGACGCGGCCGACGAGCCGCGCCAGGTGGGTCACGACCTGCGGATGGCCACCGATAGCCTGAAGAAGTTGGGCCGGCCCAATGAGATCGACGCCTTCCGCGAGCAGGCGATCGCGCTGCACGCCAGGAATTGGCGGCTCTTGCAGGCGGCGGCCGAGAATTATCTTTCGGTCGAACACTACGGCGGCATCGTGGCCGGGAAGTTCGAGCGTGGCAGCTACCCCGGCTTGGTTCTAGTCGGACTCGCGCAGGCCAACGACCGCGACCGCGTGCGCGCCTTGCAGTTGCTCGTCGAGGCGCTGCCGCTGCTGGCCCAAGAGCCGGATCGCGCCGCGGTGGCCGATTTTTACCTGGTTTTCGCACGCGCGATTTTGGACAACTTCGGCAACGGCGACGGGTGGCGATTGCAGACGCTGACGAACCTGGCCGAATTGCCCGACTACGAGCAGGTCCGCTGGTACTACCGCCGCGCCGCCACCGGAGCGCCGGTGAGGCCCGACGGCACGCCGATCTATTACGCGGCGCCCAAAACATTCGAGGCCGCCGTGAACGACGGCGAGCGCTGGCGCTGGGCGCTCGAAGCGGCGGTCGAGGCTTCGGCGGCCAAGCTGAACGAAGCGCGGTTCCAGCGGGCCGTGTTCCTGCAAAGCCAATTCGGCGAGCAGACGATGGCCGAGTACAGTGGATGGTTCGCCCGCGCTGGCACGGGCGGCGACGTGGGCGGCGACGACGGCAAGGAAGACACCAGCGGCACGTTCGCCCTGCACACCCTGGACGAGGACGAAACGATCGCCAAGCTGGCCACCGGCGTGAAGCGGTTCAAGCTTCCCGACGAACACAACTATATCAAGCTCTTCCAGCGGATCGCCGACCAGCCGCGAACGGGCCACGGCGAACAGGCCGTCGACGCGCTGGCCCAGGTTTTCGAAAACCGCCGCCAGTACCCCAAGGCGGCCGGCTACTGGCGGCGGGCGATCAAGGAGTACGGCCCGGGGCGGAACGACTTCCGGTCGCTACGATGGGAGCAGATCGTCAAGAACTGGGGCCGCTTCGATAACCTCCAAGTGCAGCCGGCCGGCCAAGGGGCCGAAGTCGATTTCCGCTTTCGCAACGCGAGCAAGGTCCATTTCGAGGCCCACGCGATCCACGTCGACAAGCTGCTCGACGACGTGAAGGCCTACCTCAGAACCCGCCCCGGCGAACTCGATTGGCAACGGCTGAACGTCCAGGACATCGGCTACCAGATCGTCCAGCGCGACCAGCGGCAATACGTCGGCCGGCAAGTGGCCGCCTGGGATCTGGACCTGCAGCCGCGCGAGCGTCATTTCGACAAGCGCATCACGGTTTCCACGCCGCTGCAACAGGCGGGGGCCTACCTGCTCACGGCCCAGGTTCCGGAGGGGAACACCACGCAGATCATCGTCTGGCTGGCCGACACAGTGCTGGTCCAGAAGCCGATGTGCTGCAAGCCGATGTCCTGCAAAGCGTACTATTTCGTCGCCGACGCGGTCACCGGCGCGCCGATACCCAAGGCCAACCTCGAGTTCTTCGGCTACCGGCAGCGGCATGTGGGAGGCAATCGCTATGAACTCGACACGGCCAACTTCGCCGAGTTCACCGGCCCCGACGGCCAGCTCGTCCACGATCTGAAGAACGAACAAGAGCAGTACCAGTGGATCATCACGGCGCGGACCAAACCGGGCCGCTTCGCCTTTCTGGGTTTCACCAACGTCTGGCGGGCTAATTACCACAACCCGCAATACGAGGCGACCAAGGTCTTCGCCATCAGCGATCGGCCGGTCTACCGGCCCAAGCAGCCGGTCAAGTTCAAGTTCTGGGTGCGGCACGCCAAGTACGACCAGGAAGATGAATCGACGTTCGCCCACCGCAAGTTCCCAGTGCGAATCGTCAACCCCAAGGGCGACAAGGTGCTCGAAAAGGAATTCGAGACCGACGACTACGGCGGCATCGAAGGCGAATACGCCTTGCCCGACGACGCCACGCTGGGCGTCTATCAATTCCTCGTCGTCGATCACGGCGGCGGCAGCTTCCGCGTCGAGGAGTACAAGAAGCCCGAGTTTGAAGTCACCGTCGAGGCCCCCAAAGAACCGGTGCTGCTGGGCGAAAAGGTCGCCGCCACGATCGAAGCACGCTACTACTTCGGCGCGCCCGTCACCAAGGCCAAAGTGAAGTACAAGGTGCTCAGGACCAGTTACCAGGAGTCGTGGTTTCCGCGGGCCGAGTGGGATTGGTTGTACGGCCGCGGCTACTGGTGGTTCGCCTACGACGCACCCTGGTATCCCGGCTGGCGAAGCTGGGGCTGCATGCGGCCGTTGCCGTTCTGGTGGGGCCAAGGGGCGCATCAGCCGCCCGAGGTCGTCGCCGATGCCGAGGTCGAGATCGGCCCCGACGGCAAAGTACATGTCGAGATCGACACCGCCATTGCCAAGGAAATCCACGGCGACCAGGACCACCAGTACCAGATTGTGGCCGAAGTACTCGACGAATCGCGCCGCACGATCGTCGGCACCGGCAACGTGATGGTCGCTCGCAAGCCGTTTACGGTCTTTACCTGGCTGGATCGCGGCTATTACCGCGCGGGCGACGTGATCGAGGCGAACTTCGAGGCCCACACCCTCAGCCAGCAACCGGTGCAAGGGAAGGGAACGCTCAAGCTGCTCAAGATCACCTACGACGACAAGCGCAAGCCGCTCGAAACCGTGGTCGAAGAGTGGGATCTCGACACCGACGCCCAGGGGCGCGCCCGGCGGAAGCTCAAGGCCGCCGCGGCCGGACAATACCGTTTGTCGTTGACGTTGACCGACGCCAAGCAGCATACGATCGAAGGGGGCTACCTGTTCACGGTGACCGGCCGCGGATTCGACGGGGCCGGCTATCGCTTCAATCACCTGGAACTGGTGCCCGACCTGCGCGAATACCGGCCGGGCGACAAGGTCAAGCTGCAAATCAACACCGACCGCGTGGGCGGCACCGTGCTGTTGTTCGTTCGGCCCGTCAACGGCGTCTACCTGCCGCCTCAGTTGCTCAAGCTCGCCGGCCGTTCGACGATCGCCGAGATCGAGGTCACGAAAAAGGATATGCCTAACTTTTTCGTCGAGGCGCTGACGATTTCCGGCGGCGAGCTGTACAGCGAGACCAAGGAAATCGTCGTGCCGCCCGAAAAGCGGGTCTTGAACGTCGCCGTCGAGCCCTCGGCCGAAAATTACCGGCCGGGCCAGCCGGCCGAAGTCAAGGTGACGCTCACCGACTTCTTCGGCAAGCCGTTCGTCGGCTCGACGGCGCTGGCGATTTACGACAAGTCGATCGAGTACATTTCGGGTGGCTCGAATGTGCCGGAAATCAAGCAGTTCTTCTGGAAGTGGCGCCGAAGCCATTACCCGCGAACCGAGTCGACGCTGGCCGGCGTGTTCTACAACCTGGTCAAGCAAGGACGGCAAATGATGCGGGATCTGGGCGCGTTCGGCGGCAGCGTCGCCGATGAACCGGCCGAAGAGTCGAACCTCGCGAAGCGCCAAGACGGAGCCGACAAGTTCGGCGGCAACCGGCGCGGGGCGCCGGCCAAGGGCGTCGAGAACGAATACTTCCTGGGCGTCGGCTACGTCGAGGCGGCGCAAAAAAGCGCCGGAATCGCCGACGCCGCGATGGCCGCCAACGAGTTGGGCGACGCCGGCGCCGCGGCCGAACTGGTCCAACCGACCGTGCGTAGCAACTTCGCCGACACGGCCCTGTGGGTCGCGGCGCTCACCACCGACGGCGACGGCGTGGCCACGGTCAAGCTCGACATGCCCGAAAACCTGACGACCTGGAAAGTCCGCGTTTGGGGCCTGGGCCACGGCACGAAGGTGGGCCAGGGTGAAACCGAGGTCATCACCCGCAAGGATCTTTTGATCCGTATGCAGGCGCCGCGGTTCTTCGTCGAAAAGGATGAAGTCGTGCTCTCGGCCAACGTTCACAACTATCTGAAGTCGGCCAAACGGGTCGAGGTCGCGCTGGAGCTCGACCGGCCGTCGCTGGTGGCGATGGACGACGCGGCGCGAACGGTCGAAGTCGAGGCGGGCGGCGAGCTGCGCATCGATTGGCGCGTGCGCGTGGCCCAGGAGGGCGAGGCCGTCGTGCGCATGAAGGCCCTGACCGACGAGGAATCGGACGCCGTTGAAATGCGTTTCCCGGCCTACATTCACGGCATGCTCAAGATGGAGGCGGTTTCCGGCGCGATCCGCCCGGAGAAAGATTCCGGGCGATTCGAAATCACCGTGCCGGCCGAGCGGCGGCCGGACCAGTCGCGGCTTGAAGTGCGCTACTCGCCCAGTCTGGCCGGCGCGATGGTCGATGCTTTGCCCTACCTGGTCGATTATCCCTACGGCTGCACCGAGCAGACGCTCAACCGCTTCCTGCCGACGGTCGTCACCCAACGCATTCTGCTCGACATGAAGCTCGATCTCAAGGCGATCCGCGACAAGCGGACCCACCTCAACGCCCAGGAAATCGGCGACGACCGCGAGCGCGCCCCGCGGTGGAAGCGCTTCGACCGCAACCCGGTGTTCGACGAGGACGAAGTACGGAACATGGTCAAGGACGGCGTGCGGAAGCTGACCGACATGCAATTGAGCGACGGCGGCTGGGGCTGGTTCTCCGGCTGGGGCGAACACAGCGCGCCGCACACGACGGCGGTGGTGGTGCATGGCTTGCAGCTTGCGCGGCAAAACGAAGTGGCGCTGGTGCCGGGCATGTTGGAACGGGGCGTCGAGTGGCTCAAGCGTTACCAGGACGAACAGATCCGGCTCTTGCAGCGCGCCGCCGCGAAGGAGCAGCCGTTCAAGACGCGGGCCGACAACCTCGACGCCTTCGTGTACATGGTGCTGGTCGACGCCGACCTGAAGAACCAGGCGATGCGCGACTTCCTCTATCGCGACCGCGTCGGCCTGGCCGTCTACGCCAAGGCGATGTTCGGCCTGGCCTTGCACCAGGAGGGGGCGGGCGAGCACCTGGCGATGATCTTGCGAAACATCGCGCAGTTCCTTGTCGAGGACGACGAGAACCAGACGGCCTACTTGCAACTTCCCGAGAACAACGACGGGTGGTACTGGTACGGCAGCGACATCGAGGCCCAAAGTTACTACCTGAAGCTTCTGGCCCGCACCGATCCCAAAGGGGAGGTCGCCGCGCGACTGGTCAAGTACCTGTTGAACAACCGCAAGCACGCCGGCTACTGGAACTCGACCCGCGACACGGCCGTGGCGGTCGAGGCGCTGGCTGAGTTCCTCAAGGCCGGCGGCGAGACCGACCCCGAACTCACGGTCGAGGTCTGGCTCGACGGCAAGCTGCGAAAGGCGGTCGAGATCACGACGCGGAACCTGTTCACCTTCGACAACCGCTTCGTGCTCGAAGGCGAGGCGGTGACGACGGGAAAGCACACGTTCGAGCTGCGAAAGAAAGGCCGCGGGCCGCTCTACTATAACGGCTACGCGACCCATTTCACGCTGGAAGACGACATCACGCGCGCGGGTCTGGAGATCAAGGTCAACCGCAAGTTTTACAAGCTCGTCAAGGTCGATAAGAAGGTCACGGCCCGCGGCTCGCGCGGCGAGGCGGTCGAGCAACGGGTCGAGAAATACCGCCGCGAGGAGTTGGTCAACCTGGCCTCGCTCAAGAGCTCCGACCTGGTGGAGATTGAGCTGGAGATCGACGGCAAGAACGACTACGAGTACCTGATGTTCGAGGACATGAAGGCCGCCGGTTTCGAGCCGGTCGACGTTCGCAGCGGCTACCACGGCAATGCGCTGGGGGCGTACATGGAATTGCGCGACAACCGCGTCTGTTTTTTCGTGCGGAACCTGGCCCGCGGCAAGCACAGCGTCGCCTACCGCCTGCGGGCGGAGATCCCCGGCAAGTTCAGCGCGCTGCCCACGCGGGCCTCGGCCATGTACGCGCCGGAGTTGAAGGCGAACTCCGACGAAATGAAGATCGTGATCGAAGATTGACGACGACCCGCGCATCGAGCCGTCGTCGGCCATCCTACGAACGGAAAAACCCTCAAGTCTTGCCCGTTCAGAACCGATAGTCTCCCTTGATCGAGCCTATCAGCCTGCCCTGGAAGCAACCATGCACACGGCATCCCATCTTGAGCAAACTGCCCATCCGAGTTCAACGGCAGGGCCGGAACCTCGATCCACGATCCGTTTGCCCGACATCCGGCGGCCCGCCCCAGGGGCGGCCGTAGCGGCACACGCCGTGCCGGCCCCCACGGCGCCGCGAGCCAGCCGTTGGGCCGAGGCGGCCGACACC
>DATKSN010000290.1:0-22757 GCA_035531595.1 Pirellulales bacterium | reverse complement strand
GGTGGCTGGCCCGGATTATTCATGGTCCGGGGAGGAACTCGCGCACTGTGCTGTAGCAGAATTCGCAAGAATTCTGGCGTAACTCGCGTCCACGGCCTGACTTCTTGCGAAGCCAGCTACGGGACCATGAATAATCCGGGCTAGATCGCGACCGGGGCATCGCTTACGCTCTGCCCCAGCCACCGTGAATGTGTCATTTTCGACCGCGTGAAGTATATATGAGCCACTCTAGACCACCCCCAAGGGCGAGTCAATCAAATTCCAGCGCCGGGCACGATCGGAGAAATCCGACTAATCCGCACAGTCCCACCGTGCCGATTCCTTATTTGCCGATGTTTCGAGGCGGCGAACCGCCAAAACCCAAGCACCGAAAGGAAAAAAGTGATGCGATTCCAGCCGGCCCTGAAAACGTGCCTGGGGTGCTTGTTGACGCTGCTGCCGCTGGCGGCAGGGGCCGCCAATCGGCCCACGCGCTCGGTCGTGTTCATCCTCGACTGTTCGCATCGCATGGCGGCGCCCATGCCCACGGGTGAGCAGATTCGCGAAGTCAAAGACTCCTCGGACCCGACGCGGCTTGACACGGCCAAGGACGCCCTGAAGGCCGAATTGACCAGGCTTTCGGCGGCCGGCAACCACCAGGTGGCTGTGTGGTTGTTCGGCCACCGTTTGGCCTGGGAAGATAAGGAAGAGCCGGCCCTGATGGAACAAACCGACTACCTGGAACATACGCTCGGCTTTCAGGTGTTGGCCGAGTTGTTACCCGGCGACGACGTCGAATTGGCGCGGCCGCTAAGTCGATTGGAACCGCACGACCTGGACGGATTGTTCGCACGGCTCGACACCGTCAAAGCCTGGGGCGAAAGCCCGCTGTATTTGGCAATCGAGCGGGCCTTGGATGGCTTGAACCAAGCGGCGTCGGCGGCGGATACCACCATCGTCGTGTTGACCGACGGCGGCAACCAGCAAGGCATCAGCAAGCATCTGCGCCGCAAGGACACCGTGCTCGAAGTCGCCGAGCGGCGTCCGGTGCCCATCCATTTCATCACCCTCGCAGGCGGCGAGAAGCTGACGCGGCAAAGCGAGGCGGAATTACGCCAGATCGTCTCGGCGACCCACGGCAGCTTGCAAGCCGCCGACCGGGCCTCGGTGTTGTCCGATCGAATCGAGTCGGTACTCGATCCGGCACATGCGCCGCGCGAGCCGCGGGACGCCGACGACCGCCAGGCGAACTCAACCGGAAGGCTCACCCCGGTGGCGACCACGGCCGACGTGGCGCCGGTCGCCAAGCCCGCCACGCACACCCTTGAGGGCACGATCCGCTTCTACGGCCGCACGGTGAAAAAAGCCAAGATAACGATCGACGGCGGCGAACAATCGACGGCCGTCAGCGACGCCGCCGGCCGGTTTTCAGTGGAGCGCCTACCCATTGGCACCTACCAACTGAAGGTCGAGGCGGTGGTCAAGAACATCATCCGCACGCGGGAACAAGCAGTCACGATCGCGCCGACCGCGAACGAAACCGTGGTCATCGAAGTTGATCTCGAATAAGTCGACTCCCAGACAGCCCAATCCAGGATGAACTGGGCCGCGCTAGGCGGTTTGCGGCGCTTCGCGAAGCCCCAGTGGTTCGCCGGGCGATTCGCCGCCGGCGGCCGCTTGCTCGATTTGGACCTGGTTTCGCCCCGATTTCTTCGAGGAGTACAGCGCCTCGTCGGCCCGCTGAAAGATGGTTTCGGGCGTGTCGCCGGGCCGCGACAAGGCCAATCCGAGGCTGACGGTGATCGCGGTCTGCTCGCTGGTGGTGGCGACGCCGAAATTGGTGCGCGTGGTTTCCGAGCACATCCGCTGGGCCACCTTGGCGCCGATATCGAGGTCGGTGTGCGGCAACAACACGGCGAATTCGTCGCCGCCGTAGCGGCAGACGAAATCGCCTTCCCGGATCAGACGCGTGAGCAATCCGCCCAACTGGCCGATGACGTGGTCGCCGGACTGGTGCCCGAAGCTGTCGTTGATCCACTTGAAATGGTCCAAGTCGAGCAGGATCAGTACGAACGGCCGGCCGTCGCGGCGGTGGAAGCCCAACAGCAGCCGCAGCTTGTCATCGAACGCCTTGCGGTTGGCCACGCCCGAGAGGGCATCGGTGCTCGCCTCGTGCCGCGTGCGGTCGAGCTCCTCGGCCTGTTGCTCCATCCGGCAGCGGGCGAAGGTCAGGTCTTCTTCCAACTGTTGGTTCGATTCGAGCACCGAGATCACCTGCCGCAGCAAGACCTGGCGGACGTCTTCCATTTCGCCCGTGTAGCGCAGGTCGCCGACATGGCGCTGCACCTCGCGCATTTCCGTGCTGCGGGTGTCGACGTCGGTGGTCAGTTCCTGGACGCTGGCCAAAACCTCGACGAGCGCCGCAAGCGAGGACTGCCGCTCTTGCCGCGCCAGCCGCTCGTGTTCGGCGTGCGACGTTGACCGGCCGATGTAAAAGCCGGCCACCAGGCTGGCCAACACGCTGGCCAGAACCCAAACGAAGATTTGCGTCAGTGCTTCCAAGTGTCCATGATCCCCAGCGCGACGGCCCCTTGGGAAAATATACAACTTTCGGCGGGCCGTTGAAAATATAGCACACGGACCGCTTGCCTGGCGTTTCACGTTGTTGGGCTCCGCCACCAGCCACCGCTTTCTCGTGGCAAAATGTCTCATTGTCGGCCGCGTGAAGTATAGCCCCCATAGGCAAGGTCAGAATATCCGGCGCCATCGCGGCAACCGGCTCAGCTCCTTCGGCTCGCCCCCCTGCGCGTATTCGCGCCAACTCTTGAGGTCCGTGTAATCCTTGCCCGATATCTTTTTCAACGATTCGATCGCCCGGTAACGCAAGGCCGGGAACGGTTCGTCGAGCGCCAGGCCCAGCGCCGGCGCCGCCTTGGCATCCTTCAAATCGCCCAGCACGCGCGCGGCCGCAAGGCGAACGTCGAGGTCGGTATCGCTCTTGAGCGTCTCACACAGGATCTGGGTCGCCTTCTCACCACCGCGTTTCCCCCACGCTTCGCAACAGGCCACGCGCACGTCGTGGTCGCCGTCCTGCATGCCGGCTGAAAGCATCGCTTCGGCCGTCTTGGTGGGAAAAGCGGCCAGGGTCCGCAACATGTGTGAGCGCAGCAGCGGATCCTCTTCCGTGTTCAACGCCCCCGCCAGTTCGGTCGAGGCGCGCTCCTGCTCGGCCGGAGGCATATCCTTCGCTTCCTTGGCCAGTGCCTCCCAGCGCTTGATCCAATCGGCCGGAGTGACGACGTTGCGCCCTTCCTCCTCCTCGGCGGGAAACAGCCCGAACGGGTCGTACCATTTCTTGTTGGTTTTCGTCCTGGCGCAGCCCGCGGTGACAGCCCAAAGCAAGCACAATCCGAGCGGCACCAGCCGTTTGGCGAACGAACTGCGCATGGAATCAGCCAGCGGCCACGAACGTGGTAGAAAGAAGCGGCGGAACTATACCACAGCCCGCGGGCCGTGGCCAAGAGGGAATTGACGCTTCGTGAGGATTGCGAGAAAATGGGCCGATTCACGAAGATGAGCAAGGCGGGCTAGACTTCACGCGGTCGAGAATGAGACATTCACGGTGGCTGGGGCAGAGCCTTAGCGATGCCCCGGTGCCCTTGGGGTTTATTCTGCTGGGGGTAGCCGCCTTGCTGCCGCTGGCCCTCGGCGACGCGCGCACCGTGGGTCTCGCTCGCAACACCTTATGGCTCGCCTCGGCCACGGCCGCGATCAGCGTGCCGTTGGGCACCCTCGCAGCCATTTTCCTGGTCCGCACGGATCTGCCCGGCCGCGGGGTGTGCGGCTTGCTGCTGGCCGGGATGCTGTTCGTGCCGCTCTATCTGCAAACGGGCGCGTGGCAGGCGGCCTTCGGCGCCCAAGGCTGGTACACGCTGGCCTGGTCGGGGCCGGCCTGGCTGGAGGGCTTTCGGGGAGCGGTCTGGATTCATTCCATGGCGGCGCTTCCCTGGGTGGTGCTTTTCGTCGCGGCCGGGCTGCGGAATGTCGAACGCGAACTGGAGGAACAGGCCCTGCTGGACGGCTCGCTCGCGCAGGTGTTCCTACGCGTTACGGCCCGGCGGGCTTTGCCGGCCGTCGGCGTGGCGGCGCTGTGGGTCGGGGTGACGACCGCCGGCGAAATGGCCGTCACCGATTTCTTCCAGATACGCACCTACGCCGAGGAACTGTACACCGAAGTGGCCGTCGCCCCCGAGCCGGACCAATTGCCACTGACCGCGCTGCCGGGGATCGCCGTCACCGCCTGGGTTGTCGTGGCCGCCTTGGTGCTGGTGGCCGGCTTGTCGCCGGTGGTCCGCGAACCAAGCCACGCGGCGCCGCTGGTTTTTCCACTCGGCGCGGCGCGCCGGCCCACCGTGCTGGCAATGGCGCTCTTGGTCGCGGTCGTCGTCGGCGTGCCCCTCGGCAGCCTGGCTTGGAAGGCGGGCGTGCTGGTGACGCAAACCGCCGACGAGCGGATTCGCAGTTGGTCGCCGGCGAAGTGCGTTGCCATGGTGGCCGCCAGTCCGTGGGAACACGCCAAGGAGTACCGCTGGTCGCTGGTGATCGGTGTTCTGGCCGCGCTGGCCGCCGTGATGATTGCCGCGCCGGTGAGCTGGCTGGCGCGGCGCGGCGGTTGGCTCGCGCTGCCGGCGCTGGCCCTGACCGTCGCCGCATTGGCCGTGCCCGGCCCGGTGGTCGGTGTGGTGATCGTCGGACTGATGGACCATCCCGGCCGGCCCTGGCTGAACCAGCTCTACGACCAGTCGATCGCCGCCGTGTGGCTGGCGCAAACCTGGCGCGCCTTGCCGCTACCGCTGCTGGTCTTGTGGCAAGCCTGGCGGGGCCTTTCGAGCGACGTGCTTGAAAGCGCCGCCGTCGAGGGGGCCGGCCCGCTGACACGGTTCTTCCGAATCGCATTGCCGCAGCGTTGGCCGGCCGTCGCCGTCGCCTGGCTGGTGGCGTTCGCGGCGGCGCTGGCCGAAGTCGATGCCACGTTCATCGTCCGGCCCGCCGGCGTCGAAACCTTGTCGACATGGGTCTTTGAGCAATTGCACAACGGGCCGGAAGACGTCGTGATGGGCGCCTGCCTGGCATTGTTTCTCGGCTTTCAGGGATTCACGGTCGTCGTCGGGTTCCTGGCGCGGCGCTGGCTTCGACAGGCCCATTGACTTGGCCGCGCCAGCATTCCAAAATGAGTAAGTGAGCACCGTTACCAGCGCAGAATGGCCGTTCCCCACGCCAAGCCCGCTCCGAACCCGCTGATGAGCAAGCGATCGCCGCGCGCGACACGCCCCTGCTGGCAGGCTTCGTCGAGCGCCAAGGGCACGCTGCCGCCCGACGTATTGCCGTAGCGGTCGAGGTTGATGAACACCTTGCGGCGGTCGATGCCCAGAACGTCGGTGGCCGCGTAGACGATGCGCAGGTTGGCTTGGTGCAGCACGACCAGGTTGATCTCCTGGGCCGTCATTTCCGAGGCCCGCAGCACGTCGTTGATCGACTCGTCCAAAAGCCGCACCGCCCACTTGAACACCGCCCGGCCGTCCATTTGCAGGTACTGCAGCCCCTGGTCCAACAGGTCGGCGCGGATCGGCAGCCGCGAGCCGCTCATGGGCCTGCTGAGCAAATCGCCGCCTGAACCGTCGGCCCCCAGGGCGTACGCGAGCAAGCCTTGTTCCGAACTGCCGGTGGCCAAGAGCACCGCCCCCGCGCCGTCGCCGAACAACGGATAGGTTCGCTGGTCGTTGGGGTTCAGAATGCGGCTGTTGCAGTCGGCCCCGATGATGAGCGCCAGCTTGCTGCATCCCGTAACCACCGCCTGGGCGCCCATCACCAGGGCGTACATGAAGCCCGCGCAGGCGGCTTGCAAATCGACCGCGGCGGCGCGCAGGCCGAGCCGGTCTTGCACCAGGCAGGCCGTCGAGGGAAACGGCATGTCGGGCGTGAACGTGCCGACTAGCACCAGGTCGATTTCCGCCGGGTCCACCCCGGCACGCTCGATGCACTGCCGCGCGGCGCGCACGGCCAAGTCGCTGGTGGCCATTTCCGGCGGCGCATGGCGGCGCTCGCGGATGCCGGTGCGCTGCACGACCCAGCTCGGATCGAAACCGAGCGTGGTGCGAAGGTCTTCGTTGGTTACCACCGGGTCGGGCACGTAGCTTCCCGTGGCAAGCACCTGGAAGCCCGTCAGCCGACGCAACGGGGCCTTATTGTATTGGTTCGGTTCGCCGCTCATCAGGTTTTATTTGGCCTCTCGCCCCTTGCAACAGCTTTTACATGGTGGGCAGTGCCCACCCTACGCTTACGTGGTGGGCAGTGCCCACCCTACGCCTGGGCCAAGGGGGTATCGATCCAGCGCCGCTGGCGGTACGATTCCAGCACCGCGTCGGCCACGAGTTGGGCGTTCAGGCCGTCGTAAAAACTCGGCACGGCTTGCCGGTTGGCTATGATCGCCGAAACGAATTCCCACACCAGGTCGTAGCGGAACACCGTGGCCGGCTTCCCCTCCGCTGGGTCGCGCGGGCTATCGATGGGTTTGAGGAACTCGCGCGGAACCTCTTCCGGCGCCAGATCGTTGCCGGAGCGGCCGATCAAAATCGTGTTCGGCTCGTGAAGGCGATAGACCGCGGAACCCTCGCAGCCGTTGACTTCGGCCCATTCATGACCAAAACCGTCGCGGTGGTAACCCTTGGCCAGCGTGGTGCCTTCCCAGACGCCCACCGCGCCGCAGGCGAACTCGCCGATCAGGCTCGACCAATCGTCGACGTTGGACGGTTCGCACGTTTTGCCGTCCACCGTGACGGTTCGCGGGCAGAAGTGGGCGACCGCGCCGCAGACGCGCGCCAACGGTCCCATCAGATCCAGCGCGAGGTCGATGCGGTGGATCGTCATGTCGAACAGGTCGCCCGCCCCGGCCAGATGCTGGTATTGCCTCCAGCCCCAACTCGTTTCGGGCCAATCCAGAAATCGTTGCGAGCGGAAGTGCCGTGGCGCGCCCAGCGCGCCGGACGACACCAGGTGCTTCAAGTACCGCATCGAGGGGGCGAAGCGGTACGTGAAGGCGGTCATGTGGACCACGCCGGCGTCGCGGGCCGCCGTGTACATTTCGGCGACCTCGCCGGCGTTCAGGCCCAGCGGCTTTTCACACATCACATGCTTGCCGGCCTTCGCGGCGGCAAGGGCGATCGGCCGGTGAGTGAAGTTGGGCGTGGCGATGATCAGGGCATCGATGGCCGGATCGTTGGCGATGGCCTCGGCGTCGGTCGTCACAAGCTCGACGTTCCACTCGTCGCGTCGCCGCTGTAGAAGCTTGGCATCGGCGTCGCAGACGGCCGCCAACCGGGCGCGCGGGTCGAGCCGGATCGCCGGCACATGATGATAGTCGCTGACGGCGCCCGCCCCGACGATGGCGATCCGCACCGGCTGTCTTGTTCGTTGGGCGCCCATACTCGCTTCTAGGCCAGGATCGTCGCATTGGATTCTGTAGGGAACGCCCTCTGTGGCGTTCCGAGAAGCTCGCGCGACGTCGCTACCGCTTCGAGAATTGCGTTCCCCGTCGTGCCCCGCGTAGCCCGTAGTGCTTGCGTTCCTTCATTCGGCTGTCGCGGGTCAGTAAATTGGCCTCGCGCAAGGCGGTTTCCACCGCGGGGTCGTACAGCTTCAAGGCCCGCGCCAGGCCCATCTTCACCGCCCCCGATTGGCCGGTGTTGCCGCCGCCGTGGGCCTTGATCAGCACGTCGACATTGGCGCGCAAGCCGGATTTTTCCAGCGGCGCCAGCACCGCGTTGCGATCCTGCTCGTTGACGAAGTATTTCTCGAAAGGCCGGCCGTTGACGGTGATGTTGCCGCCTCCGGCGCGAACGCGCACGCGCGCTACCGAGGTTTTACGGCGGCCGGTGCCCAAGGCGTCGCCAGGGGGACGGGAAACGACTGCGGGGGTCTCGACGGTTGACATACGGATGGTTCGATTCGGGGTGTTGAGAAATATTCGGAACGACTCGCTGACGGGGCAACCATGCCCTTCTATCGGATGCACAACTCTTTTGGCTCGGGCATTTGGGCCTGGTGTGGATGTTCACCTTCAGCGTACACTTTGAGTTTGGCGAGCATCGACGCCGCGAGCTTGTTCTTGGGCAGCATCCGCCGCACGGCTTCGGTGAGGATTTTTTCGGGCTGGAGCTTCAGCCGCTCGGCGGCCGTTTCGCTCCGCAAGCTGGTGTAGCCCGTGTACCAGGTGTACCGCTTTTGGTTCCATTTCTTGCCGGTGAACGTGACCTTTGCGGCGTTCACGACCACCACGTAGTCGCCCGTATCGATGTGCGGGGTGTACGTCGGCCGGTGCTTGCCCATCAGGATCATGGCGATATCGGAAGCCAGCCGGCCCACCACCTTGTCCGTGGCATCGACGAGCCACCATTTTTGTTCGACTTCACCCGGCTTGGCCATGTAGGTTTTCATGTTCGCTTACCTTTCATTACGTCGGCCCGTTTCAATTCAAGGCTATACTTCATGCGGTCGAGCATGAGACATTCATGGTGGCTGGGGCAGAGCCTAAGCGATGCCCCGGTCGCATTCTAGCCGGGGCATCGCTTAGGCGCTGCCACCAGGGCCACCAGCCACCCTAACGGAGAACAGAGTCAATTTACCGCGCAACCCTTGCCAGTTCAAGGGATGCGTCGTAATCTGGGGCCATGATTGTCGGAGTTGTCAAAGAAAGCTGTCCTGGCGAGCAGCGGGTCGCCCTGGTGCCCGCCACGCTTACCAAAGCGGGTTGCGCGGTGCTCGTCGAGCCGGGGGCGGGCCTGGCGGCCGGGTTCGCCGACGACGCCTACCTCGAAAAAGGGGCGAAAATCGCCGCCGACAGGGCCGACGTCTTCGGCCACGCCGATGTCGTCTTGCAGGTCCGCTCGCTGGGGTCGAACCTCGAAGCGGGTGTTACCGACTTAGAGTTGGTTCGGCGCAGCCAGGTTTTCTTGGGTTTTTGCGATCCGCTTTCCGCCGCCGGGGCGTCCGCCGCCCAGCAGATGGCCGCCCGCGGGGGGACGCTCTTCTCGATGGAACTGATACCTCGTATCACCCGGGCTCAGAGCATGGACGCGCTCTCGTCGATGGCCTCGATCGCCGGCTACAAGGCGGTGCTCCTGGCCGCCGGCGCGCTGCCCAAAATCTTCCCGATGATGATGACCGCGGCGGGCACGATTTCCCCCTCGAAGGTGTTCATCGTCGGAGCCGGCGTAGCCGGCTTGCAGGCAATTGCTTCCGCACGGCGTCTCGGCGCCGTCGTCGAAGCCTACGACGTGCGGCCGGTCGTCAAGGAGCAAGTGGAAAGCCTGGGCGCCAGGTTTCTCGACTTGCCCTTGAAAACCGCCGCGGCGCAAGACCAGGGCGGATATGCCACGGCCCAAGACGAGGCGTTCCTGCAGCGGCAGCGTGAAATGATGCTCAAGGCGATGGCCTCCAACGACGTGGTGATTACCACCGCCGCCGTGCCTGGACGCAAGGCGCCGATTTTGGTCACCCGCGAGATGGTGCAAGCCATGCAACCCGGCTCGGTGATCGTCGACCTGGCGGCCGAGCGCGGTGGCAACTGCGAGTTGACGAGGCCCGGCGAGACGGTCGTCGTCAACGGCGTCACGATTCTTGGTCCCACGAACTTGCCTGGCACCGTACCGTTGCACGCCAGTCAGATGTACGCCCGCAACATCTCGACGTTCCTCTCGCACCTGGTCAACGACGGCCGTTTCGCGTTCGACATGGCCGACGAGATCACCCGTGAAACGCTTGTCGCGCGCGACGGCGAGGTCGTCCACGCCCGGGTCCGCGAGGTTCTTGGCCTGCCCGCGCTTCAACCGGCCGTAGGTTAGCCCGGATTATTCAATCGCTCCGGCTACCGCCCGTGAACCGCAGCACGTAATACAGCAACGTCAGCAGGCTTTGCAGCGTGGCGGCGAGATACGTCCAGGCGGCGGCATCGAGCACACGCCGCACGTAAACCAACCCCTGCTGGTCGATGACGCCCAGTTGCACCAGTTGTTGTTTGGCCCGCGTGCTCGCGTTGAATTCGACCGGCAAATTGACGAGCTGGAAAAACACCACGCCGCCGAACAACGCGATGCCCACCCACACAAGCTGGTGGAAGCCAAACAGGATCCCCGCGATCATCAAGAGGTAACTGAAGCCGCTACCGAAGCTGGCCACCGGCACGGCGGCGTTGCGAATGGCCAAGGGCGCGTAGCCCAAGCCATGTTGCAGGGCGTGCCCCGCTTCATGGGCCGCGATGCCCACCGCCGCCAGCGAGCGGCTCTGGTAAACCTCGCTGCTCAAGCGCAGCACGCGGTCGCGCGGGTCGTAATGGTCGCTCAAGTGGCCGGGGATCGCCTCGACGGCGACGTCGTTCAGGCCGGCCGAATCGAGCACCAACCTCGCCGCCGCGGCGCCGGAAAGCGGGGCGGGCATTTGCTGCGCTTCGGCGTAGGCGGCATGCACG
The DNA here is from genome assembly GCA_035531595.1 of Pirellulales bacterium. GTDB lineage: Bacteria > Planctomycetota > Planctomycetia > Pirellulales > JAICIG01 > DATKSN01. The sequence continues at coordinate 12,256 of DATKSN010000290.1, read as the reverse complement.
CGCCATTGAGCCCACATCGCCAACAAAAACGCCGGGGCGAGAAACACGAAATACATCGGGTCGAAAAACATGCGTTTTCCTTACTCTACCGCCAGCGGCCGAGAATGAGACATTCGGAAGTCGTCACACCAACCCGGGGCGCAAGGCCGGTGGTTACGCTCCTTGCTTGCGCCGCGGGTTAGTGTCGAAGCCGGTCGCGTGAAGGTATGTTATCATTCTACGCTCCCAGGCCACTATTGGTTCATGCGGCTTGCCTCGCTCGTTGGGCGTCCGCGACCAGCCCCAGCCGCCGGGCCAACGACGAGTTGAACCGCCCGCGCGGATCGAGGATCGCCTTCACGCGCCGGAACTCGTCGGCCTGGGCATACATGGTGTCGAAAGCGGCCCGGCCCAGCCGCGGATCTTTGGCCAGATAAACCCGTCCGCCGTGCGAAAGCACGATCGCGTCGAGCCGCTGGAGCAACGCGATCAGCTCGCTCCCCGTGTTTGGCAAATCGAGCGCGAGCGTGTGACCCTCAATGGGAAACGAGAGCAAGCCGCGGTTGCCGGGACCGAACGACTTGAGCACGGCCAAGAATGATGCCTGCCGCGCCGCGGAGATCGTTTCCAGCAGGCTCACCAAAGCGTTTCGGCTCGTGGAGGGAGGGAACGCCGCCTGGTACTGCGCGAAGCCGCGCCGGCCATAGATGCGGTTCCAGTCCAAGATGGAATCGAGCGGATGGAAGAACGATCCGTACGCGACGATCGCCCGGCGATCGCGGTGGCGGTGGTAATAGAGGGCGTTGAAGGCCTTCACGCTCCAAGCATTGAGTAAACCGCCGGGCAGGTGGCAGGGAACCCTCAGGGACCGGCTGGCGCCGAGCGTGAGCGGGGCCTGGGCCAGTTCCGCGGGCAACTCGTCGCAGGCCGTGTGGCGCCCGCGCATCAACACCGAACGGCCGAGCGCGGCGCCGCGGGCCAGGCAGTCGATCCAGGCCACGGAATACGTGTAGCGATGGTCGCCTTCGGCAAAGGCCGAGAGCGACTCGTCGAGATTCGCGGTTCGCTGATAATCGACCGTCACGTAGGCGCTGGCGACCGGCCGCAAACGGAAACGGGCGTCGAGAATCACTCCGGTCAAACCCATGCCGCCGACGGTGGCCCAGAAAGCGCGCGCGTTTCGCTCGCGCGCGCAGGTGAGCACCTCGCCCGACGCGGTGAGCAAACGGAAGTCGATCAAGCACGAGGCGAACGAGCCGTCCTGATGATGGTTCTTTCCGTGGACGTCGGCGGCAATCGCGCCGCCCACCGTCACGAACCGGGTGCCGGGCGTCACGGCGGGGAAAAAGCCTCGCGGCAGGGCGAAGTCGATGATGTCGGCCAGGGGTACGCCCCCCTCGCATTCCAGAACGCCGGTCGCCTCGTCGAACGCCAGCAGGCGGTTGAGCTTGAGGAGGTTGATCACGCCGCCGGCGCCGTTGACCGAGGCATCGCCATAGCTGCGCCCCAGGCCGCGCGTGATCAGGCTGGCTTCGCTCGGGTCCGCCACGATCCGCGTCGCGTCAGGCAGTTTTTCCGGCCGGTACACGCGGCAGGCCTCGCGCGCGTAGTTGCCCCAGCCTGAGAGTAATTCCTCGCGCCAGCGAGGCGGCTGGTTCCACGGCGTTGCGGCCCGCGGCGAAGTCGCGGGGTGGTTTTCTGTAGCTTGCATGGAAAGGAAATCGGCGATCATTCGGGCAAGAGAACAACGACCCGCCAAGAGTGGTGGGGCGTCGCAAAAGAACGGGTCTTGTATCCCCCACCATCCGGCAGGTCAAGGTCGGTTCGCCGGTTGAGCACCTGGGCGTCACGTACCAGGGGGGCAAGCCCTCGGCCTGTTTTTTTATCCGACTTCCGCCAGCCTTTCCTTCGTCATCACGCCGGAGTATTCAATCATCCGGCGGCTCGCCGATGCCGCGCAGGTAATCCGCCAGCAGGGCTTGTAGATCGAGCAAGTTCTGCCAGCGGCGCTCTTCGAGCGTGACGCGTTTGCCCGGCGTCTCCGGGCGAACCGAGGCCAACAGGTCGCGCAGCCGGATGTGAAGGTACTCCAGCAGTTCGGAAAGCTGCGCGGCCTGGCCGGGGCTGAGCCGCTCAGGCAGGTCGGGCGGAGCCAGCGTGTGGAACGTCGTCTGGATGTTGGGGTTCTCACTCCAGTTCAACTCGTAGTCGAGACTCTCCGACCGCGGCGAGGCGCCGGCGAATTCCGGGCTGATCGTGCCGGTGCCTTTCAGATCGCCCGCCCGAAGGCTGGCCAGCCGCTGGGCGATCTGCTCTCTCGAACCGACCAGCAACACCGAACGGCCGACATGGATCATGTCGCCGACCCGCAAGATGCGAAGCTGCATGTCCTCGCCGTTGACCTTGGTGCCGTTAGTGCTCTCCAGGTCGGTCAGCACCAGCTTGTCCTGGTCTTCCTGGATCTTGAGGTGGAAGCGGCTGACCCGTTCGTCGTTGAGTTGAACGGTGTTGCCTTCCTCGCGCCCGATCGTGACGGGGGTCGGCAGGCCCTCGTAAGTGCGACCGCGGTCGGCGCCGTCGAGAATCCGCAAAGTAATCAAGGCCATCTGGCGTCGCTCAGCAGGAAACCTTATTCTAACGATACACGAGGCGCGCCCGTGGCGCAATTGGATAGCGCATCGGTCTTCGGAACCGAGGGTTGCAGGTTCGAATCCTGCCGGGCGTACTACGGCATTATACCGCGCCGCGGGCATTTGTCGCTAGACTACACCCGGCCAAGAATGCGACATTCACGGTGGCTGGGGCAGAGCCTAAGCGATGCCCCGGTCGCTATTTAGCCGGGGCATCGCTTACGCTCTGCCACCAGCCACCACCTTCTCGTGACAAAATGTCTCATTCTCGTCCGCGAGAGGTATAATACGCTCATGCCGCCCGACGCGATTCAAACTACTGGCCGCTGGATGCGAGGCGTGCTCGCCGGCCTGGTCTGCTGGCTGAGCCACCTGCCGCCGTTGGCCGCCGGCGAGCCGCAAGTGACGTCGGCCATGCCGGAGCCGGCCAGGTTGGAGTTTTTTGAGAAGCAGGTCCGGCCGCTCCTGGCGGCCCGCTGCCACGAGTGCCACGGCGCGCGGCGACAAAAGGGCGGGCTGCGGCTCGACTCGCGGGCCGCGGCGCTGGCCGGCGGCGAGTCGGGACCGGTCGTCGTGCCTGGCAAGCCCGACGAGAGCCTGCTGGTCGACGCGGTGCGCTACGGCCAGGTGTTCCAGATGCCCCCCAAGGGAAAATTGCCCGATGCCGAGGTGGCGGCCCTGGTCGAGTGGGTGCGGCAAGGAGCGCCCTGGCCGAAAGACGACCCGAGCGCCGAGGCGGTCGGGCGGCCCTCCGCGGCCGAAGGCGAGCCACTGTTTACTTCCGAGCAGCGGGCCTTCTGGGCTTTTCGGCCGCCGGCCGATCCGCCGCCGCCGCCGGTGAAGAACGGGGCCTGGCCGAAGGGTCCGCTCGACCATTTCATCCTGGCCGGGCTGGAAGCGCGCGGGCTGTGGCCCGCGCCGCCCGCCGACAAGCGGGCCTTGATTCGCCGGGCAAGCTACGACCTGATCGGCTTGCCCCCCACGCCCGGCGAGGTCGAGGCCTTCCTGGCCGACGAATCGCCCGATGCCTTCGGCCGCGTCGTCGACCGACTGCTGGCTTCGCCCCTGTACGGTCAAAGGTGGGGACGACACTGGCTCGACGTCGCCCGCTACGCCGACTCCAACGGCCTCGACGAAAACCTGGCCTACGTCAACGCTTACCGCTACCGCGATTACGTCGTCTCGGCGTTCAACCGCGACCTGCCCTTCGACCAGTTCGTGATCGAGCAACTGGCCGGCGACCTGCTGCCGCCGGCCGCCGACGAGGCGATACGCCACGAGCGGATGGTCGCGACCGGGTTTCTGACCCTGGGCGCGAAGATGCTGGCCGAGGACGACCCGGTGAAGATGGAGATGGACATCATCGACGAGCAACTCGACACGATCGGGACGACGTTCATGGGGTTGACGATCGGTTGTGCCCGTTGCCACGATCACAAGTTCGACCCGGTTCCCACCGCCGACTACTACTCGCTGGCCGGGATCTTCAAGAGCACCAAGACCATGGAGAATTTCAACGTCGTCGCGGTCTGGCACGAACGACCGCTGGCGGCGCCGGAGCGGATTGCGGCGGTCGAGGAGCACCAAGAGCGGGGGGCACGGAAGAAAAGCGAGATCGATGGCCGCGTGAAGGAGGCCAACGACGCGATCGTCGCCGAGATTCGCCGCGATGCCGCGCGGTACTTGCTCGCCGCCGCGCTCTTGGACGCGGGCCATTTCACGCTCGAACCGCGGATGTCGAATCCGGCCGCGGACCAACCCACAGGCGCGATCGTCATCGAAGCCGAGAAATTCGATCGCGGCCAGGCGACGAAGTTATTCGACGGATATGGCGCCGGCATCGGCGTGATCGCCAGCTTCGGCCCGGAGGCCAGCTTCGCCGAGTACGACGTCGACTTGCCCAGCGAGGGCGTCTACCAGATCGAGCTGCGCTACGCGGCCGACGCGTCGCGCCCGTGCGACCTGTTGATCGACGGCCAGTTGCTCAAGCATGACGCGGCCAAAGAACGAACCGGCACCTGGAACCCCGACACGCAAACCTGGTTCGCCGAGGCGCTGGTGTCCCTTTCGGCCCGCAAACACACCCTGCGGCTACAGCGCCGCGAACCCTTTCCGCACCTCGACCGCCTGGCCCTGGTGCCGCGGCGGCCGCCCGACGGCGTCGATCCGGAGATTTACGCCTTTCCGGCGCCTGAAGCCGCCGACCGTCGCTGGAACCGCGCCGTGCTCGATGGATGGGTGCGGTATCTGGCCCGGACGAAACATGAACCGACCTCGGCGTTGCACGCCTGGCACGTCTGGCAGGAGGCGGAAGGGGAAATCGCCAAGTTCGACACCGTGAAATTCGACGCCAACGTATCGCCGGTCGTCGCCGCCGTGCTGCGTGAACCGCGGCCGAAGTCGGCTGAGGAACTGGCCGAGCGCTACGGCCAATTGTTTCTCGGCGCCCAGAACGCTTGGAAGGAGTTGAAGCAAAGCCCGGCGGGGGCTTCGGCCGATAAGCTGGCCGATCCGGCACTCGAAGCACTGCGGCAGGTGCTCGACGATCCACAAGGCCCGTTTGCCTTGCCGCCGCGACCGGAAGCCCATTACACCGCGGAGACCAAGGCCGAGTTGGCGCGGCTGCGCGACGAACTGGCCGACTTGCAGCGAACCGCCCCGCCGCCGTTGCCGTTGGCGATGGCCGTCGAGGAGCGGGCGGTGACCAACGTGCGGGTCCATGTCCGCGGCAACCATCTGACGCAAGGCGAGGAAGTGCCGCGACGGTTCCCGCGGATCATCGCCGGCGGGGAGCAGCCGTCGTTGTCGCCGACGGCCAGTGGCCGGTTGGAGTTGGCCCAATGGCTGACTCGGCCGAACCACCCGCTCACGGGCCGGGTGCTGGTGAACCGCGTGTGGCGCGGGCATTTCGGCGAAGGGCTGGTCCGCACGCCCGACAATTTCGGCCGGCTGGGCGAACGGCCGACGCACCCCGAGTTGCTCGACTGGCTCACCCGGCGCTTCGTCGAGAACGGCTGGTCGATCAAGTCGCTGCACCGGCTGATCATGCATTCCGCCGCGTACCAGATGAGCACAGCCTTCAACGCCGAGGCGGCGGCGGCCGATCCCGACAACCGGCTCTGCTGGCGCATGAATCGGCGGCGGCTGGAGGCCGAGGCGGTACGCGACGCGATCTTGGCCGCAAGCGGCCGGCTCGATCCGGCGTTGGAGGGCACGCTGCTCAACGCCAATCCGCGGCAGTACGTGGCCAGCACCAATTCGGTCGATACCACGCAATACGAATCGTTCCGCCGCAGCCTCTACCTGCCGGTCATCCGCAGCGCGCTGTACGACGTGTTCCAGGCCTTCGACTTCGCCGAGCCGAGCGTGGCCAACGGCGGCCGCGCCAGTACGACGGTCGCCCCGCAAGCGTTGTTCATGATGAACAGCTCGCTCGTCGGCGCCGAAACCCGCCACTTGGCCGCTACGCTCTTGGCCAATGCCTCGGCGGACGACGCCGGGCGGGTCGGCGTGCTCTACGCGCGTGCCCTGGGCCGGCCGCCGAGCGCGGCTGATCTGTCGCGGGCGTTGGAGTTCGTGGGGCGAATGGAGACCAACACGGCCTGGCAGTCGCTTGAGCCGGCCGAGCGCCGGCTGCGGGCCTGGCAGAGCCTCTGCCGGGTGCTGATGTCGTCGAGCGAGTTCATTTATGTGGAATGAAGATGGCGGAATGCAAGAGGGGTAGAGGTACGAGGACGTCGACGCGTTATAGTGATGTCATGGCAACGGTCCCCAAACGAACGAAAGTCGCCTCGCGCGACCGGATGGTGCTCCACCGTATTCCGTGGGAGCTGTACGAGGCGCTGCGCGACATCAACGACAACGGACATGTGCGGATGATTTACGACCGTGGTAGACTTGAGTTGATGTCGCCGTCATCCAAACACGAACGAGTCAAGAAGCGGATCGGGCGATTGATCGAGTTGCTGACGCTGGACCTGCGAATTCCGGTTTACAGTCTGGGCGAGACGACTTGGAAACAGCCTAGGTTGAAGAAGGCATTTGAAGCCGACGAGTGCTATTACATCCGCAACGAGGAGCGCGTGCGAGGTCGACTGGACTTCGATTTGGAGGTCGATCCGCCACCCGATCTGGTCGTCGAGATCGAAGTCAGCCGCGGCGCCACGCGGCGAATGCGCCTCTACGGAAGCGCGGGTGTGCCGGAAGTCTGGCGCTTCCAACGCGGAGTCCTCCGCGCCTATGAGCGAACCGCGACGGGCGAGTACATCGAGCGCGAGTTCAGCCCCAATCTGCCGTTTCTGCGCGTCGCCGACCTGACGCCGTTTTTGCCCGCGCCCCTCGGCGAAAACGAGACGGCTCGTGTCGTGGCCTTCCAAGACTGGGCTCGTGCGAAATTCTCCGGACGCACGCCGACCGTATAATTCGTTTAGGGTGCGTCCGCGCGCCCCCGTTAGATCAGACCGAGAACGTTGTCGTCGTGAATGGCCCGGACCGCGGCGGCCAGCGTCTTCGGCCGTCGTGACTCGAAGTCGATCTGGTTGACGCGAGCGTAGCGCCATGGCTGGTTGGTCCGCTCGGAAATCCGGGCGCACCAGTCTCGCGCGGCGTCGTCCTTGACGTCGGTCCCTTCCCAGACCCGCCCCTTGGTCTCGATGATCCAATGGACCTCGCCCGCCGGCGTATCCTGGACGACAACCCAGTCGGGATGGTAAAAGCCGATGGCGCCGCTCGGCTTGAGGTAATCGACGCGAACCCGCGTGCCGGAATCGCCTTGTTCGGTCGTGCCGAGACTGGCGAAACGGAGCACGTCGCCGGCGTCGTCGAGGAACTCGGCGAAGGCGCGCTCGAAGTCGTTGTACGTCGCCACGTAATTGAAAATCGTCCGCTTGGCTTCCAAAGGCGGCAGGTTCCGGCGCCAGGTGAAGGCCGTCGTCTCCGACAGGCGGTAATCGGCCCGCTCGAACTCGAGCACGCGTGTCTCCACCAGCAATTCGCCTAACTGCTTGGCCAGGTACTTGGCGATCCCTTCGCGCAGCTCGACGCGGTGCAGATGGTTGCGAATTGATTCTTGTTCGATGTCGATCGGCCCGCCGAAGCAGCGCGTTGTGACGTAGGCCCGCACGACTCGGTAGAGCTCGGCGAACGTGGCCCCCAATCTGGCCCGTTGGTTCACCTGGTTGGTGATCGATGCCAAAAGCTCCTGGGCAAACGGGGCGCGCGCCGCCATCACGTCGGTCGAGTGAACCTCGGTCTCGGTGGTGGCGAACTCCATCCGCAGCGTGACTCGGTAAACCTCGTCCAGTTCCCCTTGGTCGTAAATCGGCCCCAGCGCCGCCGGATCGAGCGACGAAAGCTTGCGCACGTTATGCACCAACCGCGGCTTGCTGATCGGAATGGCAATGTCGAATTCGCGCCGCTCGTCGAGCGGGTAAATCGTTACAGGCCTCGGCGGATCGCTCCGTGTGACACCCACGCCCACGCCGTCGGCCTCCAACTGCTGGCGTAGCACGTCGAGCAGTTTGGGGGTGCCCAGCACCTCAAGCGTCTGGGTGCGGTCGGGACCAATGGCGGGCATCAGCCGCAAGCCGCGGCCGATCACCTGCTCAGGCAGAATCTCGGCCTTGGCGGTGAAGGGGCGCAGCCCGAGCACAACCGTCACGTTGCGCACGTCCCATCCCTCGCGGAGCATCATCACGCTGACGATGGCCTTGATCTTGCTCTTGGCCGCGTCGATATCGCGGGCAGCCTCGCGGGCCGCTTCCAGGTCTTTCTTGGTGACCTCGCCCGCCGAGTCCGTATGGATGACCAGCACCTCCGATTTCTTGAAGCCATATTCCTTTGTCTCGCGCAGGTGGTTACCAAGGGCGTCGGCGAAGGCGTTCTTCTCGGCCATGATGAAAAGCACGGGTTTCGCGCCGAGTTGCCGGTACGTGTCGTAATGGTCCTTCCATCTTTGCACCGCGGCCTTCACCCAGGGCTCGTACTCCTTGACGACGTTGCCCTTGGTGATTCCCTCTGGGTCGTCCTTGGGTTGGGCCTTGCCGTCGTCCTTGATGACGATGATTGGGGCTTTCACGATCCGGTCCTCGACGGCCTGCGCCAGCGGATAGTCGCAAACGGTCCAAGGAAAGTAACGGCCCTGTTGGTCCTTGGGCGTGGCCGAGAAGTCGAGCCACGCCGACAGCCCGCCGGGTAACGACGCGTGAATTCCCAACAGCGATTGGCTCCACGCCAGGTCTTCGTCGTGTACGTGGTGGGCCTCGTCGTTGAAAACCAGCAGATCCTTCAGCTCCTTGACACGCTCGAGCATGGTCCGCTGGTAACTCGCCAGATCCTTGGCCGGCGCCGGGCCCAAGAGCGCCTCGACGGCGTTGGCGGGCGTCCAAACGTCGCCGGCCGATTCGTACAGTTGGTGTACGTTGGTGAGGAACAGGTTGCCCGTTGGGTCGGCCGGGGTACACTCGCCACGCAAAATGACCTTCTGGCACCAGGCGCCCCACTCCGGCGGCACCAACGGCAGCTCGTGGAAAATTCGGTTGCCGCCAAAGTCCTTTTCCAGACGTTGGTAGACGATGATGTTGGGCGCCACCAGCAGGAAATTCGTCGACAGGTTCGAGCCGGGCACGCGCCGCTTGTGAAAGTGCGACCAGACCATCGCCATCGCAATGACCCAGGTCTTGCCCGCACCTGTGGCCAGCTTGAAGGCGTAGCGCCGAAGTTCTTCGGGCGGCAGATCCTGGATTGACTCGGCCTCCAGTTCCGGCACGTAGCGCCGCACTTGTCGGCGGCCGTCGGTGGTGGTCTGGAACTCGACCGACTTGCCCAACAGGTCGCGTTGGAAGATGCCCGCATAGTCGGTAATCAGGGCCTTGGCATCGCGGTTGCCCGCGATTTCCACCAGGTAGATAAGCGTTTCGATCGCCTCGCGCTGGCAGAAATGGTAGCGGAATTGGCCGCCGAAGCCGGGCACGTCGTGTTCTTCTTCAAACCAATAGTGGAACAGGCGTAGCGTCACCTCTGACGCGCCGGGGTATCCCGCCTCGCGCCAGGCGTCGACGGCCTTGCGCAGCTTTCCGACCAGTAGCAAGGTGCTGGGCCGTCGCCCCGAGTCGTCGATCCGCCAGCCCCCCGGCGCGGCGGTGTCCTTCACCAGGTACGAGGTGGGCCTTTCCCACGGGCAGCGGCCGGGAATTTCGGGGAGATCCTTGTCGTACGCGATGACGCTTTTTGCCATTAGGTCGCGCTCTTTGCTAAATTGTCGCTAAATTTATATGCGTCGCAAGTCGTTACTATGGTGGGCTTTGTGTCGCTGGACGAAAACTGGCCTCGAAATGGGGGCCGTTTGCTAAGTTTTGAAAAGGATGTTGGTCTGTTCCCATGTGCAGGAGCCAGAAACTCAGAGAGATTCCTGTGGTAGGCGATGACGCCTTTGGGCCTGTTTGTTAATTGTTGCTAACATTTTTCTCACCGCAAGTGGTTAAGCCACAAGCTGTTGTGGCGACACCCACTCGGCGACATCGATTTCTAACATCCGTGTTATATTACCAACGAGGTCTGTCTATTTGGGAAAATAACGTACGCTTGGGCCTCGTCCCTTCTGCCTCAAGAATCCCTGTTCGCTCGCCCACTCCTTGAAGATCCGTGACATCTCGACCCGTGCCGCGGCCGACTCGCCCAGTCCGAGCAACTCGCGGCATTCCTGAGGGCTGATCGACCCGTGGTCGTGTACAAACGCCATGACCATCTCGCGGTAACGGATCGGATCGAGCCCCTTGGCTTTCGTGTACGCCGCTTTTCCCAACAGGTCCTTGGCCACAGCCTTGGTTAAGTGGTACGTCGCGGTTTTGGTGCGCCCGCGGCGGTCCAAAATCCCAATTTTGGGCTGCGAATAGAGATCAAGGATTCCGCGCGCGTCGTCGCGAGGGAGTTGCAGAAACTGCGCCGCGGCGGTTGCGTCAATGTAGGCGTGCTCGCGCAAGTGGCTCAGCACCAGAAGCGCGTCGAGGCTGATTTCGCGTCCCTCGCCTCGCCATTTGGCCAGCAAGATCGCCATGCGCTCGTCGAGCGTGCCGTCGAAAATCCGTAGCGTCACCCGTTGACCGTCGGTCTCGTACTGTGGAATGCGTTTGCCAAACGACAAGGTCGGAATGAAAATTCGCCGTCGCCCCATGCCGGCCCGCTCGACCAACCCTAGTTTCTCGAAAGCCTCGGCCAACGTCCGATTTCTCGGCAACGGTTCGTGCCGCAGGATGTTCCAAGGAGTGATGTCCGCCAGAAAACCGCCTGGGCTGGTGATCACCAGCTCGCGATCCGTATGGCGCACCAAGACGTCGTTGGGGTCCGTGTAATCGCGGTGCGTCACCGCGTTGAGCAGTGCCTCACGGACCACGTCGACGACGAACGCAGGAACGCGGAGCTTGAAGAGACCTACGCTTATTTCGTGCTCTGGATTGGCCGGTCCGGAAAACGCCTGCTCGATCCGCTCCAGCACATCGAGCAATCCGCCGCGGTACGAGTCGTTTCGCGCGACGCGCGTCTCGGAAACCTGGTACACGTAGTGTACCTGGTGTTGCGGGCAAACGTCGCGCAGCAATGGCTCGCGGCCAAAGAGCAGCAAGCCGGCGCGGGTGACCGCTCCCTGCGAGATCGCGCCCACACCGACAAGCAACTCCGCGTCGCTGGCGCCGAGCAACGCCGATTGCGGCTTGAACCGCCGTAGCACGTTTCTCGCCCGGGCAATTTCGACCGGATCGAGCTCTGAAGCATCGACTCCCTCGGCCGGCAAGCCGCTCCAATCGACGACACCCGCCGTGACCCGCGCGCGGGCGAATGCCTGCGGGTCCATCGGCATACAGTTCTTGCCGACACGCTGCTTGAACACGCCTTGGGCAGTCCCGTAGGGTGGAGTCGGGCCCTTGGGCACCCGCACGACCAGCACTCGCCCGGTTCCCTCTGGCACCGGCAGTTCGTCGATTTCCACGTTCAGGTTGGGACGCGTGGCGTCGAAGATGCCGCGTCGCCAGGTGTCGAGACGCAAGCTGCCGACGCCGTGGATTGCCGCGGCGCGGCCGCGCGTGCGGTCCGCCACGCCGAAGACCACCGCGCCTCCCTCGGCGTTGGCGAAACACGCGGCGTACTCGACGGCGATCTTCATGTCGTCCTTCGCGCTGGTCCAGGGCTTGAAGTCGAGCCACTGGGTCTCGAGATCGTCCGCGACGCCGCGGTCCAACTCGTCCAACAGGGCGATGATCTTCTCGTTGGTTGGTACGCTCATTCCGTCGTCCTCAACAGTTTTTGTGGGAGATAGACGTCGGCGAGCCGTACTTCAGCCCCAACGGGGCGCGATTCCACAGCCAAGGGCGCAGCCCTGGGAAACGTGGCACAAGCAACAAAACCCAAGCCCCAACGGGGCGCGACCCGCGGCGTGAATCGTCGCGCCGCGCCGCCCAGTGTCACCCCGTTGGGGTGAACGAATTGGGGGGTGACCGCAAACCCAAGGCGTTGCCGGCGTTGTTCTACGCATCTTTTGCAGCGACCCCTGCCAGCTTGTCTGGCAGGTGAAGCAGTTTTTCGCGCTAGCCACGCGCCCGCGAATCCTTCCGTGTGTCCTGTGGTCGTGGGTCCGCCGCCGCTTCGCGGCGGCGGAC
>DATKSN010000289.1:0-11071 GCA_035531595.1 Pirellulales bacterium | reverse complement strand
GGGTCATCGTTTGGACAAAATAGGGATCCGAAGTCGTAACTCAAACTCTGCCTCGTCCCATGCATATTTACGCGTTTTTGGCCTCAAGGATCCTTTTTCCAGATGTGGGTAAACCTAAGGGCTAACGCCCCCCGCTCGCCTAACGCCTAACGCCTAACAGGGGGCTAACGCCCCCGCTCGCCTAACGCCTGACGCCTAACAGGGGGCTAACGCCCCCCGCTCGCCTAACGCCTAAACGCCTAACAGGGGGCTAACGCCCCCCGCTCGCCTAACGCCTAACGCCTAATTCACAATCCGCCCTTGGGTGGGCCATTGGAAATCTGCTAAGATTCCGCCCATGAAATTGCTGGCGTTCACCGAGGGCCCCGACCACGTTTGCTACCGCTACCGGCTCGAGGCGTTTCGGCAGGCGTTGTTGGAGCGCGGCTGGCAACTCAAGGCGGTGCCGCTCGCACGGGGCGCCTTGCGCCGCGTGGGCCAATTGCGCCATGTCGCCGATGCCGACGTGGTGGTGTTGCAGCGCAAGCTGTTGCCGCTATGGCAACTTCGCATTCTCCGCAAGCACGCGCGGCGGCTGGTCTATGACTTTGATGATGCCCTTTACTGCCGCGACAGCTACCATCCCAAGGGCACGGTCAGTTGGCGGAGGATGATTGGGTTCTGGGCGACCCTCTACGCCGCCGACGCCGTGACCGGCGGCAACCGCCATTTGTGCGCCCAAGCGTCCCGCTGGGTGCCGGCCCAACGTGTTCGCTACGTGCCCACATGCGTTCGCCCTGAAATCTATCCGGCGGCTCACCACCGCCGACACGGCGCCGAAGTGAAATTGGTGTGGATCGGCCAACGCAGCACGTTGCCGAGCCTCGCTTTGGCGGAACCGTACCTGGCTGCCGCCTCGGCTCGCTTGCCGGGTCTGGAACTACGCGTCATTTCCGACGTCTTTCCGAGCTTGGCTGGAATACGGGTCGAAGCCCGCTCTTGGTCGGCCGCGAGCGAGGCGGCGGACGTGGCGGGCGCCGACATCGGCATCAGTTGGCTCCCGGACGATCCCTGGAGCTTGGGCAAGTGCGGGCTGAAAGTGTTGCAGTACATGGCCGCCGGGCTGCCCGTGGTGGCCAATGCGATTGGAGCCAACCGCGAGATGGTCGTCGACGGCGTCACCGGGTTCCTGGTTCGCACGCCGGCCGACTGCGCCGAAGCGATCGGCCGCCTGGCGGCCGAACCGGCCTTGAGACATCGGCTGGGAAGCGCGGGCCGTGAACTCGTCGAGCGCGATTACAGCGTGCCGCATTGGGGAGTGGAATGGGCCGCGCTATGCGACGAGCTGGCCGGCCGTGGCGGAGAGCGTCGAACCAGCCCGGAGCGCCGAGCGGCCTCCGAGGAGGCACGGCCGAGACACTTCGCGGAGACGCTCTCGTGACGACGAACATGCTCCTTGCCGCGAGCCTGATGGTCGTGACGGCCTTTTCCGGCTGCGCAAACTGGTTGGCGCCGCGTCCCGCGTTGCCGGCGCGTCACACGCTGGTGCTCGACCCATTGATCGTCTACAGCGATTTCCCGCTGCCACCGCATCACCGCTTGCTCGACGACGTGGCGGCGGAACGCGGCGATTTGATGTCGAAGCTGAACCTGCCCAAGTCGGAGGAATCGATCCACGTCTACCTGTTCGACACGGAAGCCACATTCCAGGCCTTCGTCGGGCAGCACTTTCCCGAGTTTCCGGCGCGGCGCGCCTTCTTCGTCGAAAGCGACACCCGGTTGGCCGTCTATGCCCATTGGGGCGACCGCGTGTCGGAGGATTTGCGTCACGAGGTCGCCCACGGCTACTTGCATGCGGTCGTGCCCCAGTTGCCCCTTTGGCTCGACGAGGGGTTGGCGGAGTACGCGGAGGTGCCGCGGGGCGACGCCGGGGTGAACCGTCCGCATGTGAATCTGCTCGCCGCGCGGCTGGCCGGCGACGTTTGGCGGCCAAACCTCGAGCGGCTCGAGCGCCTTCATCTGGTGGCCGACATGACGCAACTCGACTATGCTGAATCGTGGGCCTGGGTGCATCTGCTGATGGAGACCGATCCCGCGCGCCGCGAACTGTTGCAAGCCTACGTGCAATCGCTGCGCCGCGACGGCAAGGCGCCGCCGTTGTCGGCGCGGCTGCGGCCTTGGTTCCCTCAGCTCGACGCCATGCTGGCCGACCACATCCATGCATTGGCCGAAAAGCCCTGATCGCGGCGCGTAAGACCGTTGGGTTGGTGGGCGGACATGGTGGGAACGCTGGAGGATCGCGAATGAGCAAGGTGTTTGTGTACTCCAGCCACGGTCGGTCGCGGCGATTCGTGTGCTCGGCCGTCGGGTTGCTCTTGGCCGTTGGGGCCTGGTTGTGGTCGGCGACCGTCGGCGCCGCGGCGGGGCTCTCGCCGGATAGCCCTGAAGTGCGCGAGGCCGTCGCCAAGGGCCTGGCGTTTCTCGAAACGCAAAACGGCGGCGCCATGGGAGGCCAGGCGCTCTTGGGCCTGACGATGGTCAAGAGCGGCGCCCGCCTCGATCACCCGAAAATCAGGGAGGCCGTCGCGACCATCAAGGGCTCGCTCGCCGGCGGCGTCGAGAAGCTGAATTCCGATGTCTACTCGGTCGGCGTGTCGATCATGTTCCTGGTGGCCGTCAACCCCAAGGAGCACCGCTACGAGATCGAAGCGTTGGTCCGCTGGCTGCATCTCAAGCAAAAGGAATACGGCGCCTGGGGCTATCCGCTCGACGGTCCCAACGGCAAAACCTGCGACACGTCGATGACTCAGTTCGCGGCCATGGGGCTATGGGAAGCCGCCGACCAGGCCGAGGTCGACACGCCGCCGGAGGTTTGGGAGCGGCTGGCGAAATGGCTGCTGCGTACACAAGACCCCAACGGGGGTTTTGGTTACCAGGGGGTCGAGTCGGGCAAACTGGGCGAGCGAGTGAGGCAGCCCAGCACGCTGCACAGCATGACCTGCGCGGGAATGTGCAGTCTGTACATCTGTAAAGATCAATTGGGCATGAGCCGCTTGCGGCGGCGATCGAATGACGATACGCCCGCCGCCTTGCGTCCCCTCGAGAACGACGACCAGAACCCGTCGCGCGTGAAGACCAGGCTCGAAGTGAAGCTGGTCCAAAAAGCCCGCGCCGACGGCAACCATTGGATGAGCGCCAACTTCACGATCGAAAAGCCCAAGGGATGGCTGCACTACTATATGTACGCCTTGGAACGCTACGAGACGTTCCGGCAAATGGAGACCGACGGCCCGCCCGACACCGCCTGGTACGACCGCGGGGCGCGGTTCCTCTTGAAGACGCAGGGCGCCAACGGCAGTTGGGAGAGCGAGGCCAAGAACCCGCACGACACCAGTTTCGCGCTCTTGTTCCTACTGCGCTCGACCAAAAAGAGCCTGGAACGCTCGAAGCTTCGTTTCCGCGAGGGCATTCTGGCCGGTGGGCGCGGCGTACCCGCCGCGGGCGAACTACGGCTGCGTGATGGAAAAGTGGTCGTCAAGCCGGCGGCCGCGGCATTCGACCGCTGGGCGGCGATTCTGGAAACGCCCGCCAGTGCCGAAAAAGCCAGTGCCGAAAAAAACGGTGCCGAATACGCCCAGGCCGTCGAGGCCCTGGCGGACCTGGCCGAAAGCGGCGACCGCCGCACGCTCGACCAGCACGCGGCCTTGCTGCGGCGGCTGGCCGGCGGCGCGCACCGCGAGGCGCGGCTGGCCGCGGTGCGCGCGTGCGGGCGAAGCCGCAACCTCGACCATGTGCCGACCCTGATCGGCCTGCTGGAAGACGCCGACATTGAGGTGGCCTTGACGGCGCGTGACGCGCTGCGGGTCATCAGCCGGCGGCTCGACGCCTTCGGCTTCGACGCGCGGGGCGGAGCGACGGCGCGAAAGGAAGCGATTGAGCGCTGGAAAACATGGTATCGTTCGCTTCGCCCCGACGCCGAATTGGACTAGATCGCCAGGAGGCTCGGCACGGCCGGCGGCACGCCCCGACGACAAGGAACGCTGAAATGAAAACGAGACGAAGCATGAAGCCGCATTGGCTGGCAGTTGCGCTCGCAACCGGTCTCGTCGGTTTGGTATCGACGGCGACGACCTCGGCGTTGAAAGCCGGCGAGGATAACGAAGCGGCGGAGAAGATGGATCTCGATCCGTAATCGGCCAACGATAAACCAGCGTTGCGGCTCCGTGACGGATACCGGGCGAAGACTACTCCTTGTACTCCCGGAAGGATTTGACCAAGGCGGCGAATGATTTCGGCTGGTACTTCTTGAACCCTTCCTCGTCCACGAAGACGAAAGCGTACCGCACGGCCCGCTGCGCCTGATTGACGTCGTCGCACCATTGCCTCAGGCGCGCCATTTTCAAAGGCACATCGAGGTATTCCGCGCCCTTCGTCTCGACGATATAGGTTTCCTGGCCGCTGACCTTCACGAAGAAGTCCGGGTAATAGTTGGAGATGTCGCCGTCGGCGTTGACGTAGTCCAGCTTGAAGCCCACGGCGAAGTAGTTCTTGGCGAAGGAGACGATTTCACCTTGGCAGCGATCCAAGAATGCCGCGAATTCGAGTTCGAAGCCGCTGTCGCCGATGATGCGGTTGAAGACGCTGAGCTTGGGAATCATGAACCCTTGCTCCTTGGCCACGAAGGGCCGCGTTTCGCGCAGCTTGATGGTGGCGCGGATCTCGGCGTTGCCTTTGTCCTGGACCGTCAGGGCGTTGACGCCCTTTTTGAAACTCTCGATGATCGTTTTCGTCGCCGCCAGTTCAGACAGGTTCCGTAGCGTGTTCGCGTCTTCCAGTTCGACGGGCTTTTCGAACAGGTCATCGCGCACAAAGGACTTCACCTTGCCGTACAGCACGTCGTAGCCGCTGACCAGGCGCAGATCCTTCATGATCGTCTGCGTAAAATAGCCGATCACGCTGTGATAGTCGGCGATGCCGGCGGTATCCAGGACGGTGGTGTGCGTGACTTCGCCCGTGGTGATGTCCTTGAAGACGATTTCCCTTTGCTGTTCCTCGCTGAACGTCTGGCACATGAGCTTGCCGTGGCCGAACTTCTCCGGCGCCAGCAGATTCAGGTTCTTGTATTCCCGATACGTGCGGGGCGTCATGACGGGAATCTCGATATCGAGTGCCTCGATGTCCTTTTTCGTGTTCTCCTGGTCCACTTCGACGACAAGCGGCGTTATCGGCCCGGCGCCTTCGCCCATCGGCTTGTGGTCGAGGACCACCCCCTCGGCCTGGATGGACTCCACGAAATCCATAAAGGCGTCGGTGCCGATCACGCTCACATATTCGGTGCCGCCGCCCGGGTACATCTTGCGCAGGCCCCGGCCCAACGTCTGCTCCGGCAGGATGTTGCTTTTCGACGAGAAAGCCCGCAAACCCACGATCGTCGTCACGTTGCGCACGTCCCAGCCTTCCTTGAGCACCAGCACGGAAACAATCGCCTTATAGGGGTTTTCCATATCGTCGATCTCGTTGGCGAGTTTGCGTAGCTTTTCGAGATCTTCCTTGCTTTTCCCGCTCGTGGCCTCGGAAATCTCGCCGTTGTTCTTGGTGTGGATGACGAGCACCGCGCCTTTCAGGTCCGGGTACGTCCCTTGCAGGTACTCGGCGACGTCGTCGCAGTTCTTGGTGTCGTCGGTCATCACGAACAAGATCGCCTTCTTGCCGAGCTTCTCGTGCGCCCGATAAGCCTTGCGCCATTCAATAACGCCCAATTCCAGGTAATCGGCGTACTTCTCGGTAAACTTCGAGGTTTGCCGTTCTTGCAGCTTCGCCCGGCTGGCCGCGTCAGGCAGCACGGGATGCTTCACCACGTTCTGCGAAATCGCTTCGACCAGGGGATAATCGGAGACGGTCTGAACGAAAATAGCGCCGTTGTTGTGCCTGGGCGTTGCCGTCACGTCCACCTGCAAGGCCAGGGCCGAATCCTTCTGCAAGAGCCGATGATGGATGTCCTGAATCGACTTGAACCACGCCATTTTCGGATCATGAATATGGTGCGCTTCATCATTGAGAATCGCCAACTCGTCGACGTCGCGCACGATCATGCCGAGGTCCAGCTTGCTGTCGGTGGTCGCCCCCGTGGGCCTCGTCCCCAGGAAATAATCGGTCGTGTCGTCGTCGTCCGCCGAGGGAAGCGTTTCGTCGCCGGCGTAAACGCGGTGGATGTTCGTGAGGAAAATGTTGCCCGTCTTGCGGACCACGCGCACTTCATCCTGCATGTGCAGCGTCAGTTGAAAGTCGTCCCGCCAGTCGTGGCCGTCGTAGCCGTTGTCCGGCAAAACGGGATCCTGCAAAAAGATTCGCAAGCCGTCGAAATCCTTGCGGATTCGGTCCAGCACGATGATGTTCGGGGCGACGACGAGGAAGTTGCGGGCCAAGGCGGAATCGGGCTCATAAAGCCTGTGAAAGAAACTCCAGGCCAGAACCAGGCTCAAGACCTTCGTTTTGCCCGAACCGGTCGCCATCTTCACGACGAAGCGCCGCCAGGTTTCATCGAACATGCCGGCCGACACGGCGCCGGAGCCGTCGAACCGCATCAAATCGTACTTATCCTTCACGCCGAGCACGTCGTAAAGGTAAACGATGGTTTCCAGGGCCTCCCGCTGGGCGAAAAAATACTGGAACTCCCGCAACGGGCCGTTGCGCGTCGGCAAGAGATGCGGCGTCTTGAACCACCACGTCAGCAAGCTCTTGCTCGTCGCGCTGGCGCCCTGATAGCCGCCGTCGCGCCATTCCTTGACGAGTTTGCGGAGGGCCGAGACCAAGGGGGGCATCAGTTGATCGGCGCGTTGATCCCGATAGGCCTCATCGGCCGGGAACCAGCGGATGCCCGGATCGAGAATGGCGTGCGGATCGTTCGGGAAGTTCGGATGCAGGGCCATATCAGAGTCTCCGGCTTGCCAAGTCGCGGCTGAGGATCAGGGCCATATTGCTCTTGGCGCGTCCAATCCATTCGCGCGGATCGTCCGGCGGGAGACGCTTACGCTTCATAAACCACCTTGCCTTCCCGCAGGGCCGGACAGATCACCAGGCAATGGGTGTCGCGATAACGCTCGACCTCTTCAGGAGTCACGACCACGACATCGACCCCTATCTCGCCGGACAAATGACGGTAGATCGCAGTCGTGACCCGATGCCGGCAAAACTTGCCTCCCTTGATGACCAACAAGTCAACGTCGCTGTCGGGCCCCATCGTTCCGCGCGCCGCTGACCCAAACAGGACGATCTTCTCCGGGTTGGCCGCCTCCACGACCCGCTTGACGATGTCCGCGAGGATGGCCGGATCAGGCTTGCCCTTTCTTTTTCTCGCTTTGGTTTTCATTGAAATTTTCCCTAGGTCTTACCATCATCTTACACACCCGGCCTCAGCGTTTCCCTCCCGAAGACACGTCCACGATCGTCATGGTGTCGTTGCCGAAAATGTCCACCACCTTGACGGCGATCTTCACGCGCTTCTTGTCGGCCACCTCGCGGTACGCGCTGGTCAATTCGAGCGACCGATCTTGCTTCGTCCGAAAACTCTGCCATTCGTTCTCGAAGATGAAGTCGCCGGTCCACACTTCCTCCCATTCCTCCAGCGGCTTTTGGGCGGGCTTCATCCCCGGCAGGCGCCCCTGGGCGGATGGATCGACTTCCTTCCGCACGCGGATCATCTCGCGTTTGTTCTCGAAATCGAAATCGACCGACCAGTAATCGATCCAGTCCGTCCAATGCTTGGTGAGCTTTTCCCGCGTCACGATGCCGTTCTTGTCCTTGGAAATCTTGACGATCTGCCCCTTCTCGACGACGATCTTGCTCGCCTTCTCCTTGAGCGCCGCGGCCACCTCGTCGGCCCGCCCCTGCGAGTAGAAAACCGAAAAGTCGGTCAGTCGCACGGCCACCGTCTTTCCCTTCAGCAGCGGCTTGACCTTGATGAAGGCCACGTCGTGGAAGACAACCTGGTTCTTCTCGACGGCCCGCTTGTCGAACACGTCGGCCGGGATGTACTTGGGCTGGATGTCGATGCCCTTCGACTTCGCTTCGTCGAGCACGTTGGGGAACAGGCCCATCTCGAACTCGAAGCCCAGCAGATCGACCTTGCTGATGCGTTTCTGCCGGCATTCCAGGATGATCTCTTCGACGAACAGCCGGGTCACGGGCAGGTTGACCGGGCCGACGACGACCATGCGTCCCGCCTTCTTGCCGTGGAAGGCGCGCAGGCCGTCGGTCTTCTCGGCCTTGTACGCCTTGAGGATCAAATCGAGAAAGGCGGCTTCTTTTTCTTCGAACTGCTTGCGCTGTTCCTCCTCGCGCAGGTTCGGGTTGACGCCGATAAAATGTTGCCGCTCGTATTTGGCGAGATTGAGGATCTCGAACGCGCGGTAGGTTTGATCTTCGGCCTTGCGCTGGCGCTGTACGCCGATCAGCCGTTTGCGGGTGGTGTGAATGGCGAACTTGCCGAGATCGCTGCAAATCCACTTGCGGTTGAGCTTCTCCGCCACCGCCGCCGTCGTGCCGGAGCCGCAGAAGAAGTCAGCGACGATGTCGTTTTCGTTGGAGGCGAGGTTGATTATTCGTTCCAGGAGTTTCTCGGGTTTTTGAGTCGCATACCCGGTCCCTTGTAGGCTTGCACTTTGAATGGCGGCGATGTCCGCCCAGAGATCTTGAATTGGAACCCCGGGCATCTCGTCGAGATAGCGTTTGTAACCCCAATCGCCGCCACTCTTTGACTGAATCAAACGCCCTTCGTCGTAAAGCCGCGCGATTGTTTGCTCGGAATACCGCCAGTATTTCTTAACGCCACGAAACTCATAGTATGGGTTGCCTTTTTTGCCGCCGCCCGGTCCAGCTGTATTGTCAATGCGATAGCGTCGGTCGGTTCCTTCTTCGATGTGTTTGTAGGCAGAGGCGATGTATTCTTCGGAGTACGGCTCATACTGCATGTTCCACGTAAAATGGGCCGCTTTCGCGTATACAAAAATAACATCGTGCAATCGGCCCATGTGTGTTGAACCTTGTCCAATGTCGCTGTGCGCCGCTTGTCGCTTCCAAATAACTTGGTTTACGCAGTTACTCGCGCCGAACACTTCGTCTAATGCGGCTCGAACGCGATGCGCGACGCTCCAGCCCATATGCAAGAATAGTAGCCCATCTTCCGCCAGCAGATCTCGCATGACAATCAGCCGTTCGTAAATCATGGAG
The DNA here is from genome assembly GCA_035531595.1 of Pirellulales bacterium. Lineage (GTDB taxonomy): Bacteria > Planctomycetota > Planctomycetia > Pirellulales > JAICIG01 > DATKSN01. The sequence continues at coordinate 1,864 of DATKSN010000289.1, read as the reverse complement.
ATGAACGAGTCCGCCCCTTTGCCCCAGGTGTCGCGGTAGGCGATTTCCTCAAGGACGTTGGGCTGCTTGGTGAAGGTATCGTCGCCGATCTCGATGTCCATCGAGAAATCGGCGCCGACGTCGAAGGGCGGGTCGATGTAGATGAGCTTGATGCCGCCCTGGGCCTCGATGTCCTCGCGCAACGGGCCGTTCTTGAGGCTGGAGAGGATGATCTTGTTGTCGCCCCAGATGAGCTTGTTGGTCCAGCCGGTGAGCTGCCGTCCGCGCTCGTCCATGTTGAACAATCCGGGCAGCTCCTTGACCTTTTCCGCGCGAGGTTCGTCGACTTGCTCGATGACCTGGAAGGGGAGCACGATGTTGCAGACTTCGCTCGTCTTGCCGTTCCAGACCAGTTCGACTTCGCGCTTGTCGTCGAAGAGCAGAAAGCGGTACTTGTCGGGCAGCGGCTTGTCCGCCTCCAAAAAGCGGATCACGTCTTGCTTTTCAGCCGGTGTCAAATTGGCCATGTGATGTCAATTCGTAGCTTATCCGCCGGGTTGGGGAGTATACCGCACGCGGCCTGCTCCGACACTAACCCGCAGCGCAAGCAAGGAGCGTGACGACTGGCCTTGCTTGCGCTACGGGTTGGTGTACAGACTTCCGAATGTCTCATTCTCGCCCGCGCGCAGTATAACACGAATCTAACGGTGCTCGTGGCCGGTTGCAACGGGCTTGACCATCAGGCCGGCCGCTACGTGTCCCAGGCATCGCCGGCTCCGTAAGTCACGGCCTGGAGTGCGCGTGGCAGGGGCGCGCAAGGTGGATACCCGTGCCAGCGGCGCGCCCACTTCCGGCTCGTACTGCCTGGGCCGGTGTCGTTCGATTGGGCGACGGGCCCGCCAACGGCGCCCGGATGACTCCAATCCGCCGCGGACCCCGAGGCGGCGAGGCCGCCTCCCACCTTGGGGATGCGGGATTAGGGTGTTGAAAATTCAACGACCCGCTTAAAGGCTAGGATCGGCGGCAGGCCGTAGCTCCGACACTCCGTGGCGGAGATCTCCGGTCGCCGTTGGCGACCGGGCCTCATGGCCCCCGTCACGGAGTGCCGCCGCTACGGGGGCGTCCCTGACGCACCACCAATCCTAGCCTTTAAGCGGGTCGTTGTGAAAATTCGGTCGTGACTCGGATTCTTCTTGCTGCAAGTTTCTTGTCCGAGTACACTCGGCGGCGCGATCACGCCGGATTTCGGCGACGGCGAGCGGCTCGGCGGTCCGTGGCGATGGATGGTCGCGCGTCACGCCAACTAAGGCTGCCGACAAGCCGGGCGACAGAATCGGTGACGGAATACTTGCAAAACCCTGGAAAATCCGTAGAATCCAGAAATCGTCAATCATCATGTGCGTGAAGCTCGTCGAGGCGCGTCGGCCGGACGGCGAAGGCGGGACAGGATGACCAGGAGGAACAGGATAGAAAGCAAGGCTTGCGATTTGTCCGACTATATCCTGTGAATCCCGTCAATCCTGTCCAAACCCGTGAAGCCGTGAATGACAGGCCTCTTGACCGATGTCGCCGCTGAAAGGGGTCATGCCGATCGCCGACTGTGCGATTCTCCGTATTCAGCGAAATGCTGTATGCTGGCGCCAACCAACCGCAATCGGAGTGATTGCCTCGTCGGCGGCAAGCCGGGCATTCTTTCCAAGCAAAAGGATCGACGAGTTCGTGTGATGCAAGAATCCGATACGTATCTGATGATTCTCGACGAGGGCAAGGAAAAACAGGCGAAGAAGGACATCCTGCTCGTCGGTGAGGAACGGCTTGGCCCGGCGAACGAGTCCATCAAAACCCAATTGGAGGACATCACCGATCTCGAACGCCTGGACCGAAT
>DATKSN010000288.1:0-40341 GCA_035531595.1 Pirellulales bacterium | reverse complement strand
CGCACCGTTCGGATGGGAAAGGACGGCCCTGGCCGTGGAGAAAGTCAAAGATCGACTGCGGCGGGCCACGGCGGCCCTCGGACAGGCTGGAGTGCCTTACGCGGTGGTCGGCGGCAACGCCGTCGCCGAGTGGGTCGGCCGCGCCGACGAGGCGGCTGTTCGCTACACCCAGGACGTCGATATTCTGATCCGCCGCACGGACTTCCAAGCCACGAAAGCCGCCATGGCAACGGCCGGTTTCGCGCATTGCCAAACATTGGACGTCGACATGTTCCTTGATGGCCCCAACGGCCGGCCCAGAGACGCGGTCCACGTCCTTTTTGCGGGCGAGAAGGTGCGCCCGAATGACGCGATACCGTCGCCGGACGTCGCTCAGTCCGAGCGGGCGGCGCAGTTCCAGGTGGTGACGCTGGAAGCGCTGGTGGTCATGAAGCTCAACGCGTTCCGCGACAAAGACCGAACCCACCTCCGCGATATGATCGGCGTCGGTTTGTTGGACCCGACCTGGCCGGCGCGTTTTCCGCCCGAGTTGGGCGCGCGATTGCAAGAACTGCTCGACAATCCGGACGGCTGATTCGCGGCGTCTTTTTGAGGCCAGGGACGGGGGCAAGCCCCGTCGTAGCGGAACAAAACCGGGATAAACCGGGATAAACCACATTCCCAAGTTTTTAGCCGCCGAGACGGCGCCTAAGCGATGACCCGGTCGTTTTCCAGCCGGGGCATCGCTTAGGCTCTGCCACCAGCCACCGCTTTCTCGTGGCGAAATGCCTCATTGTCGGCCGCGTGAAGTATAAGCGAATGAATCCTCGCGGCTTCACGGTGTATAAGGTACGGTGCCGGTGTCGTCGACCTTGTAGCCGAATCGCTCGATGTACTCAGGGCCGGGCAAGAACTCGTCGTGGGTTTGAGCCAGCTTCCGCCGAAGTTGGCGCTCCAGTTCGGCCTGAAGCGCCGCGTGCTCGGGCCGGTTGCACAGGTTCCGCAACTGGTAAGGATCGGCTTCGTTGTCGTACAGCAGCCACGCACCCGAGAGATCACGCGCGTAGGTGTGGCGGCTGGTGCGAACGCCGCGAAACTCCCGCCCGCCGCGCTGGCGGCTCCATTCGCCAAAGGGCGACGGACATGTGATCAGGCTGGCGTCGTCAACTGGCTTTTCACCACCCCTCATGTAGCCGCTCAGTTCGCGTCCTTCGACCGAGCTGGGAATCGCCACGTCCATGAGGCCCAGGAGAGTCGGCATCAAGTCTTCGGTGTTGATCGCCGCGTCGAGGCGTTTTCCCTCGCGTCCCAGTCCGCTCGGCCAGTGGACCAAGAGCGGCACCCGGATCGATTCCTCCCAGGGTTTTTGCTTGCGGATTTCTCCCTGCGAAAACAACATGTCGCCGTGGTCGGAACTGAAGACGACGATGGTGTTCTCCTCGATGCCGGCTTTCTTGAGCGTCTCCCACAATCGCGCGACGCAGTCGTCCAGCGCGGTGCAATGCGCGTAGTAGCCCGCCAGAGCGCGGCGGGCCGGAATCGCAAGTGGGCCGGGGACATTCGGACGCAGCTTGATATCGTCCGGAGCGTAGCTGGCCCGGTACTCGTCGGGCGCCGTGTCGTAGGGATTGTGCGGCGCGCCCCACGACAGGAACAAGGCGAACGGCCGCCCCTGTTCCGCCTGGTGGCGAAGGTATTCTTCGGCGTCGCGCGTCTGGGCTTTGGCGTCGTAGCCTTGCCAAACGAGCCGTGTGGGGTCGTCGGCATAATAGAACGATTGATTGTAGTCGTGCGTGCATTCCAGGGCCTTCCAGTAGCGAAACCCCTGCCGGCGCTTGGGAGGCGTGAAAATCGACCTGCCCCGCCCGTCGAGGTGCCACTTACCGATGTAGCCCGTCTGATAGCCCGCCGCGACGAGCGCTTCGGCGATGGTCACCGCCTTGTCGGGCAGCGGAACGTCGTTCAAGAACACCCCGTGTGTCAAGGGTCGCTGGCCGGTCATCAGCGAGGCGCGGGTCGGGCAGCAAACCGGGCAGTTCGACACGGCCCGCGTGAAATTGACGCTTTCGCCGGCCAGTCGATCCAGGTGGGGCGTCGTGACGTTCGGATCGCCCGCGTAACCCACGGCGTCGGCCCGCCACTGGTCGGCCAGCAGGAAGAGCAGGTTGGGTTTCGCCGCCGGAACGTCGCCGCCCTCGGCTCTGGGCGCGGTTGTGGTCAAGAAAGCAATGGATGCCGCCGTGGCGGTCAGGATCTCGATGATTTTCATTTGTCGTGCGAATGTCGAACCCAAGGGCTGCTGGTGCCCGCCGCGAAGATTGTACCAGCGCCCAACGCGTGCGAGAGATGATCGCTAGCCCGGATGATTCATTGTTCCCAACACTAACCCGCAAGCGCAAGCAAGGTCTTTGGCTGCCAATATGGCACGTTGGGGACGGCTGGCCCCTTGGCGCCCGTTTCACGGTCTTATTCGCAAGTTGTTCGATAGTAATCGATTGCGACAACCAACCGGCGCTTGGCACGCGGTGTGCATCGGATGGGGGCTATCGAAACCGGCGCCTGCCATTTGCGGCGACCACTGCAATCAAGTAACGGGATCTCAAGGCAATTTTCTGTGGGCGATGCCCACCCTACAATAGTAACCAGGAGGAAACCACTGTGGCAAAACAGATGGTCTTTGACGACGAAGCGCGCCAGCCGCTGTTGGCAGGCGTTTCCAAATTGGCCCGCGCCGTCCGCAGCACCCTGGGGCCTCGTGGCCGCAACGCCGTGTTGGACAAGGGTTGGGGTTCACCCAAAGTCACCAAGGACGGCGTTACCGTGGCCGAGGACATCGAACTCGAAGATCCGTTCGAGAACCTAGGGGCGCAACTCGTCAAGGAAGCCGCCAGCAAGACGAACGACGTTGCCGGCGACGGCACGACCACGGCCACCGTCCTGGCCGAGGCCATCTTCAAGGAAGGGCTGAAGATGATCGCGGCGGGCGCCGATCCCATGGCGCTGTCGCGCGGCATCAGTAAGGCCACCGACGCGGTCGTCGAGGGGATCAAGAAGCTGGCGATCCCGATCAACGAGAAAAACAAGAGCGAGATCAAGCAGATCGCGACCATCGCGGGCAACTGCGACCCCACGATCGGCGATGTGCTCTCCGACGCGTTCCTCAAGGTCGGCAAGGATGGTGTGATCACGGTCGAAGAGGGCCGCCAGGCGGAGACCACCGTCGAAGTGGTCGAAGGCATGCAATTCGACCGCGGCTATCTCTCGCCGCACTTCGTCACCAATCAGGACGACCAGACGGTTGAACTCGAGAACTGCCAGATCCTGATCTACGAAGAGAAAATCTCCAACGCCAAGAATCTCGTGCCGCTACTGGAGGCGATCAGCAAGGCCGGCAAGCCGCTGTTGATCATCGCCGAGGATCTCGAGGGCGAAGCGCTCGCCACCTTGGTGGTGAACAAGATGCGCGGTATTCTCAACGTCTGCGCCGTCAAGGCGCCCGGCTACGGCGACCGCCGCAAGGCGATGCTCGGCGACATCGCCACCTTGACGGCCGGCACGGCCATCTTCAAGGATCTCGGCATCGCGCTCGACGCCGTGAAACTGAGCGACCTCGGCCGCTGCCGCAAGGTGCTGATCACCGCCGAAAACACGACGCTCGTCGACGGCGGCGGCAAGAAGGCCGAGATCGAAGGCCGCGCGGAACAGATCCGCCGCGAAATCACCGTCACCGACAGCGAGTACGACCGCGAGAAGCTGCAAGAGCGTTTGGCCAAGCTTTCCGGCGGCGTGGCCCAGATCAACTGCGGCGCGGCCACCGAAACGGAAATGAAGGAGCGCAAGGCCCTGCTCGAAGACGCCAAGGCCGCCACCCAGGCCGCGCTTGAGGAAGGCATCGTGCCCGGCGGCGGTGTGGCCCTGATCCGTTGCGAGAAGGTGCTCGACAAACTCCAACTCGAAGGGGATGAGGCGCTGGGCGCCAAAATCGTCCGCAACGTCCTCGATTATCCCCTGCGCTGCATCGCCGACAACGCCGGCGTCGACGGCGCCGTGGTCGTGAACAACGTGCGGCAGCAGAAAAACAAGAACGAAGGCTACGACGCCGATACCGACACCTACCGCGACTTGGTCGCGGCCGGCATCATCGACCCGGCCAAGGTGGTCCGCGCCGCCCTGCAAAACGCCGCCAGTGTCGCTTCGCTGCTACTCACCACGGAATCACTCGTGACCGACATCCCCAAGGAAGAGGACGAAGGCGGCGACCACCATGCCGGACACGACCACGGTATGGGTGGTGGGATGGGTGGCATGGGAGGGATGGGTGGCGGTATGGGAGGGATGGGTGGCATGGGTGGCATGGACATGTAGTTCTCGAATTCAAATCTCAACCAATCTGGCTCAATAAGGGATTACCAACATGAAAGACGTGAAACTTCGCCCGCTGGACGATCGCGTGGTCGTCGAACCGATGGAAGCGGAACACACAACGGCCGGCGGCATCGTATTGCCCGACACCGCCAAGGAAAAGCCTCAGCGCGGCACCGTGGTTTCGGTCGGGCCGGGCAAGATGATGGACAGCGGCGAGCGAGGCAAGCCCTCCGTCATCGTGGGCGACGAGGTCATCTACGGCAAGTACTCTGGCACCGAAATCGAGGTCAACGGACGCGACGTCAAGATCCTCCGTGAGAGCGACATTCTGGCCAAGGTCATCGGCTGAACCCAGTCGGTTGAGAGGCCGGCTGGCTTTGAGAGGCTGGCGTCTGAGACGCTGGCGTCGCGTTTTTCCGAATTCACACCGCATATTCCAAGGAACCGTCAATCGTGGCTAAGCAATTACTTTTCGAGGACCAGGCCCGGGCCAAGATGCTCAAGGGTGTTGACAAACTGGCCGACGCGGTCGCCATTACGATGGGACCGACGGGCCGCAATGTGATGATCGACAAGTCGTTTGGCGGGCCGACCGTCACCAAAGACGGCGTGACCGTCAGCAAGGAGGTCGAGCTTGAGGACCGCTTCGAGAACATGGGCGCCAAGCTCGTCAACGAGGTGGCCTCGAAGACCTCCGACGTGGCGGGCGACGGCACCACCACGGCCACCGTGTTGGCCCGCGCGATTTTCAAGGAAGGCATCCGGAACATCGCGGCCGGCAGTAACCCGATGAGCGTCCGCCGCGGCATCGACCGCGCGGTCGAGGCCGCCATTGGTCAGCTCAAGAGTCTGGCCAAGCCGGTTTCGAGCAAGGCCGAAATCGCCCAGGTCGGCGCGATCAGCGCCAACAACGACCACGACATCGGCGACCTCCTGGCCGACGCGATGGAGCGGGTGGGCAAGGACGGCGTGATCACGGTCGAGGAAGGCAAGGGGACCGAGACCACGCTGGAGTTGGTGGAAGGAATGCAGTTCGACAAGGGCTACATTTCGCCCTATTTCGTCAACCGCCCCTCGGAGATGGATTGCGTCCTCGACGACGCCTACATCCTGATTCACGAGAAGAAGGTGTCGAACCTCCGCGACCTGATCCCGATCCTCGAGCAGACGAGCCAGACGGGCAAACCGCTGTTGATTATTTCCGAGGACGTCGAGGGTGAAGCGCTGACGACGCTGGTCGTGAACAAGCTCCGCGGCGTCTTGAACATCTGCGCCGTCAAGGCGCCCGGTTTCGGCGACCGCCGCAAGGCGATGCTGGGCGATATCGCCGTCCTGACCGGCGGCACGCTGATCAGCGAGGATCTGGGCATCAAGCTGGAAAACCTGACCTTGCAGCACCTGGGCCGCGCGAAGCAGATCACGGTCGACAAGAGCGACACCACCATCGTGCAAGGCGCCGGCAACCAGGCGGAGATCAAGAACCGCATCCAGCAGATTCGCAATCAGATCGAAGCCACGGAGAGCGAGTACGACCGCGAGAAGTTCCAGGAACGGCTGGCCAAGCTCACCGGCGGCGTCGCGATCATCTCGGTCGGGGCCGCCAGCGAGTCGGACATGAAACAGAAGAAGGCCCGCGTCGAGGACGCGCTGCACGCCACGCGGGCGGCCGTCGAGGAAGGGGTCTTGCCGGGCGGCGGCGTGGCCCTTTTGCGTTGCCGCGAAGCGGTCGAGAAGGCCCGCTCCGGAGCCAAGGGGGATGAGAAGATCGGCGTCGATATCATCTTGCACGCGCTTTCCAGCCCGATGAGGCAGATCGCCGACAACTGCGGCATCGACGGTTCCGTCGTGGCCGACGAAGTCAGCCGCAAGCCGGCCAACGTCGGTTACGACGCGAACAAGGCCGAATACGTCGACATGTACAAGGCCGGGATCATCGACCCCTTGAAAGTGGTCCGCAGCGCGCTTTCCAACGCCGCCAGCATCTCGGCCTTGATGCTCACCACCGAGGCCCTGGTCACGAACCTCGACAAAGACGACAAGAAAAAGAACCGCGTCGAAGGCAGCGTACGGTAGGCCTGGGTTGTCTTGGAGCCATCGCCACGGGCCACCTGGGATGCCGGGTGGCCCGTTTTGCTATCTTCTCGTTCCCACGCTCCGCGTGGGAACCTATCCGCGGACGCTCCGCATCCCTATTGGCCGCGGAGCGGCCCATCGGCCGTTCCCACGCGGAGCGTGGGAACGAGGAAAAATTCCACCGAGCGTCGAAAACCTTACCCACACGAGCGCCATGGCGACTATGGCAGGCAAACGCGACTATTACGAGGTGCTCGGCGTGGGACGCGGCGGCTCGGAACAGGAAATCGCAACGGCCTATCGGACGCTGGCGATCAAGTACCATCCGGACAAGAACCCCGGCGACGAGGAAGCGGTGCGGAAGTTCAAGGAGTGCGCCGAGGCCTTCGAGGTGCTCTCCGACGCCGACAAGCGCGCCCGCTATGACCGTTTCGGCCACGCCGGGTTGGATGGTCCCGGCGGCGGCTCACCCCATTTCACCGATGTCAATGATATCTTTCAGGCCTTCGGCGACATCCTCGGCGAAGGCATGTTCGGCGACTTCTTCGGCGGCGGGCGAGGGACACGCGGCGGACGGCGCGGACGGCGAGTTCGCCGCGGCGGGGACGTGCGCGCGGACGTGACCATCGATTTGCTCGAAGCCGCTCGTGGCTGCGCCAAGCAACTGCACTACGAGCGCGCCGAGCGCTGCGGCGTATGCCAGGGCACGGGCGCAAAGGCGGGCGCCAAGCGCGAGACCTGCCGCTATTGCGGCGGGCATGGCCAGGTCGTGCAAGCCACGGGCATCTTTCGCGTGCAGACGACCTGTCCCTCGTGCCACGGGGCTGGAAGCGTGATCCGCGATCCATGCCTTGAGTGCGGCGGCCAAGGCCAGGTGCGGCGGCGGATCGAGCGCGAAGTGCGCATCCCGCCGGGCGTCGACGGCGAAACGCGGCTGCGACTGTCCGGCGAGGGGAGCCACAGCGTCGACGGCGGATCGCCGGGCGATTGTTATTGCTTCATCTCCGTCAAGGAGCACTCGCTGTTCCAGCGCGAGGGACAGCACCTGATCTGCCAGGTGCCGATCACCTTCGCCCAGGCGGCGCTGGGCGCGACGATCGAGGTTCCCACGCTGGAAGGCCGCGAGGAGTTGGCGATCCCGCCCGGCACGCAGCCGGGCGAAGTATTCAAGCTCCGCGCACGCGGCATGCCCGACCCACGCGGCCACGGCAAGGGCGACCTCCTCGTGCAAGTCTCGCTCGACGTCCCCAAGTCGCTGACAGGCCGGCAGGAGGAACTGCTGCGCGAATTGGCCGACGAGGAACGCACCAATGTCAGCGCCCACCGCAAGAGCTTTTTCGAGAAGCTCAAGGACTATTTCGTTCCCGAGGAATGACCGAACCCTTTCCTCCACGCAAGCAAGGGGTCAAACCCGAGATGACCACTGACCCATCGAACCAACACGACAACACGGTGCCGCTCGACGACGCCCCGGACGCCGCAACCGACGTCGCGATCGACCAGGCGCGGCCGCCAGCCGAATCGCCGACCGCCGAAGCCGACGCCGGGAGGCTGCGGCGGGATCTCGACGAAGCCCGCGAGCGACTGTTGCGCACCCAGGCCGACCTCGAAAACCTGCGAAAACGCGGCCGCCGCGAACTCGACGACGAGCGGCGCTACGCCAACTTATCGCTCTTGACCGAACTGCTGCCGGTGATGGACAACGTGGGCCGCGCCATTCAGGCCGCCGAGAAAAGCGCCGAGGCCGGCGCGCTCTTGGAGGGGGTGAAGCTGGTGGCCCAGCAATTGGAGAGCGTCTTGACGCGGTATCATTGCAGGCGGATCGCGGCCCTGCAGGCGCCTTTCGACCCGCACCTGCACCAGGCGATCATGCAGCAGCCCAGCGCCGATCATCCACCCGGAACCGTGCTCGTCGTGGCCCAGGACGGCTACCAACTGCACGACCGCGTGTTGCGGCCCGCACAGGTGATCGTGTCGTCCCCAGCGTGAGGGCGATCGAAGAATAACGCCAGGTTGTGCCTATCCATGAAGTAACCGAGAACCCTGAACTATGCCGACCTACGATTACGTCTGCGACGCCTGCGATCACAAGTTCGAGTTGTTCCAATCGATCAAGGCCGATCCAGAGAAGAAGTGCCCCCAGTGCGGCAAGCGCAAGTTGCGCCGCTTGATCGGCGCCGGCGCGGCAATCGTCTTCAAGGGTTCGGGCTTCTACCAGACCGACTATCGCAGCGAATCCTACAAGAAGCGGGCCGAAGCCGATAAGCCGGCCGGCGAGTCGAAGTCCGGCGAGTCGAAGTCCGGCGAGTCGAAGTCCGGTGAGTCGAAGTCCGGTGAGTCGAAATCGAGTGAATCGAAATCGAGTGAGGGAAAGTCGGAAACCAAGTCGTCGGAGAGCAAGTCGAGCGGCGACGGTGGCTCGGGGAAGTCGGAAAGAAAGTCGAAAAGGAACGATTAGTCATCATCCAGTGGCGGGGATGGCCTTTGTGCCGCGTTACGGCGAGGAAGCGGCTACAATGCCTTCATGCCGACTCTTTCCGCCTTGTCGCCGCGCGCGGCCTACATCCACGTACCGTTTTGCGCGCGGCGGTGCGGATATTGCAACTTCACGCTGGTCGCCGGGCGCGATGAACTGGTTGAACAATACCTTGCCGCCCTGCGGCGCGAGCTGACCTGGCTCGAGCGGCCCAGGCGGGTTGAGACGCTGTTCATCGGCGGTGGCACACCCACCCACCTGCCGCCGGCCGCGCTCGGCAAACTGCTGGCGCTGGTCCGCGAGTGGTTCGTGCTCGAACAGGGTTACGAATTCAGCGTCGAAGCCAACCCGGCGGGGCTGGACGATCAACGGCTGGCGGTCATGGCCGAGCACGGCGTGACGCGGATCAGCCTGGGCGCCCAGTCGTTCGACGCCGCGAAGCTCCGCCGGCTCGAACGCGACCACGAGCCGGCCGACGTGGCGCGCAGCTTCGACCTGGCACGGCGGCGGATCGCTTCCGTGTCGCTCGACCTGATCTTCGCCGCGCCCGGCGAAACGCCGGCCGAGTGGGAGAACGACCTGGCCGCGGCGCTGCGGTTGCAACCGGACCATGTTTCAACCTACGGCCTCACCTTGGAGCGCGGCACGACGTTTTGGGGCCGGCTGCTCTCGGGCCAACTGACCCGCGCCGACGAGGAAAGCGAGCGGACGATGTACGCCGCCGCGATCGACACCCTGGGCGCCGCCGGTTTCGAGCACTATGAGGTCTCGAATTTCGCTCGCCCGGCACAGCGCTGCCGGCACAACGAGGTCTATTGGGCGGCCGACGAATATTACGCGGCCGGTCCCGGCGCCGCCCGCTACGTGGCGGGACGCCGCGAAGTGAACCATCGCAGCACGACGACCTGGCTCAAGCGGGTTTTGGCGGGCGAGTCGCCGGTCGGCGAGAGCGAAACACTGTCGCCGGAAGATCGTGCCCGCGAGGCGCTGGTGCTCGGCCTGCGGAGGTTGGAAGGCGTCGAGCGAAACGCATTCGCCCGCCGCACCGGCTTCGAGATCGACGAGTTGGTCGGTGCCGCCGTGAAATGTTACGTCGCGTTGGGGTTGCTCATCGACGATACGGGCCGCGTGCGCTTGACACGTGAGGGCCTGTTCGTCAGCGATTCGATTTGGCCGGCGCTCTTGAAGCCCAAGGATTGATGTCTTGCCGATCAGCCCGCTCTGGCCGGTCGCGGCTCGGGTTTGCCGTTGGCCGCCGCCAGTTTGAGCTTGAGTATCTTGGTTAGCCGATCGACCTCATAGGCCGTCACAGGTTGGATGGTCGTCTCGTCGAGTTCCCGATAGATGCTTGGCCGAAGCGGCGCTCGCGATAGAGGACCAGCCCGTGCGCCCCGTGATAGAGTCCGCCGCATTCCAGGTCGTCGCCTTCGGTGGCCTCGAAAGCGTCGAGCAGGAACTCCAGCGCCCGCGTCATCCAGGGCTGGCGGAGTTGCTCGTCGGTCAAGGCGACCGTCAGGAACTCGAACATGTGCCCGGACGTGTTGATCCGCAAGGCGAGGTCCGGCGAACTGGCGGCCCGCTTGAAGAACTCGGTGGAAAAGCCGCCGTCGGGTTGCTGGCAAGCCTTGGCGTCCTCGATCGACTGCTTGATCTTGTCGTCGGCCGCCTGCCAACCGCCGGCGAGCTGCTTGCCCGCCTCCAGGTAGCGATTCACGGCCACAGCGATGCCGTACATGCGGTGCGTGCCGCCGCAAGAACTGATATTCAATTCCTGGCCGGCTTCCGACGCCACCAGCTTTTCAAGGGTCCATTCCTTGCCGTCGCTTGCCGTCCACCTCGCGTCGAGCGGCAAGTAGTGGCCCAGGCCCATGAGGGTCCAGGTCAATTCCATTCCTTCATGCACGTCCCACTGGGCCTGCGTCACCAGATCGGCGATGGTGAATGGCTCGTTGACGCCGCGGATCTTGATCGGTGTGTCGAGGGGCATGTCGCACTGCGCGAGGTAGCCCAGCCACTGGTCGTCGTGCCCCTCGCCCGTCTTGCTTCCCGGATCGACGACATCCCTGAGACCCTTGTCACCGAGCCCTTGGTCGCTCGTGTTCAACTTCCAGGTCGTATCGAGCGTTTCGCACCGCAGCCGTTCATTCAGTCCCTTGCCATGGGCCTTCGACCCCTGCCACCCATCACCCGCCTTCAATTCCCAACCCTTCAGTTCGTGGCCTGACAGGAGCCAGTCGAGCGCCGGCACCAGTTTTCCGTCGTCGTTGATCAGCAGATCGGGCCCGAAGGCCAGCACGCCGTGTACGATCTGCCAGGCGCTGTTCGTTTGCGGGCTCATGTGCCGATCGCGGTTCATCTCGATCATGCGGTCGAGTTTTTCCCGCAATACACCTTCATTATTCGCCGCCCTCGGGGCGTCGGTCGCGACCGTGCCGGCGGTGTCAGCCGACAACGTGCCAGGACGATCGGCGCTGGGCCGGTTGCAACCGGCGGCAAGCAACCACACCAGAGGCCAAGTCAATGCACAACGCGATACCGGGGCGAAAACATGAAGTCGCATGGGGATATAGGCTCGCAGGGGGGCGGACGTGCTCACCGCAATGAACATACCACGCAAAAGCCGTTTGTTCCAGACGATTGCAAAATTTGCGGCGTTTGGGTAATTCGCGGCCAGTCTAGCGGACGATGCAGAATTAGTCCTTGGTCCTTGGTGCCTAACGCCTAACGCCTTCCATGAACGACCGCCGCCGCTTGTTGATCTTGTCCGTGCTGGTTTTGTTGGTTGTATCGACGGCGGCGTTCGCCGTCACCACCTACCATCTGGCGCCCAGTTCGGAAAAGTCGGTTCAGCGCCCCCTGGCGGAGTCGTTGCGGTTCGCGGCGGGCAGCACGGCGGTCATCGTGTTCGCCGGCGCGACGTTGCTGTTGCGCGCCAGCCAACCGTTCATCCGCCGACTGCAAGAGAGCGAATCGCAAACGCGGGCGATCGTCGAAACGGCCGTCGACGGCCTGATCACGACCGACGATCGCGGGACCGTGCGGTCGTTCAACCCGGCGGCCGAGCGGATCTTCGGCTTCTCGGCCGCTGAGATCGTCGGCCGCGACTTGGCCCTGGTCATCCAGCGGCAAGAGCCGGCCGCCGACGGCGGCCTCTTTTCCGCCTTTTCCGGCGGACGGACCCTGGCCGACGTCAACGGCGCGCGGCGCGCGCCAGCCACCGGGCGAGCGGTGGCCGGCGGCCTGGAAGCGATCGGACGCCGCCGCGACGGCACGACCTTTCCCGTCGAGCTTTCAATCGGAGAACACCACCAGGCCGAGCGGCTGATGCATACGACGGTCGTCCGCGACATCACCGATCGCAAACAGGCCGACGAGTTGACGCGGGCCCACATGGAGCGCTTGCAGACGGTGACCGGAAGCCTCGAAGCCAAGGCCGCCGAATTGGCGCGGGCCAACCAGGAACTCGACGATTTCACCTACGTCGCCTCGCACGACTTGAAGGAACCACTCCGCGGCATCAGTTCCTACTGCGGCATCCTGCTCGAAGAGTATCAGGACCGGCTCGACGAGAACGGCCGCCGCATGATGAGCACGCTGGTGGCGCTGTGCCGGCGGCTCGACCAATTGATCGACGACCTGTTGACCTATTCGCGCGCCGGACGCGCGCCGGAATGCGCCGACACCGATCTGGATGAAGTGCTCGACGGCGTGCTCGAAACGCTTGGGCCGGCGATCGACGCCCGCGGCGGCGAGGTGCGAAGGTTGGACATCCTCCCGCGGGTCGAGGCCGACCCCACGCTGTTGGGCCTGGTGCTCTCGAACGTGATTTCCAACGGGCTGAAATTCAACGACCAGGAGTCGCCGCTGGTCGAAATCGGCTGTCTGGAGGGTGAACCGTTGACGATTTACGTCCGCGACAACGGTATCGGCATCGCCGAAAAGCACCACGAGGCGGTGTTCGCGATGTTCCGCCGCTTGCACGGGCGGCAGAAATACGAGGGCACCGGGGCGGGGCTGTCGATCGTCCGCAGGATCGTCGAGCGGCACGGCGGCCGGACCTGGCTCGAATCGTCGTTGGGGCGCGGCTCGACGTTCTTCTTCACGTTACCGCCGGCCCGCCGCGCCGTGGCGCCGACGGCGCGGCGCGGCGAAGTCGCCCTTGGCGCGGGCGGGCGAGGTTCATGATGACCACCATCGACGCCATCGAAACCCCGCGTCCGACGGCCAGCCGCGCATGGCGCGTGTTGCTGGTCGACGACAACGAGGCCGACCGCGTCCATCTGGCCTGGCTCTTGCGCCGCGGGTTTGGCCGCGGCGTCGAGATCGTCGAGGTGGAGGACGGCGCCACGGCGCTGGCGCGGCTGGCGGGCGAGTCGTTCGACCTGGTGCTGGTCGATTATCTGCTGCCCGACATGAACGGTTTCGACGTGCTCGACGGTCTGGGCGAGTTGGCCAAGGACTCGGCCGCGATCTTCATGACCGGCCAGGGCAACGAGCGGATCGCCGCCGAAGCGATCAAGCGCGGCGCCCACGATTACTGCGTCAAGCGCGACCTGGCCTGGGAGGGGCTGGAACGGGCGATCACGCAGGCCATGCGCACGGCGCGGCAAAGGAGGCAGCAGGCATCGACGGTGCGCCAGTTGCACCGCACGCACGACGAGCTCGATCATTTCGTCCGCGCTTTGTCGCACGACATGAGCGCCAACTTCATGCTCTTGGACAGCTCCTTTCGCCAGCTCAAGCGGTCGTGCGACGAGAAGCCGATGGCCGGCCTGACCCAAGGGCTGAGCCACGTCGAGGCCTGCTTGAAGGAATCGAAGCGATTCGTCGACGACCTAGTCACCTTGGCGCGTACCGGGAGCGTGCAAATGGAGCCGGCGCGCGTCGAGCTTTCGAAGCTGGTGGCCGGCGTGCTCTTCGAGCAAGAGGAGTTGCTGGCCGAACGGGGAGTCCGTGTGGAGGTGGCCGGCGACTTACCGGCGGTCTGGTGTAACGAGGGCCGAATCAAACAGGTATTCACCAACCTGATTCGCAACGCGGCGAGGCACGGCTGCGATCCGCGGCATCCCTTGCTGACGATATCTCGCGCCGGGCCGCCCCGTTTCGGCCACTCGCCGCGTTTCGCGTGGTTGCGCGTTCACGACAATGGCGCGGGGATTCCGGTCGAGTCGCGCGACGAGATCTTCATGCCCGGCAAGCGGCTGGCCGGCGCGCACGAGTTGGGTTCGGGCATGGGGCTGGCGATCGTCCGAAAGATCATCGAGCATTACGGCGGCACGATCGCCGTCGAGCCGGATGGCGAGCAAGGCACCGCCTTCGTGTTCTCGCTGCCGGCAAAGTAGTAGGCACACTCCGTTCGTCAAGGCTTGCCGAGCGCCTCGAGCGCCGCTTCGACCTCGCGCAGGGCCGCCGATTGCGGCGTTAGGGCGCCGCGGCGCAACTCGACGAGCAACTCGCCTAACAGTTCACGTTCGAGCCAACCGGCCAACCACGCGGCCCGCAGCTCGGCGTAACGCGATTGCAGCCGATGAAAAAGCCGAGCGGCGGCCTGCTTGACTCCCTCACCGGTCGCGCTGACCATGGCCTCGCCACCGCCGGTGATGCCTCCGGCGATCGCGACTTCCACGGCGAGGTTGCCGACTGTATGCCCGGCGACGTGGGCCGCCGCCTGGCCGACGACGTCGCCCGCCACGATCAAGCCGCTTACCGCCAGCGAGACGGTGATCGCCGGCCGAGCCAGCGCCAGGACATGGTCGAGCGAGCGCAGCCACAAGACCGCGCGCGGGTTTTCGCGGCCCCAGCGGTCGAGCTCGTCGCGGACGAACGCCCGATAGCTTTCGTCGAGCGCCGGCAATTCGGCATGGGCCGCCTGCACGCGATCGAGCAACGTCGCCCGCGAGGCGCCGCCCAACATCTTTTCGAGCCGGGGACGAAGCGTGTCGTTGCCCACCCGCGCGAGTCGGTCCAACTCGTCGAGCAGTTTCCGCACCGCTTCGAGGATGGCGTCACGCTCGATGGCGTGAAAGTGGGCCAGCGGCTCGGTGGCGGGGCCGTTGATCGCGCGCCAGGCCGTGCGTACCGGCCAGACCACCCTTTGACCCAAACTGCGATAGAAGCCGTGGATTTGGCGCGACCAGACGCTACGGCGGGAGTCCCACCAGTCGCGGATTTCGTCGACGAGCAGAGGGGCCGGCAAGCCAGGCCAGGCGACGCGCGCCATGTCGGCGGTCGAAAGCGTGGCCGCGGCCGAGGCGAACTCGCCGCCGGCTCGGCGCAGCCGCGCCAGGTAGCCGGCCGCGCCTCGCTCGGCGTCGAGCACGCGGCCCATCGCCCCGGCGAACGTGCGGATCTTGATCGCGTCGAAGTGCAGCCGGCCCAGTTCGTCGCGCAGCGACGATGCGTCGCCCGGAGGCGTTTGCCCGCGCGGGCCGACGTTGTGGAACCCCAGCCGCAACTCGCCGGCCGCACGGCGGTCGTGGGGAATCACGTACACCAACTCCGGCCGGACCCCGGTTTCGCTGCTGAACGTATCGAGCCATTGCGGCCAATAGTCGCGGTCGTCGGCCAGGTCGCACTGGTTGAAAGCGACCACAACCACCTGATCGGCTTCAGCCGCCTTGCGAAAGAACTGCTTCACCGCGGCGTCGTTGTACTTCTGCTGGGTCAGCACGGCCACGAGCACGTCGGCCGATTGGCGAATCTGGTCGGCCCGCTGCCAGTTGACCGCGGCGTCGGAGTCGATGTCGGGCGTGTCGAGCAACAGCAGCCGAGCCGGCACATTCGCCCCCACGCGCCAGAACAAAAGGTGCTCGGCGCCATCGGCCAGCGGATCGAGGGCCGATCGCCAGCGCCGTGTGTGAAAACCCTCAAATAAGCGCGCCAGGGCCGCCTCGTCGTCGAAGCCCTCGGGCGCGAGGCAGACGGGGTTCCGGGTGCCGGCGGCGAGCGGGCTGACGGCGCTGGCCATCTCACCGGCAAGGTGGTTGAAGACGACGGACTTGCCGATGTTCGTACCGCCCACCACCGCCACGACCAACAGCGGCGGGGCGTCGAGTTGAGCCAGCAACTTGTGTTCCAGCAGGGCGAACCATTCCTCCCCCTTGGGCGGCGCCACGCCGACGGCGGCCGCTTCTTGTTCAAGGTCCGCCAGCGCATGGTAAAGCCGCTTGACTTGGAAGGCCCAGGCTTGAAAATTAGCGGTCATGGGTCAGCAAGTATAGCATTTTGGCCTTGCCGCATTCGGCCGTTCTCGCTACCTTATGGCCCGCGCAAGTCGAAAGGGGGGGGGAAACCCCCGCGATGCCGCGCACATTTCTCCAATCCTGTTCAAGTGAGCGACGAACATGAACGTGCGATTCGTGCGGGCCACGCGGCTTCGGAACTTGGCGATTTCGGTTACCGTCAGTCTGGCGATCGTGGGCCGCATCGGGTCCACGTCGGCGCAAGAGTCAAGCGGCATTCAGCCGGCCGCCGGCGAGGCGGAATGGATCTGGTCGCCCGCCCACGCCAAGGACGTCGTGCCCCTCGCGACGTGCTACTTCCGCAAGGCGATCAAAGTGGCCAAGGGCGATAGCGTCACGGCGCAGGTCACCGGCGACGACGACTACGAACTGTTCGTCAACGGCGAACCGGTGGGGAAGGGCGACGATTGGCGGCTGATGAAGATCTTCAACCTCGCCGAGCAACTGCACTCCGGCACGAATACGATCGCCGTCAAGGTGCGCAACACCAAGCCGCCTTCGGCCGGCCTGGCCATTCGCCTCAAGGTCGTCTCGGAGACGGATGACGAGAAATCGTTCTCCACCGACACGAGCTGGAAAACCAGCATCAAGCCGGCGGACGGCTGGGAGGCCCCCGACTTCGACGACGCGGCCTGGCTGCCGGCGCGCAGTTTCGGGCCGTTCGGGAGCACCGAGCCGTGGGCCAACCAGGTGGCCGTCGACGAAGGGATGCTGGGCCGGTTCCTGCTCGCCGCCGACTTTCGTGTCGAACAGGTGATCGCGGCCGAAGACACCGGCCCGTTGACCGCGATGGCCTTCAACGAGTGGGGCGAGATCCTCGCCGCCCGCGAGGCGGGCCCGATCCTGTTGATCGTCGACAAGGACCGTGACGGCCTGGTCGAGACCGTCGGCGTCTATTCCGACAAGGTCACGAACTGCCAGGGACTGATGGCGCTGAACGGCGACGTCTACGCCGTGGGCGACGGACCCGACGGCGCGGCGCTTTACCACCTGACCGACGGCGACCAGGACGGCACGGCCGACCAGGCGACGGCCATCGTGAAGTTCGAGCCGGGCATGGCGGAGCACGGCCCGCACGCGCCGCTGCTCGGACCCGACGGCTTGATCTACGTGGTCGTCGGCAACCACGCCGCGGTCAAGGTTCCCTACGCTCCCGAAAGTCCCTACCATCATCCCTACGAAGGCGATCTGGCGCAGCCGCGCTACGAGGATCCCAATGGCCACGCGGTGGGAATCAAGGCGCCCGGCGCCGTGGTGATCCGCACCAATACGGATGGAAGCTTCGTCGAGTGCGTGGCCGGCGGAATGCGAAACCCTTACGACATCGCCTTCAACCGTGAAGGGGAACTGTTCGCCTACGACGCCGACATGGAATGGGACATGGGCCTGCCTTGGTATCGCCCCACGCGCGTGAATCACGTCGCGGCCGGCGCCGAGTTCGGCTGGCGAAGCGGATGGGCCAAGTGGCCGTCGTACTGGCTCGACGGTCTTCCGCCAGTTATCGAAACCGGCCGCGGCTCGCCCACCGGCTTGGAGGTCTACAACCATTATAATTTCCCGCTGCGTTTCCACAACGCCTTGTTCGCCTGCGACTGGTCGCAGGGGCGGATTGTGGTGTTCCGCATGAAACCTTCCGGCGGCGGCTACACCGCGACCCGAGAGATCTTTCTCGAAGGCCGGCCCCTGAACGCGACCGACCTGGCCGTCGGACCCGACGGCGGGCTCTATTTCGCCACCGGCGGACGCGGCACCGAGGGGGGGGTTTACCGCGTCGTTTGGACCGGCAAGGTTCCCCCTCAACCCAAGCTCAAGGGCGTCATGTCGGCCATCCGCCAGCCCCAGCTCAGCAGCGCTTGGGCACGCCAGGAGGTGGCCGTGACGCAGAAGAAAATGGGGGCCGACTGGCAGAAACAGTTGAATGCCGTGGTCGACAACACGGCGAACGCGGTCAACGACCGCGTGCGCGCTTTGGACTTGATGCAACTCGTCGGACCGTTCCCCAACGCCAAATCGCTGCTCAAGTGGTCGAAGGATGGGCGGCCTGAAGTGCGGACCAAGGCGGCCTGGCTGATGGGCTTGCACAGCGAAACGAAGGCCGGCGACGACACGGCGGGCGTAAGGCTCGTGCAAATGCTGGCCGACACCGAGCCGGTCGTCCGCCGCGCCGCCTGCGAAGCACTGACTCGGGGCGGCTATCAACCTCCGGCCGAACCGCTCGTGAGCCTGTTGGCCGATCCTCATCGGCAGGTGGTCTGGGCCGCGCGACTCGCGCTCGAGTGCCTGCCCGTCGCGCGGTGGGAGACCGCCGTGCTCGAAGCGCGCGATCCGCGGACCTTCCTGCAAGGCTCGCTGGCCCTGCTGGCCATGGATCCCAAGGACGAAACGATCGACGCCATTCTCACCAGCGCCAGCGAACGGATGAAGGCCTACCTCAAGGATGAAGATTTCGTCGACTTGCTGCGCGTGGTGCAACGGGCCTTGGAACGCGGCAAGTTGACCCGCAAGAACGTACCCGCGCTCTGCAAACAGTTGGCCGACGAATACCCCGCCAACGAGCCGAAGGGCCGCGTGCAACGGATCAACCGCGAACTCACGCGGCTGTTGGCCTACTTGCAGGAAACGAGCGTCATCGAGCGGTTCATCACCGTCATCGAAGGCGACGCGCCCGCCGAGGAGAAGCTGCACACGGCGTTTTACGCGCGCTTCATCACATCGGGCTGGACGCCCCAGCAGAAACTGGCGCTGGTCGAGTTCTACGAGAAAGCCCACGAACTGCCGGGCGGCCATAGCTACGTGGGCTATATCGACAACGTCTCGCGCGATTTCGTCGCCGGCATGAACGACGAGGAGCGCCAACTCGTGCTGGCCGACGCCACCCGCTGGCCCACGGGGGCCTTGTGGGTGCTGGCCACGCTGCCGGTCGATCCGGGCGAGGCGATCCTGGCGCGGTTGATCGCGCTGGACGACCAGTTGGCCGCGATCGACGGGCCGGCGATCAAGCGGCTGGCCACGGGTGTGGTCGCCGTGCTGGGGCGTAGTGGCGCGCCGGAGGCGATGGCCCACTTGCGCAAGAATTATGAAGCGCACCCGCGGCGCCGCGAGGAGTTGGCGATGGGCCTGGCCCAGACTCCGGGCGGAGAGAACTGGCCGGTGCTCGTCAAGTCGCTGTCCATCGTCGAAGGCGTGGCGGCGCAGGAAGTGCTCGGCCAACTCGCGACGGTCGAGAGTATTCCCGACGGCCCCGAGCCGATCCGCCAGGTGATCCTGTGCGGGCTGAAGCTGAAGGAGAACGGCGGCACGCTGGCCGTGAAATTGCTCGGGCGATGGACCGGCGAAAGGGCCCACCAGCCGGGCGACACTTGGGACACGGCCCTGGCGGCCTGGCAACGCTGGTTCGAGAATAAATACCCCAACGAGCCCGCGCCGACCTTGCCGGAAGAACCGCAAGAAGCTCGCTTCAGTTACCCGGAACTGCTCGGATACCTGACCGGCGACACCGCCACGAGGGGCAACCCCGAGCGAGGGGCGGAGATGTTCACCACGGCCAAGTGCGTCAAGTGCCACCGCTACGGCACCCGCGGCGAGGGAGTCGGTCCCGATCTCTCGACCGTCGGCCTGCGCTTCCAGCGCAAGGAGATTCTGGAATCGATCATCTTCCCTTCGCAAGTGATTTCCGACCAGTACGCGAGCAAGACGGTGACGACGTCGGCGGGCCGGACGTACACGGGCATCATCGCGCCCGCGGGCAACGGTTCGATCGTGGTATTGCAAGCCAACGGCGAGAAGGCGACCATCCACAAGGACGACATTGAGGAGACCTCGCCCAGCAAGAAGTCGGCCATGCCGGAGGGGCTGTTGAACCAGCTCACGCTCGAGCAGATTGCCGACCTGTTCGCCTATCTCAGTCGTCCACCACGCGCGACGAGCTTGACCCATCTGCCCGAAAACAAGCTGCGAAAGTAAACCACGGCCCCCACACGAACCCGCGGCGCAAGCAAGGCCCAGCTTTGAGCTTACCTTGCTTGCGCCCCAGGCTAAGTGATCCGTTTCACAAATAACGTCGTGGTTTCGGCAGACTCTCCGACGATTTCGTGCAAGAGGCATACGGCGAGCTACGCCAAGCATTCTTGAGCAGCATGATTGCATTCCGCCGCGTAGCGGCGAGGTTGTCGAGCCTGGGGCGACAGCCGGCGACAGCCCCAGGAACGCGCCATGAAAAACGGTTGTCCGCCCCGTACGAGCGGGGTGGTCGATTCATCACCGCGTCGACGTGCGATTGACTGACTCCCTTCGGGGCGCAGAAAGGGGACATTCTACTTTTGGGCAATGTAGTAGGCACACTCCGTGTGCCGTAACCTCCGGCGAGTCGACGTCGGCGGGCGGAAAGCTACGGCACACGGAGTGTGCCTGCTACTTTGAGCATGGCCCAATCCGACAACGGTGGTTTTGGGATAGGCTCTTACCGCGGCAGAAACTCCGTGGTAAACACTTCTTCGGGGCGCACGGCCCCGGCTTCCAGCGATTCGATCTCGATGAGTTGCTCCGCGAGCGTTCGCCAACGTTCCGCGGACATGCGGCCGATGCCCCCGGCGTCGGCCGTTTCGTCGCGCACCAGGGGGGTCAGCGCTTCGACTCCGTAGGCCAACGCCTCGAGGCTCATCTCCGGGTTGACTTCGTGGAGGTAAAGGTTCGTTTCTTCCGGCTCGGCGAGATAGTGCTCCCAGCCTCGGACGCTGGCCGCCACCATGCCGCGTGCGACGTCGGCGTTTTCGCGCAGGAACGGCTCGCTGCTGAAGAGCACGCTGGTGTAGGGATTGAAGCCCAGGTCGGCGACGAGCAGCGACTTGGGATCACCCCCTTCCCGCCTGGCGGTGAAGGGCTCGCTGAAGACGTAGGCTTGCTGCCCGTAATTTTTGTTGAGCAGGAACATGGCCACGGTCCCTTGATAGGGCACGATGGTCACGTTGGCCAGCGGCACGCGCCGGGTCAGAAAGCGGAAGAAGGATTGCGAGTCGTTGGCCGCCAGCGTCTTGAGCTTGACGAGGTCGGCGAAGTCGTCGATATCGGAACTCTCGTGGACCATGACGCAGCGCGGGCTGGTTTGCAGCGGGGCCATCAGGGCGACCACGGGCGCGTCTTGTGCCCGGCCCTGCAGCAATCCGTCGGCGTTGGCGATGCCAAAGGCCATGTTGCCCCGCGCCACCAGCGGAATCACGGGTGCGTTGGGGCCCCCCTTGACGATTTCGACGTCCAGCCCCGCCTCGCGGTAGTAGCCTTGCCGCAAGGCGGCGTAGTAGCCACCGTGCTCGGCCTCGGGATACCAGTTCAAGGCCAGCTTGACCGCGACAAGGGGTTGGGCGCCGCCGCCGGCTTCCTCGGCGGGAATGGCGGCGGGTTGATTGGGCGTCGACGAGTTGCAACCGGCCAGCACGGCCAAGGCGGCAAGAGCCAAGTAGTCGTGGCGCATCAGAAACTCCCTGGGTTTGAAGCACAAGGATACCGCGCGCCACGGATCAAGCAACGGGGGATCCTTGCCATCGCCCTATGCGAGTCAGTTTGGAATTGGCGAGCGGCCGAAGCACCGTTCCCACATGGAGCGTGGGAACGAGGCAATTACTCCGTCGCCACGTCGATCCCTTCCTCGACCGCCGCGCAAAGCCGGTCCAATTCGTCGAGCGAAATCGATAGTGGCGGAAAAATGACGACCACGTTGCCCAAGGGACGTATCAAGACGCCGCGTTGCCGCGCATGGCGGCAAACGCGCCCGCCGCGCTGTTCGGCCCAAGGGTAGGGCTCGTCGGTCGCGCGGTCGCGGACCAACTCGATGCCGGCGATCAAACCGCGCTGCCGCGCGTCGCCCACATGCGGGTGCCGGGCGATGCGAGCGAGATGTTCGCCGAGCCGCGCGATCTTGGCCGATAATCCGGGCAGCACGCGCGCCTCGTCGAACACCTCGAGCGACGCCAACGCCGCCGCCGCCCCCAGCGGGTTTCCGCCATAGGTGTGCCCGTGATAGAACTGCTTCGACTCCGCGTACCGTCCCAGGAACGCTTGCCAGATTTCGCTGGTCGACAACGTGGCGGCCAGCGGTAGATAGCCGCCGCTGAGCCCCTTGGCCAGACAGAGGAAGTCGGGGGAGACGGCCTCGTGCTCGCACGCGAACATGCGGCCCGTGCGGCCGAAACCGACGGCCACCTCGTCGGCGATCAAAAGCACGCCGTAACGCCGCGTCAACTCGCGCGCTCCGCGCAGATAACCCTCCGGATGCGTCAATATCCCGGCGGCGCACTGGACCAACGGTTCGATGACCATCGCCGCCAGCCGCCGGTGGTGCCGCGCCAATGCCTGCTCCAGTTGGCCGAGGTAATACGGCAAGGCGTCCGCGGCCGATACGCCGCTGGGCAAGCGGTAGGTCCGCGGCGCGGCGAGCCGCACCACATCGAACAAGAGCGGCGAGAACAGGGCGTGGAAGCGTTCGACCCCGCCCACGGAGACGCTGCCGAGCGTGTCGCCATGATAGGCCTCGCCCAAGGCTAGGAAGCTCGTCTTCTCAGGCCGCGGATCGGAACATTGCCGCCAATACTGGAAAGCCATCTTCAGGGCGACTTCGACCGCGGTGGCGCCGTCGTCGGAAAAAAACACCCGCTCCAAGCCGGCGGGGGCTAATTCCACCAGCCGCCGGGCAAGCCGCACGGTGGTCGAGTTCGAGGCCCCCAAGAGCGTCGTGTGGGCCACACGCCCCAACTGCTCGCGAATCGCCGCGTCGATCCGCGGCTGGGCGTGACCGTGAACATTGCACCAGACGCTGCTCGTGCCGTCGAGGTATTCCCGGCCGTCGATGTCGACCAAGGTGCAGCCGTGCGCCCGTTCGATCAAGAGCGGCTCGTATTCGGCCATCTGCGTGAAAGCGTGCCAGACGTGCTCGCGATCCCAGCGATCGAGTTCGTCGCGTGTGGGAGAATACATGAGGTTCGGGGTTCGGGGTTCGGGGTTCGGGGTTCAGAGTTCAGATTCACGGAGCGGCGTCGTTCCAAGATCCTGAACCCTGAACCCTGCGTCCCTTGAGGTTCTCGACGGCGACCATTCTAGTAGGATGAGGGGGGCTGGGCCAAGCGGTTACATGAGCATCCTAGACGTCACGCTCCGCGTGATGAGGTTTCATCGCGCGGAGCGTGATGTCCGTGATGTCGACGGTGCTTGACCTGCCCCTGCACAAGAGCGTAGAATGCAAACGATTCTAAATCGGGGCGATCTCTCATACATGGGTATCCCCATGCTGATGCGTGGCGATCGTAGGGCCTTCACTCTGATCGAGTTGTTGGTGGTGATGGCGATCATTGGCATCCTGATCGCCATCGTTCTGCCGGCCGTGCAAGCGGCGCGCGAATCGTCGCGCCGTTCGCAGTGCCTCAACAACCTGAAGCAAATCGGCATCGCGATGCAGAACTACCACGATTCTTACTTGCAGTTTCCGCCGGCGTACGTGACCGTGCCGGGCGGCAACGCGATCGTGGGCTCGCCCGACCCGACGAGCGGCGACACGGGTCCAGGCTACGGTTTCCTGATGCTGGCGCTGCCCCAGATGGAGCAATTCGCGTTGCACCAGACGTTCAACACGAACCTCAATTGTTGGAATCCCACCAACGCCGTCGCCGCCGCTTCGCCGGTGCCCGCCTACCTTTGTCCCTCGGCGGTTGGCGCCGAGGGCACGTACAACGTCGTCAACGCTTCGGGAACCGTGTTGGCCACGTTTTCACGCTCGACGTACGTGGGGGTGGCCGGGCGAATCGCCGTCTGGAACAACCCGGCCCCCGACCTGTCCAAGATCGCCGACGGCGTGCTCTATCGGAACAGCCGCACCAAGTTCGCCGATATTCGCGACGGCACCAGCACCACGATGATGGTCGGCGAGCAGACTCCCTACCACAGCGACTCGACCTGGGTGGGCGTCGTGCCCGGAGCCGTGACGCTCCCGGCGCGGGTGTTCGCCGGCGTCGGTTCCGACCTCGCCGCGGCCCAGGTGAACGTACATAGTGGGCCGACGCCCCAGGAAGTCCCCTCCATCATCAAGCCGCCGAACCAGCCGTTGGCGTTACCTGACGAGATGTGGGCGAACCACCCCAGTGGGTGCAACGTCATGTTCTGTGACGGCAGCGTGCGCTTCATTTCGGATAACGTCGACCAACTCATCTGGATGCGGCTGGCGACTCGCTCGACCAACGACATCGTTTCGGACTTTTAGAGCCTATACTAATGTCGGTTCGACTCCGTCGCCGAGTGGCTTTACTCGCCGTGCTGACGTACGCGCTGGCCGGCACGCTCGGCGACTTGTGGCACACGCACGACGGGCCGCTTGTCGAACAACACCAGTGGCCGGTCGTGCCGGACTGGGCTGTTGCGGACGGGGCTGTTGCGGACGGGTTCGGGCGCGATCATGGCCACGCCCCAACGTCGCCCGTCGCCGAATCGAACGGCGGCGGCGGTGGCCACAGTGACCATGACGACTCGTGCGCCGTCTGCCGTTTCGTGGCCAAGAGTTCGCTAGCCGGCTCGCCGGTTGCCGAATCGGGGCCGGGCGAGTTGACCGGCGATCTAGCTGTCGTCGCTTCCGTCCGCTTTTCATCGTCGGTTCCCTCCGATTGCCTTGCCCGCGCTCCTCCCGCGGCCGGCTCCCCTTCGAATTGCGACAGTGTGCTGTAGCAGAATTCGCAAGAATTCTGGCGTAACTCGCATCCACGGCCTGACTTCTTGCGAAGCCAGCTACGGGACCATGAATAATACCGGCTAGGCGTTCCCGCCGCCTGCTGTTTTCGCTTTCATTCCCTCGGAGGAGGTTTTCCATGCGTACTGAACATCGCGCGTTCACGCTGATCGAATTGCTGGTCGTGATCGCGATCATTGGTTTGCTGGTAGGGCTGCTGCTGCCGGCGGTGCAGGCCGCCCGCGAGTCGGGCCGCCGGGCGCAATGCACGAACAACTTGAAACAAATCGGCATCGCGTTGCACGACTATCACGATGTCTTGCGGCAGTTCCCGCCCGCTTACGTCGTCTCGCCGAGCGGCAATGTGCCGATGGGCCCACCCGACCCGGGCACCGGCGACACGGGGCCGGGCTACGGCTTCTTGATGCTTTCGCTGGCGTATCAAGAGCAGCGGGCACTCTACGAAACATTCAATAAAGATCTCCCTTGCTGGTCGCCGGCCAATGCGGTCGCCGCCGCGACGACTGTCCCCATCTATATCTGTCCCTCGGCCACGAACATGAACCCGGACCCGTATGACGTCATCAATGCGTCGGGCAAGACGCTTGCGGTCTTCGCGAGGTCGAATTACGTCGGCGTCGCCGGACGGTTCTCACCCTGGCAGCAGTACTACGATCCGGCGCTGGATCTCACTCAAGTCTGCGACGGCGTGCTCTATCGAAACAGCCGCACGCGCCTGGCCGACATCCGCGACGGCACCAGCCAGACGCTGATCGTTTCGGAACAGACTCCCTACCATAGCGACTCGACCTGGGTGGGCGTCGTGCCGGGCGGAGTGACCAACCCGGCCCCGACGTTCGCCTTCGTTGGTTCCGATCCTTCGGCGTCGCAAGTCAACGCGCATACCGGCCCGACTCCCTTGGAAGTTCCGCCGATCATCAAGCCTCCCAACCAGCCCTTTGCGAACACCGACGAAGTCTGGGCCGAACATCCCAATGGCGCCAATGTGCTCCTTTGCGATGGAAGCGTGAGATTCGTTTCGGAGACGGTCGATCATCTGACCTGGTCGCGGCTGGGCACCCGCGCCGCCAATGACATCATCAACAGCGACTATTGAGGTATTACCATGAACAGGAACAGCGCCATTGGTTTGGCGATCGTCGCGGCCCTCCTGATCACGGGCTGTGCCAAACCGCCGCAGGTCAGCCCTGGCAACCGCAGGCTGGTCGACGGACTTCGCACGGCCACATCGAGCAAGCAAGCAACGTGGCTGGAGGATTGCGCGAAACGATTGGAAGACGGCAGGCAAAAGGGGACGGTCTCCGACGTGGAATACCAGGAGTTCCTGGCCATCATCGCCCTGGCGCGCGACGGCAAGTGGGAGCAGGCGGAGGCCGAAACGACCCGATTGGGCAAGGCGCAAAAACCGACGCCCGAAGACGTTGCGCGTCTCCAGGCCGCCGAGGGACGAACGCCGGGCAAGTAATTCCCCCTCGCCGGCCAGCCGGTCGCCTTGGCGAGCCGACCCACCATTGGCACGCATCGGCCGGCCTCGGCGCGCGCCTTGACGGCGCGGCCCGAGAACCGACAATGGGCGTGTTCCAGGTCGATCCCACACTGGAGTTGCCGCCGTGGCCCAATTCGCCGTAATCATGCCGGCCGCCGGCGCCAGCAGCCGGTTCAAGGACAAGCACTACAAGAAGCCCTTCGCCCCTCTGGCGAACCGGGCCGTGTGGATGCATTCGGCCGAAAAGTTCCTGCACCGCGACGACGTCAAGCAGTTGATCCTGGTCGTCGCGGCCGAGGACCGCGAGGAGTTCGATTTCAAGTTCGCGTCGAACGTGATGATTCTGGGGATCGACGTGGTCGAGGGCGGCAAGGAGCGGGCCGATTCGATCGAGCGCGCCTTGGCGAGGGTCAAGCCCGACATGGATTTCGTGGCCGTTCACGACGCCGCCCGCCCCTGCATCGTGGACGAGTGGATCAGCAAGGTCTTCGAGGCGGCCCAGCGAAGCGGGGCGGCGATCCTCGCACTACCGGTTTCCGGCACGCTCAAACGGGTCGGGGCGAACCACGCGATCCAGGAAACGGTCCCCAGGGAAGGGCTTTGGGAAGCGCAAACACCCCAGGTTTTCCGCAGGCAACTGCTGCTCGACGCCTACGCCCGCCGCGCCGATTTCGTCGCCACCGACGATGCCCAATTGGTCGAGCGAACCGGCCACACGGTGACCGTCGTACACGGCTCGTCGATCAACATGAAGATCACCACCCACGAAGATCTGCGACTCGCCGAACAAGCCCTGAAGGCCCTGCCCAAGCCCAAGTTCGCCGGCCCGGCGCACCCGTTCGCCGATGATGACATGTGGAGATGACAACTGACCATGACCGACATCTTCTCCGAGCTCACCTGGCGCGGGCTGATCCATCAAACGACCGACGACCAAAAACTGCCCGGCTGGCTGGCCGAGCGGAGTCGGACGCTTTACGCCGGCTTCGATCCGACGGCGGACAGCCTGCATGTGGGCCACCTGGTGGCGCTGATGATGCTGCGCCGCTTCCAGCGCGCCGGCCACCATCCCATCGCCCTGGTCGGCGGCGCGACCGGTATGATCGGCGACCCCAGCGGCAAAAGCGAAGAACGCAAGCTGCTCGCGCTCGACGAACTGCGGACCAACGTCGCCAAGATCGAAGCCCAGATGCGGCGGATCTTGGACTTCGACCACGGCGCCTGCCCGGCGCGGTTGCTGAACAACCACGATTGGATGAGCACATTCAGCTTTCTCGATTTCCTCCGCGACGTCGGCAAGAACTTTCCCGTCAACGTGATGCTGGCCAAGGACTCGGTGAGGAGCCGGCTGGAGCGCCCCGACGGCGGCCTGAGCTTTACCGAGTTCAGCTACATGCTGTTGCAAGCCTACGACTTCGCGCACCTGCACCAACGCCACGGCTGCGAACTGCAAGTCGGCGGCAGCGATCAGTGGGGCAACATCACCGCCGGCATCGACCTCGCCCGGAGGATGCGCGGCGCGCAACTTTACGGCATGACCTGCCCGCTGTTGACCCAAAGCGACGGCTCGAAAATGGGCAAGACGGAGTCGGGCGCGCTGTGGCTTTCGGCCGAGCGAACCAGCCCGTACCAGTTCTATCAATACTGGATCAACGTCGACGACGCCGACGCCGGCAAGTGCCTGCGGTACTTCACCGATTTATCGCGTGAGGAGATCGAGGCGCTCGACGAGGCACGCCTGCGCGACCCGGGCCGCCGCGAGAGCCAGCGGCGCTTGGCCGATGAATTGGCCGCGATGGTCCACGGCGTCGAGGGCCTGGCCAAAGCGCGTCGCGCGACGGAGATCCTATTTGGCGCCGAGATCAACGAGTTGACCGACCGCGAACTGGACGAGATCTTTGCCGACGTTCCAAGCCGGCAGTTCTCGTGTGAAGCATTGGGCGGCGACGGTTTGGGTATCATCGACGCCTTGGTCAAGACCGGTTTGGCCAAGAGCAACGGCGAGGCGCGGCGCACGATCGAGCAGGGGGGCGCTTACGTCAACAATCGCCGCGTGACCGGCATCGAGACGACGCTCACCGCCAAGGATTTGGCCAGTGAAACGGTGCTGGTGTTACGAACGGGGAGGAAGAAATATGCCCTGTTGCGGTTTGCCGGCGGAGGAATTCGCATTGACTCATGAGCGGCGGCTCCCTAGTATTCCAATGTACGGACTTTTCATTTCTTCCGCGGCCGAGGTCCGCATGAAACTTCGCATTGCGGTGGGGGCGGCGTGCCTGGTGGCGTTGGTCGCCGGCGGCTTCCTGGCATGGGGCTATTGGGCGGCGACGCGGGTTCCGCACTTCTATCGGGAATCGCTCAAACTCCACCCTGAGGCCCAGCAGGTGGCCAGCGATCAACTGCTGGAAACCGCGACCGCCCTTGCCAGCAACGTCCGCAAGGAAGGCCGCTGGCAGGCGCTGTTCACCTCCGAGCAAATCAATGGCTGGCTGGCCGTCGACCTCGCCAGGAACTTCCCCGATACGCTTCCGCCCGGCGTCGTCGATCCGCGCGTCCAAATCCGGCCTGAGGGCGTGACGGTCGCCTGCCGCTACCTGCATGGCGCCGTCGCGACCGTCATGTCGCTTGACGCCGAAATCTACATGCAGGAGCCGAACGTGCTCTCGGTGCGTTTGCACAACGCCCGCGCCGGGGCCATCCCGGTGCCCATGGGCGAGATCCTCGACGGTGTGCAACAGGCCGCGACCGAGGCCGAATTCCAGCTCACTTGGCAGCAAGCCGAAGGCGACCCCGTGGCCCTGGTGCGTGTTCATCCGCCGCGTGACGATGAAGACACCCTCTACGTGCTGGAGACGCTCGAACTTCGCGACGGCGCGCTTTATGTCGCGGGCCGCACGACGCGCGGCAACTCCGAAGGTTCGCCGACCTGGGATCCTGGCTTCAAGCCGGTCGCCTTGGCGCCTTCCGGCGAGAAGGAAAACCGCCAGCGCTGAGCGCCTGCGGCGGTTTCGCCCTGGGAGAGCCTGGTCAATGTCGCGCGGCCGCGTGATCGTTTGCCGGTCAGTTCGATTTCCCACTCGCCGGCGCTCCGCCGGATCAGGCGATAGATTCCCTCGTCCCAGCGAGCCACAGTGCCGCGAGAACCAGCGCCGCCCGCGCTGGAAATCGGCCCCTCGATATGGAGGTACGCGAGCCGATGGTCGGGCAGCGCCTCGGCCTCGATCGGCGACGTCGAGTCCGGCGGTGCCGGCAATGCCCAAGTGCGCAGGGCGCCATCGGCTTCAAGCATGAAGTCCCAGTGCGACGCTCGCTCGCATCCGGCGGGCATTTCGTGGCGGAGGATCACGTAGCGCGGCATGTTGCATGAGGGCGTTAGGCCCCATTGGCCGGCAGGAACTGTTTGGCCCATTCGGCGTCGGCGGGCACGAGCGGCGGCTGTGGAGTTTCACGATAGACGTACTTCGCGTAGCCGGCGGCGTCATAAGTCCGGTGCAACAATTCTTGCAGGTCGAGAAACACGTCAGGGTCCGGGTCCGCCAGGGGCACGGGCACGCGGGGCAAACGGTCGCGCAGTTGAATCGGCCAGAAGTCGAGCAGCGGACGGTCCTGGATGCGACTGACCATCACGTAGTAGTCGCACGAGGGGAGCTCGGGCGGCGAAGGACGTTCGCCACCGCGACGCAGATCGATCTCGACGAAGTTCGTCAGACTTGCCCAATATCCTTGCCGCTTGCTCAGGTACGCGGCGCGATCGAGCTTGTTGTTCTTGTTGGCCGGGCTGAGCAACTCGATCGCCGTGACGAGCCGACGGTCGCGACGATCGCGAATCTCCAGCGACGAGTAACGTCCGACTTCCGCCGCCGGCAGCACAAGCCGCATCGGCGCTCGCGCGGTTGCGACGGCGCCGCCCGACCGCTCGTCGTCCATGGCCGCGATGCCGACGTCGGCGCGCCCCATGAATCTCCGTTCCTCGTCGTCCAATTCATGAAGATAGAGCCGGACTTCGACCTTGACGAGGTAATTGGGACCGACTTGAGCGCTCAATGCTTCCTGGGCGCGGGTCATCAGGTTCTGGTGAACATCCTCCCAGGTATCGTTCTGCTCCAAGTAGGGGTTCATGCCCGGAAATGGGGATGGCATCGCGGCGACCTCCAGCAAATCAAGTATCGGACATCGTTCCCCGCATTGTATCGTGGAGAGCGACGGAATGAAGGCTGCGGCCCGCTTCGACACTAAGAGCCTATCCCAAAACCGCCTTGTGGTGCAGGCGTCCCGCCTGCCCGGCGGTTTTGGGATAGGCTCTAACCCGCGGCGCAAGCAAGGAGCGCGACCAAGGGCCTTGATTACGCCGCGGGTTGGTGTGCAGGCTTCCGAATGTTCTCATTCTTGGCCGCGCGCGGTATAATGGATGTGGGGGGGGAACCGCCTTGCCGAAAGGAGAAACGGTGGAAGTCGATCATCCGCTGGGCGGTGAGCCCCGCCTCCTGGAAGGCCAAGCCGTGACGCTGGAAGTAGGCGGTAAAGACTTTCGCCTGCTGCGGCTCAGGAGAAGACCAACAAGGAGAGAACCGTGATGGTCGCGTCCCCGTTCCCACGTCGCCGGTTCTTGCGGGGTTGCGGCGCAACCCTGCTCGCCGGTCTGCCGCCACGCCTTCTCCAGGCCGAGGAGCAGCCGCGCGTGCCCACCGTCGACGAGCACATCCGCCAACTTGCCGAGGAAGCTCCGCTGACTCTGGAGTTCCAAGGCGCGACCGCGGCGGAGTGCCACACCTGGCAGCGGAAGTTCGCCGCCCAACTGCGTTTACTGCTGGGACCGCACCAGCCACCGGCCAAGTGGACCACAGCGCTCGAACGTCGCGTGGAATTGCCGGACCATTGCCGCGAGGAACTGGTGCTGACCGCCGACGGCCAGCCGCCGCTACCGGTCTATCTGCTCTTGCCGCGCGACCAGGAAACCAAGCCGCGCCCCGGCGTGCTGGCCCTGCACGGCCACGGCCGCTTCGGCTACGACACGGTCGCCGGTCGCGACGAGCAACCGGGCGTCGGCAAGGAGATCCAGGAGAACCACTACGACTATGGCCGGCAACTGGTCCGCCGCGGCTACGTGGTGGCCGTGCCGTGCCTGACGCCGTTCGGCCGCCGGCTCGACGACCGCGCAGCCTACCACGGCGAAGACCCCTGCGGCGTCACCTTCGTCCGGCTGCAACTGTTCGGCAAGGTGCTCATGGCCGAGAACTTGCGCGATTGCCTGTGGGCGCTGGACCTGCTGGCCCGGCATGAGCGAGTGGACGCCGAGCGGCTCGCCTGCGTCGGCCTGTCGTACGGCGGTCGCATGACCATGCTGGCGGCGGCGCTGGAGCCACGCATCAAGGCGGCCGTCGTCTCCGGCGCACTCAACGTGATGCAGGAGCGCGTCGGCACGCGTTACGGCTGCGGCGCCCAGGTCATCCCCGGCCTGTTGCGCTACGGCGACGTGCCGGAAATCGGCTCTCTGATCGCGCCGCGGCCCTGCGTCTGGGAGGTCGGCGCCCGCGACGACCTCGTCGCACCCGAGTGGGCGGAGAAGGCCCTTCAGCGCCTGCGCCGCGCCTACACGGCCCTGAAGGCCGAAGATCAACTCCAGGTGGACCGTTTCGACGGTGGCCACCAGTGGAGCGGGCGGATCGCTTACCCGCTGTTGCGGAAGGTTCTGGGATAGGCTCTAAAGAGAAAGAGAGAGACCATGAACGTATCACGTACTCTGCTCCGGCGGGCTGGCCTCGCGCCGCCGTTGGTGGGCCTCGCTTTGGCGCTGCTCACGAGCGGCGCGCCTGCGGCGATGGCCGAGGAACCGAAGCGCCCGCCGAATTTCCTCGTGCTGGTCGCCGACGACCTGGGCTGGAACGACATCGGCTACCACGGCTCCGAGGTGCGCACGCCCCACCTGGACCGGCTGGCCCGCGAGGGCGTGCGGCTGGAACGGCACTACGTCTACCCCATCTGTTCGCCGACCCGCGCGGGCCTGCTGACCGGCCGCAACCCATGCCGGTTCGGCATCCACGACGCCATCGATCCGCGCAGCACGGAATCGTTGCCACTCGAAACCCTCACCCTGGCCCGGCTCTTGAAAACGCGCGGCTATGCCACTGCGATGTGCGGCAAGTGGCACCTGACCCTCCGACCCGAGGTGGGGCCGCGCCGCTTCGGCTTCGACCGAACCTACGGCTACCTCCACGGCCAGGTCGACCCGTTGACCCACCGCTACAAGACCGGCGCCCGCACCTGGCACCGCGACGATGAGTTCGTGGACGAGCCGGGCCACGCCACCGACCTGATCGCCGCCGAAGCGGTTCGCTTTCTCTCGGAGCCGCGGCAGGGGCCGTTTTTTCTCTACGTCGCCTTCAGCGTGCCGCACTATCCGCTCGCGGAAGATGAGCAATGGCTTGCGCCGTACCACAACTCCATCAAGGACGCCTCGCGGCGTCTCTTCGCCGCGAGCGTGACACACATGGATGCGGCCGTCGGCAAGATCGTCGAAACGCTGGAGAAGACCGGGCAAATCGACGACACCCTTGTCCTTTTCACGAGCGATAATGGCGGCCAGCGAAATTGGGATCGCGCGTCGGCCAAGAGTCAATATGACGGACGGCACGGTCCCTATGCGACTTTGGGCGACAACCGGCCGTTGCGCGGTTGGAAAGTGGAGCTTTACGAAGGGGGCGTTCGCGTGCCCGCGTTCGTTCATTGGCGCGGCGCCCTCAAGCCGGCCGTCGTTGAAGAGACCGTCAGTTATCTCGACTGGTTCCCCACGCTGGCGCGTCTGGCCGGCGCGCGTCGGGAGGCCGCCTGGAAGCTGGAGGGCCGCGACGTTTGGCCGCTCTTGACCGGCGTGGGCGAAAAACCGGCCGGCCCGACCCTGTACTGGGACATCGGCGCCGCCTCCGCCCTGCTCGACGGCGACTGGAAGCTGATTCTGTCGCGCGGCCGCTCGGAGTCGATCGAGCTGTATCATCTGGCCGACGATCCCCAGGAAAAAAATGACTTGGCCGACACCCATCCCGAAAAGGTCGAGCAACTGCGCGGCATGCTGGCACGACAGAAAGACGGTGACCCTTGAAGCGCAGCCCCGACGGATCCCTACGACCGCGAGACCGGGGCGCGGCTGCCGCCGCCCTGAACACATCTTCCGCCGCCCCGCGACGACGGAGTGCCGCCGCGCATGGGGACACGGAGCCGTTCCCACGCGGAGCGTGGGAACGAGTAAAAGTCCGGCAACTGGGTAGGCGTCTTTTTTGTTGGTAATTTCATGCGGCCGAGGCCGAGAAGGTTTTTCACTTTAGGGACGAAAAATGTTGGCAACTGAAGCGAAAGGAAGTCAAGCCCATGCCCCTTGTCGACCCGTCACTCACCGGCGCATACGATCCGCTGGCGACATACCTCACGAGCTTCGTGCAGGCTTGGCAGGCGCGCACTCCACCGTCGATCACGACGTTCCTGGCGGCGCTCGACGAAACCGCTCCGCGCGACGCGCGGCGTCGTCTGCTCGAATCGTTGGTGGCGATTGATTTGGAGCACCGTTGGAAGCTGGCCGATTCGCTCGACACCGCTATCCGCGCCAACGACGATTCGGCGTTGCAGCCCGCCACAGGCGGCACACAGTACAAACCGCGATTGGACGCCTACCAGCGAGAGTTCCCCGAGCTTGGAGCACTCGATTCACTTCCATTGAACCTTATCGAATCGGAATATCGCGCGCGGCACCGCTGGGGCGACCGCCCGTCGCATGACGAGTACGCGGGCCGGTTCCCGTCGCAGGCGGCGGCGCTGCTCGACCAACTGGCGATCGTCGATCTTGAGTTGGCCAGGGATGGCGGCGAGGCGCCTTCACGCGTCGATTCGTCGTCCACGCATGTCGAGGCGTCACAACTGCAACTGCCCGCATCGAAGTCGGTGGAATTACCGAGGATTCCAGGCTACGAGGTGCTGGGGCTTTTGGGTCGAGGTGGCATGGGCGTCGTACTCAAGGCGCGTCACTGTGTGCTAGGCCGACTGGTCGCGATCAAGTTGCCGTTGGCCGGCCAACTCGCCGACGCCGTGGACCGCGAGCGGTTCTTGCGCGAAGCCCGCGCCGCCGCCCGGCTGCGCCATCCACACATCTGCCCGATCTACGAGGTGGGGGAGACGGAGGGACGCCCTTACCTGGCATTGCACTTCGTCGCCGGACAGACGCTGCGGGATTGGTCCGCCGAGCGAAGTCCAAGTGCTCGCGAGGTGGCCGAATTGCTCGCGCGGGTGGCGCGGGCTGTGGGCTACGCGCACGAGCACGGCGTCGTCCATCGTGATTTGAAGCCGGCCAACGTGATGATTGAGGCCGAAACCGGCCAGCCGGTACTGATGGACTTCGGCCTGGCGAAAGAGTTGGGCGACGAGGCCAGCTTGCTGACACATTCGGGGCAGGTGATGGGAACCCCGGCGTATATGGCGCCGGAGCAGGCGGCGGGGCGTATTCACGACGTCGGACCACTCGCCGATGTCTATGCCCTAGGCGCCGTTCTGTACGAGATGCTCTGCGCGCGGCCTCCCTTCCAGGGGAGTGTGGGAGAAGTACTCAGCCGAATCCAAGCGGAGGAGCCTCCCTCGCCTCGGTCATTGAACGTGAAAATCCACCGCGACTTGGAGACGATTTGTCTGAAGGCCCTCGCCAAAGAGCCCGCGGCGCGCTATGGTTCGGCAATCGCCCTGGCCGAAGATCTCGATCGTTTCAGCGCGGGTGAACCCATTCTAGCGCGGCGGCGGGGCGTGGCGGCGCGCGTGCTGCGCAAGGTTCGCCGCAGTCCAGCCCTGGCGGCGACGGTGTTGGCCCTGGCGGCGACCATCGGCGTGGCCGGCTACGTGGCCGTCCGAACGGGCCGGACGATGCGGCTGACGCGGCTCAACCAGGCCTTCGAGGCCGGTTTGGACGACCGCGCCTGGTCGCCGGAGCATTTGGAGCGGATGGAATCGTTGGCGGCCGATTCCAATGCCTTTTCGCTCGCGGAGGTAGCATCCGCCCGCGAGAGGCTCTATCAGCGGTATACCGACTTTCACCATGGGCTCTTGAAGCATGCCGCGTTGGAGCCTGCGGACGAGGCGCGCGTCGAGCAGGCGTCGAAGCTGCTGGCCAAACGGGACGAGGCGCTGGCCGCGGCATTGCGACAAGCCTTGAACGAGCGCCGCCGGGCTTGGGAGACCGTGGTTCATCTCAGCGTGGACACCGATCCCGAGGAGGTTTTTACGCCCGGAGTGGTGTCACGAGAAGATGGAAATTTGCGACCGGTCGTTCCTGCCGGTCAGCCGCCGGACAAAGCGGCCTCGGTCGTCACTCGCGGGGCGTTGCGCGGCAATATCGAGGTCGAGGCTGAATTCGGCCGCGGCTGGCTCGACGCGGCCGAACTCGGTTTGCGGATCAGCATGCAAGCCAGCCTCGAGCAGCCAATGGCCGGGTATGTCTTTCGATTCGCGGCGCTGGGCCGTTCGGCGCCCGACCCACCGGAACGGTCCACCGAGCGCGCCACGTTCGCCTTGGCCCGGCGGGGCGGCGCCCTGTTCCGCATGGAAATCTTGCGCGAAGGTGCGCGGCTGACCAGCCATGACCTATCTGCCGCCGAGTGGGACGACGGCGCCCTGCGGCTTTTCGCCAGCCGCCAGGGCGATCGGCTCACGTTCCAGGTCGACAAGCTGGTCCCGCTGGAGTTCTTCGACGTCTTCCCGCTTGGCCGCGATCAGGCCGCGTCGCTGGCCGTAGTATGGCCTCGGCAGGCGCCGCTGACGTCGCTGCGCGCGAAGCGCCAGGCGCAGCCGACCGTGGCCAGCCCCCTGGAACTGGGCGACGACGCCTACGGCCGAGGAGATATCGCGAAGGCGTTGGAAGCGTACCAGCGACAGGCGATCACGTCGGTCGGCACGCCCGCGGCGCAGGAGGCGCGCTACAAGGAGGCGATTTGCTTTGTGGCGCTGGAACGGCACTCCCAGGCTCAAGAGTTACTGGAGTCCGTCGCCGCCGAATCGGGCGATCGCTGGCCGGTGTTGGCGGCTTGCGAGCTGTGGCTGGGCGACCTTCGCGCGCAGCGATTCAAGGAAGCCGACCAGGTTTTCGATGGACTCTCGACGCGATACCGCTTCGAGCAACTCGCCACCATGATTCCCGTTCACTTGCGCCAACAGATCCTCGCCGCCTACAACAAGCAGGCGACCGGTTTGAACTGGTACTCTCAAGATGCCAGCCGCGTACGCAACCTCGAGCGGGCCGTCGACGTCGAATCGCTGCTGGGGTCCGAAATCGATCTATTTGGGGGTTCTCGCTGGTCCTTGCTCCGTGGGTATCACGTCGCGGGACGATTCGACGACGCGGTGCGCTTGGCCGAGCAGATGTTGGGCGACTATGAACCGGCGCAGGTCAGCATAGGAGCTGATTGGGTCACCGAATACGCCTGGCTTCTATGTCTGCGCGGCGAGCCGGCGAAGGCGTTGGACTGTCTCGACAAGCTGCTTGTCCAGCAGCGCGGCGTCGACCGCGGAACCTATCACGTATCCTATCCGTTGTTGTTGTTGGCCCGCGTCAGGGCGCGGGTGGCGATGGAGCAATGGGGCCCTGCGGAAGACGACATCGAGGAAATGTTCGGGTTGTTGCCGCCGGGTATGATGTCGGAGAACATGCGGCCGATGGCTTGCCTGGTTCGCGGCCTGCTGCGCGAACGGCGGGGCGATCTGGCCGGCGCGCGGGCGGCTTGGAAGGACGGCCTATTGGCCGACCATGCCCGGCCGCTCATCGGCACCACGCGGCTTGCCGCGCTGATCCTGGCATCGCTCATCGGCGAGGTCACCGACGCTGAGGCGGCGCGGATGATGACGTCGTTGCTCGGCCTCTTTGCCGACGATTCGCCGCTGGCGTCAATTGGCGCTGCCACGCGTTTGCCGCCCGCCGTGATCCGCGAGATGTGGCGCACGCGGCGCGGCCATGCCGCCGCCTGGAAGATTGCATTCCGCGAGGTGTCACTGGCCGATTGTATGCGGCTGGCGGCGGTCGTGATGGCCGGCGAGGCGGCGCGCCAGACGGCCTTCGGCGGAGAATTCACGGCCGAGCAGGAATCGCTCGTTTGGGAGTTGATGGACGAGATTTTCACGTCCTTCATTAGCGCCAAGATCAACAAAACCCAGGCTCTGCAATGCTTGATGACCTGGAAGGGAATTACGAATTTCGCGGGTTGGGGTGGATTGGCTCCGACTTTGGCGCCGGATCTGCGCGGCCGGCTGGCCTACGTGCTCGGCCAGCGTTACCGGCACTTGCCTCCGCCCATTAGGCCCGCCGACGCGGCGGCGTTCTTTCGCACCGCAGTCGACGACTCCGCGCCTTTCTCGGTGCTGCGCCGCCTCGCCGAGGCGGAGCTCGAGCGGTTGGGGATGGTCCAATAATAACAATGACCCGCCGAACGGTTAGGATGATCTGAAGTAACGCCACTCAAGTTGGGCAAGCAACAGCGGCCGTTGATTCCGAGAAGGTAATC
The DNA here is from genome assembly GCA_035531595.1 of Pirellulales bacterium. Classification (GTDB taxonomy): domain Bacteria; phylum Planctomycetota; class Planctomycetia; order Pirellulales; family JAICIG01; genus DATKSN01. The sequence goes on along the minus strand of DATKSN010000288.1, from coordinate 2,477 downwards.
TATTGGCTAGCGACGGCGGCAAATTCGCGCGAGTCGAAGCCTACGCCGATTTTCGGCGGTTGCTCGCGCAGCCGGGCCTGGACGCCGTCGTGATTGCGACGCCTCGTCGAGGGCGACCACGTCTTCGTGGGGCTCCTCGAACGGGCGATCAACGTCTTCCTCCAGATCGACCCGCCTGTGCCCGCCACCGTGACGCAGACGGTGTTTGCGGCGGGCACGTTCCACAAGGATGCGCCGCATCGCCTCGGCCGCCGCGGCGAAGGAATGCCGCCGGCCGCTCCAGGCCGCCGGACGGTCGTCCTTGACCAGCCGCACGAACGCGTCGTGGACCAGGGCCGTGGCTTGCAATGTTTGGCCGGGCCGTTCGCGCGCCGGTTGCAGGGCCGCGACGCGGCGCAACTCGTCATAGACCAGCGGCAGCAACTCTTCGCTGGCTTTCGGATCGCCGTGGTCGATGGCCGACAAGATGCCGGTGACGTCGTTCATGGGGAGCACGGTCTGACCTTCTTGAAGAGTTCGAGCAGTTTCGCCGGATTGACGGGCTTGACGTAGTAGTGGTCGAACCCTGTTTCGTGCTGCCGCCGGCGGTCGGCTTCGCTTGGGGTATAACCGGTCATGGCACACATCATCACGTCCTTGAATTCCGGCCTTTCCCGCAACCGTTTGGCAACCTGGCAGCCGTCCATCCCCGGCAAGCCGATGTCGAGCAGCACGACGTCGGGCCGGGAAGCCGAGGCCATTTCCAGGGCGGTCGGGCCGTTGCGGGCCCATTGGACCTCGTGCCCGTACAGCCGCAGCAGCATGCTCAGGCTTTCGCCGACATCGACGTTATCTTCCACCACCAGCACACGCAGCGATCGCCCCGGCGTTTGGCCCTGCTTCAGAACGGTTTTTGGTTCAATCATGGTTGACTCTCATTTCGCCGTTGGCGTCTCCGTGAGTGTTCTTTTCACACCCCCGTTGCTGTATGTTTGAATAATACGGGCTAACCCGTCCTCCCGAAACCCACCAGCGCGATGTCATCCTGCTGGCTGCGGCCCGTGGCGAATTGCTTGACGACCTTGACCACCTGCTCGCCCAGCGACCGAGGAGAGTACGCTTCCCCTTGCACGGCGGCAACCACTCCTTTCGTCTGCAACTGGACGTCTTGCACATCCATGGCCTCAGTGACGCCGTCGGTGAACGCCAGGATGCTGTCGCCCGGCTGCAGGGAGATCTGGCACGAACCGTACTCGAAACCGTCGATGACGCCCAGTGGCAAGCCGACCGCGTCGCCGCCGGGCGTCTCTTCCACGGTGCGCGTCAAACGGTGGTAGATCAGGGGAGGCGGGTGGCCGGCGTTGACCAGCGTCACGGTGTGGCTCTTCAGGTCGAGGACGGCCGCCACCAGGGTCACGAACCGATCCGCGATCCCCGACTGGTTCATTAAGGAGTTGAGCCTGCTGACGGCGGCCGCGGGATCGGGCTCCGCCAGCATGCAGGATCTCGCGTCGGCGCTGAGTTTGGCCATGAGAAGGGCCGCGACCACCCCCTTGCCGGCCACGTCCCCCAACAGGACGGCGACTCGCTGTCGCGGCAGCCGGATGAAGTCGTAATAATCGCCGCCGACCTCGTAGGCCGACTCGTAGTGGGCGAAAAACTCGTAGCCCGGCACTTCGGGCAGTCGCAACGGCAGGAAGCCGCGTTGCACCCCGCGGGCCAACTCCAAGTCGAACTCAAGCCGCTCTCGCGCCAATTCCAGGTGGCGGCTGTAGTCCTCCAACTCGATTTGCAGGCGGCGGAGCTTCAGGTGCGTTTCAACGCGGGCGTGCAATTCCTCCATCTGAAACGGCTTGGTGAGGTAATCCACTCCGCCGATGGCAAAGGCCTTCACCTTGTCCAGCGGCTCGGTCAGAGCGCTGATGAAGATGACCGGAATCCCCTTGAGCTTGTTGTCGGCTTTGAGGTGCTCGCACACCTCGTAACCGTTCATCTCCGGCATATTGATGTCCAGCAGGATCAAGTCCGGGGGATCGCGTCGCGCCGCCACGAGCGCCAGCTTGCCGCTGGGAACGGGGCGGACTTTATACCCGCGGTCCTTGAGCATGCCGGCCAGCACCTGGAGATTGGCAGGGGTGTCGTCCACGACCAAGATGCTGGCGGGATGCCCGGCATCACTCTTAGGCTTTTCGGGATTCAATGAAGGCCCTCCTTGTTAGGAATCCCCCGCGAATCGACGTGCCACGGGAGCCTGGTGGCTTCCAGCGCGGCTCGCATTTCTTCGATCGTGGGTTGTCTGCGGCGGACCACGAAGTGCGAGAGCCGGGACTTGAACCCGGACGAGTTTCCCCACTGGATCCTAAGTCCAGCGCGTCTGCCAATTCCGCCACTCTCGCTACTGCTTACGCACCAACAGTTTGCGCCCCATTTCCCCCTTCGTCGTTTCAAGGAAAACTGGGGCTGCCGATCCATCGGTGGTATCGCCTGACCCCGAGTTT
>DATKSN010000287.1:0-3001 GCA_035531595.1 Pirellulales bacterium | reverse complement strand
GCGAAGGGTGGCGCGGCAATTGGATGCCGCTTTCGCGGCTCGCTCAGACGTCATGGGGTATTCGGAAGTCGTTTTTTTTCGCTTCGCCGCCGTTTTGTTTTTTGCACGTTCGTTGCTGCGCAACGAGCGTGCTTTTTTCGTAAAAATGATCCTTCCCGTTTCGTGGGCCGCCCGGCGGACCCCGTGAGCTAGCGCTGCGGGTTAGTGTCGAACCAGCCCGCGCGCAGTCGAGCACGGGTCTGGGGGACTGGTCCCCAGGGAACCGCCCCATGACGCCGCCACATCAACTCGCTAATCTCCCTCCCGGCGCAAACACCATGCGACCGCGTTGCGCATCAGCCGCTGGTACATGGGGTGCATGAGCGACTCGCGCGTGTGGCCGTTGGCCAGATGGCAAAGCCGGCCGCGGCCAGGCTCGTAACACCAGCCGGCGGCGGCCACCTGGCCCTCGTCGGATCGGTTCTGCAACAAGAGTTGTACCTTCGAGCGGTCGTAGGGGGGCGTGTGCTGCTCGTCGGCCAGCGAAAAAGCCGTCACGCCCCGCGTGATCGGGTGATCGCCGTCGACGACCTCGACGCGGAAGCGCTCCAGCGGCCCGTGGCCGATGTAACGCCCGCCGACCAACTGAAGATAGGGACCGTCGTCGGGATAAAGCCCCATCGAATTGTGCAGATTCAAGAACGCGCCGCCGTTCTCGACGAACTCGACGACCGCCCGCTCCTGCTCGGGCGTCATCCAGATGAAGTCGGACTTTTCGCCGGTCATCGGCCGCTGCAAGCCGTCGCGGAGCACCACCAGCAATTGCACTTGGGCCAGGTTCTCGGCCGACAACGCCCGCACGTCGACGGTGAAGTGCGGCACGACGCCGGTGGCCTCGAAAACCGGCCGCAGCCCGGGTTCGATATGTCCCGGTTCGTGCGGCTGGTCGCCATAGAGCACCAGGGCGTGCGGCTGTTCGTCGCCCGGCTTGGGCGGCCGGCCGTTGAACGGGGCGGCCGGAACGGAGAGCTCGTCAAAGACGTGGTTCAGGTCTTCGGTAAGCGGCGTATCGTAGGGCATCCAGACCAGGTCGCCGGCGGGGATTTGCACGGAGGGACCGAGCGCTTCGCGCGGCCTGCCTTGGCACACGAGGTAGCCCACCTGCCGGCGCAGCTCAGTGAGAAACCGGCGCTGGCGAGCCATGAGGTCGTGCCCGCCCCAGGAACCAAAGCCCGGCACGACCCGCGCGGCCGGCAACGCTTCGAGTTGCCGTAGCGCCTCGATCCAGCGCGCCGTATCGGAGCCCGGCAATCGCGCGCGCGGGCCGTTGACCACCAATGGGCCGGCGAACAGCACTCGCGCTTTCGGCAGATAAACCGCCGCCCCCACCGGACCTGCAATGGCCTCGAAGGGGACGAATTCCACCGCCCGCGGCGATTCGTCGATGGGGCCGGGCCCGCTGACGGACTTGACAGCGGCGGGCGCGATCGCCGGCGCCGCGGCGAGAAGTCGTTGGCGGGCTGGTTCGGTCGTGATGATCCGCGCCACGCCGCCGGCCAGCAACGATTCGACGATTGCGGCGTCGCCGTCGTCGAAATGGGTGAGCACGAGGCGGCGGGCCGGAGCGCCCGACGTCTTGGCGACCTCGGCGAGAAACTCATCGACGGCGACGCCTCGCGGCAAGTCGATCAACAGCGTCTCGTCCCCGAGGCTGACCCAGCCGCAGTTGGCCGAGCGATAACGGTCGGCGAATCCGGCGGCATAGACGCCCGCGGCGAGCCGTTCGCAATGCGGCAACAGCGCGCTCGACGCATCGGCGGGTACGACATGGGAATCCGTGGCGGCGAACGGGGCCGGAACCAGTAGCCGGCTGGCGACGTGGTTCGTAAACTTCGCGACGGCGGCTTCGTAGCCGGCGGCGTCGGCGTGGGACGTGAACTCGGCCATCAACTTTTCTCGCTGGGCGAGGCTGTCGAACGCAAACAGGTAGGTTACGTCGCTGGAGTCGCCGATCGCCACGATCCACGGTCCGGCCACGCGAAAGCCGTGCCGCTTGAGGGTTGGCAAGCCCTTTTCGCGCATGAACTTCAGGTAATCTTCGCGGCGCGCCGGCGGCACGCGCTGCTGTTCATGGATTACGAACCGCGCCGTCTCCGGCAGGCTGGGCGGCTCGGCCCCGTCGGCGAGTTTCAGGAATCGGTTCTGCTCGCCGTCGAGCAGCGGATCGCGCGCTTTGACGAACTCGGCGAAATTTTCTTCGCCGCCGAGGTAGTCCATCGCGCGCTCGAAGGCGGCCATGTCGTCGTATTCCCAGATCGTCAGGTGCTCGTAAAGATCGCCCACGAGCGTCGTCCACCAGCCGACCCTCCGTCCGCCCGCCGCGCGGAACAGCGGTAGGCCGTGTTCGGCGATGAGCCGGTTGTACGCTTGGCCTTGGTCGGGGCGGATGTGAATGCGCCACTCGCCGTAGACCTTGCCGGTGCTATCTTGAGCGTTCGGCGGCGCGGCGAGGGCGTGGCGATCGAGGCCGCCGAGCAAAACGGCGCTGAGTGGCAGCCAAAGGGCGGCGATTCGTAGGTGCATGTCATGGCTCCGAGGTTGGGGAAGCGGTCGAAGGTAGCATAACCTGCCGTAGGTCAGCCTTTCCAGGCTGACGGAGCGGCCCACGAAACGGTAGGGATCATTTTCCCGAAAAAGCACGGGCGTTGCGCAGCAACGAACGTGCGAAAAACGAAACGCCGGCGAAGCGAAAAAAAACGACTTCCGAATACCCCATGACGTCTGAGCGAGCCGCGTAAGCGGCATCCAATTGCCGCGCCACCCTTCGCCTTACCCCACGCTCTTTTGGATCTCTTTGGGAGGGGTTTCGGAATCGTTTTTTTTCAACGATCCGCTTAATTGCTGGTTTTCTTGGTCTGGCGTCGATCCAGGGCAGTAGCGACAATCCTTTCCCGCAATTCGGAAAGGAGGCCGGAATGTCGCGGTTGCCGATGGATCGATCGAGGGTCCGAGAAGTGGTCTT
>DATKSN010000286.1:0-38029 GCA_035531595.1 Pirellulales bacterium | reverse complement strand
GCGAAGGGTGGCGCGGCAATTGGATGCCGCTTTCGCGGCTCGCTCAGACGTCATGGGGTATTCGGAAGTCGTTTTTTTTCGCTTCGCCGCCGTTTTGTTTTTTGCACGTTCGTTGCTGCGCAACGAGCGTGCTTTTTTCGTGAAAATGATCCCTTCCGATTCGTGGGCCGCCCCGCGGACGCGGTGAGCTTGCGCCGCGGGTTAGTGTGACGGAACGAGTTACTTCTCCTGGCTCCCGACTTCTGGCTCCTGACTTCTTTGCCTCTGCTCCAACAGGAAGGCGATGAGGTTGAAAAACTCCGTCTCGGGCAACAGATCGGCCACATTGCCGGGCATCGGTGAAAGCCGGCTCACGGCCCGTTCCTCGACCTCGTTGGCGGGTATGCGAATTTCCTTCCCTTTGTCGTCGGCCAGAATCAGCACCTCGCCTTCCTCGCGCAGCAAAAGCCCGGTGAGCGTGTTCCCGCCGGTCGTGCCGATGACCGTGCTACGGAACGCCTGGTCGACGTTGCGGCTGGGGTCGAGCAGGTCTTCCAGCAGCCGGTCGGCGCCCCGCAGGCCGATGCCGTCCAGTTCGGGCCCGATTTTTCCACCCTCGCCGCCCAGGCGGTGACAGGCGGCGCACGTCTTCTGGTACACGCCGCGGCCCGCCGTCGGGTCGGGCTCGGCCTTGCCCAGCGCGTCGCGCCGCGCGGCGATGAGCTGCTTGATGCGCTCGTCGGCCGGTGGCAGACCGGCGGTCAAGGCGGCCAGCCGCTCGTCGAGGTTTTCCAGCTTCGAGCCGCGCAGCCGCTCGACGACCGCCTGTTCTTCAAGCAAACGGGGCGAAGCCTTGCCCGCGGCCACCTCGGCCAGTAACCGCTCGCCCCCCTCGGCCCGCCGCGCCAAGCTCGCCGCGATTTCGACGGCCAGCCGATCGGAAGCGCCGCGCAGGTGCTTGACCAATTCTTGCCGCGCCGCCTCCTGGTTCATGTTCCCCAGCGCGGCGGCGGCCTTTTGCCTTAGCGGCATCGGCTCCCCTTCGCCGCCCAGAATCGCGCTGAGCAGCGGCACCGAGTGCTCGGCGTCGTTGATCACGCAGGCGTCGATGGCCGCCGCCCGCAACTCCCCGAACTGGGTATCGGCGGCCAAAGCCCGCAGTTGCGCGTGCAAACCAGCCAACCGCAGCTCTCGCGCCAGGTCGATGCCGCCTTGAACCCTCGCCTGCCGTGAGTCGCTCAAGAGCAGCGACGCGACGCGCATCGCCCAGGCGGCAACCGAGTCGGGCAACGGCGCCCCGCGTTCCTGCGCCGCGTGGTGAAGCGCCAGGATCAACTCGCGCTGCCGCGAGGGATCGTCGGTCGCTTGCGTTGCGGCCCACTCAACCACTTCTGGAAGCTTGCCGTCGTGACCGTAGCGGGCGACCTCGTGCAGGAAGACAGGTAGTTGAGCAGAGTCGCCCCGACCGCCGGCGATGAAGTCGAAAAGGAATTCGGCCGACGCGGCCGTGTGGACGCCCAGGCTCAACTCGGCCAGACGGGCCTTCGCGTCGGCGTCGCGCGCCGTCAGGTCCGCAAGCTCCGTAAACATCTCCGGAACGAGCAGGTGGTCGCGCAAGGCCATGCGGACGACGTGCGTCAGGTGCGTGTCGTCGGCCGGCGTACTTTTCCACAGCGCCAGCAGCGGCTCGACGTTTTCGACGCTCGGATGCCGCCCCAGCGCGTCGGCGGCGGCGCGGCGGACGAACGCATCGGCGTCGGCGAGCCTGCCGCGGACCAGCGCCGCAAGGTCGAGCGAACTGTCGAGCGAACTGTCGAGCGAATTGTCGAGGGAACCGTCGCGCGAGCCGTCGCCCCACTCGGATCGCTCGGCGAGCGCTTTCAGCAAATGCACTCGCACCAGGCGCGAGGGGTCGTCGGCGAATCGTTGGATGTCGGCCGCGGTGAGTCCACCTGGCGTCAGCCGCTCGTAGAGCCACAACCCATGCATCCGACGCCACTCGTTCGGCTCGCCGTCGGCGAACATCGGCAGCAAGTCGGCGGGGTTGACCTGCCGGCGGCGCGAGACCAACTCCTCGCCGGCCAGCACGCGCACCGTCAGGTTCGCGTCGGCCAACAGCGCCAGCAGTTGCTCGACACGTTGCTCGGCCAGGTTGGGCATCCGCGGCGGCGGCGGCGCTGGAACCTCGTCGCCGACGTAGATCACGCGCCAAATGCGGCCCCGCCGGCGGTCGCGGCGCGGGTGCGTCAGCGGCACTTCGTAGTGCCCGATGATGCAGTTGTAAAAGTCGAGGATGTAGAGCGCGCCCTCCGGTCCGAGCTTCAAATCGACCGGCCGGAACCAGGGGTCGTCGCAGCGCACGAAGTCGGGCTGCTCGATCGCCTTGTACGTCGATCCGTGCGGCTCCAGCCGGTCATGGTTGACGCGGCCGGTCACCGGATTGCCGACGAAAACGGTGTCGCGGTACTCGGGCGGAAAGTGGTCCGCGGCGTAGTAGACCACGCCCGCGATGCCGGTCGAGCCATGGTCGTGGCCGATCATCGTCGGGCCGAACCCAAGACCGTCGTGCGGCTTGCCGAAGCTGGGATACCAGGCGTTGCGCAAAAGCTGGTAAACCGGAAGCGTGTGGCAGTCGGCCGAGTACAGATTGCCCAAGGGGTCGAAACACAGTCCGAACGGGTTGACCTGGCCGTGGGTCCAGGGTTCGGCGTGGCTCCCGTCGGCCCGCATGCGGAACGTGTTGCCCGACTGCATCAGCACCGAGCGGCCGTCGGCGCCGCGCACCTCGGAGGTGTTCGAAAAGCCGTGGCAGGAGTAGATCCAGCCGTCGATCCAGCGGGTGAACGAGTTGGCCATGCCGTGGGTGTCGCGAAAGCCGAACTCGCGATAGAGCACCGGACAGTCCCGATTGCGCAACGTGTTCGGCTGGGCAACCTCGCCTTGCCAAAGGTAGATATTGGGAATGCTGTAATACATGGCGCCGCCGGGGACGGGCATGACGCCGATCGGAATGTTCAGTTCGTCGGCCAGTCGGTCGACCTTGTCGACCCTACCGTCGGCGTTGAAATCGGTGAGCACGCGCAGCGCGTCGCGCCGCGGCTGATCGTCTTTGGCGGGAAAAGGGTATTCCAGCGAACTGGTCACGTAGAGCCGCCCCTGACCGTCGAAGTTCAGGTTCATCGGCTTGTCGATTTCCGGCTCGCGCGCCACCAGTTGTATGGCAAAGCCCGGCGGCAGGTGGAACTTTTCAAGTTGCTCCTCCGCCGGCAGCGGGTCGCCGGGCGCCACCAGCGACGGCGGGTATTGCGGGTCATCGGCGCGGGCCGTCAGGCAGCAGGCGGCGACGGTCAACAGGCACGAGCGGCGAAGTAGCATGGGTCGGCAATGGTTCCTATCGCGAGCGCGGCGCGATCTCCGTCGCCTTCGCGTCGGCCTCGTGGCCGAGTAGCTCGGTCAGTTGGAATTTGAAGTATTTCTGTGTCGCGGCCGGTTGGCCGTCGGGCGAGGCGTTGGCCACCCAGAGCCGCGTCGAGCGGGGCTCGAACAGCACGCTGTGCAGGTTCGACTTCATCGCCACCGGGCAATCCATCAAACGCAGCGCGCCGGCGGCGTCGAATGTTCCCTTCCCCTCGCGCACGCGGCGAGCCAGCTCGGTGTAACGGCTGCCCGCCGAAAGGAGCACGGTATCGTCGGTCGGTTCAGGCAACCGCGGATGGGCGGCGCCCGGCTCGACGATCTCGAACTTGTTCCAGTGCGCCGCCAGGCCGACCGCTCGATTTTCGTCGCCGTCGGCTACGACGTAATAGTATTCGCAGGTCCGCGGATTGTCGCGGAATACGGCGACCGCCTCGTCGAGCGTATCGGCCTCTTCGAGCACGCGCCGCACGAGCAACGACATGGGCACGCCGTCCCAGTGGCCGAAACCCCGGCCACCCATCTCGCCCACGGAGACGTGCTCGGCGTTCATGCCCGTCACTGAACCGATGAAGCCGGCATAGGTCACGTTCACCAGCGGAATTCGACCTTCGCCTTCGGCGACGACCAGTACGGCATGCTCTTGCAGCTTCCAGTCCGTCGAATAGTCGAGGATGCGGCCGTGGTAGAGCGTGCCGTCACGGGTGGCGCTGTTCATCATGGCGAACCCGCTGCAGTGAAACAGTTCGGGAATGAAATTGGCCATGACCACGTCTTCCAGCTCGCACTCGGCCCCATCGGCCACCCCTTCCAACTCCCGCATGAAGCGTTCCGGGATGAATTTCCGTTCGTGCGCGGCGATCTTGGCGATCAGATCCTTGGGGCGGATTTCCAATCCCAGGAACTGGAGCTTCTTTTCCTTGGCCTTGACCTCGAACAGGTAGCGCATGCTTTCGCGAATGTGCTCTTTCAACAGCGCTCCGTGCTGGTATCCCATTTCGTAGGCCGTTCCCTTGATGTGCAAGACGCGGTAGCCGTCGACCTCTTCCAGGAACCCCTCGCCGCAGCGGGCGAGCGTGCCGGCGACCGTGGGGAGCGGGGCCGCGAGCGTGACGACAAGCACGAGCAAAAGGCAATGCGAAGTGAGCCGAAAGGCGGCTGGCATGCTGAACTCCTGGCGACGAATGGGACGCTTGAGTATACCCCAAACTCCCCTTCCCGCCCAAGGGCAAGCGCGAAGGAGTAGTGATACCATATTATACTGCACGCGGCCAAGGAATGAGACATTTTGTCACGAGAAGGTGGTGGCTGGTGGCAGAGCGTCAGCGATGCCCCGGCTACATAGCGACCGGGGCATCGCTTAGGCTCTGCCCCAGCCACCGTGAACGTCTCATTCTCGGCCGCGAATACAATCGGGCGACAAGCAAGGATCGCCTACCCGCGGATCACTGGCCGGCAAGTGCGATGGGCATTGATTGTGAAGCGTCTACATGGCCAAGAAATCACCATCGGCTGATGCGCCATCCCCGAAGCCAGTCGAATCGACGACGACGAGCCCGAAGCCGCTCTGTGCATCGACAACGATGCAACTCGGAAAACTCTTACGCGTGCGAGTTCTTACGCAATTGGCGTTCGAGAATCGGGTTTTCGTTTTTCGCGAACCGCTTGTTGTTGAAGCCGAAGGTGAGGCTAGCGGCCTTTGGGTTCACACTTGCCGAGAGCTTGGAATCCTGTCATACGGGATGACCGAAGATAATTCGCGAGATGAGTTCGCCACTGAATTTGCGCTTACCTACGACGGACTCGCAAATGAACCGGACTCCATGCTAACGGTAGATGCCCAGCGACTGGCATTGATGAAGCAGCGCGGTCATGTTCAAGACCAGCCAGAAAAAGGCGTATCGGGAAAAAAGAAAAAAAGCCGGTGAACCGGCGGGTCGCCTTTCGCTCCGCGAAAGAACGTCCTTTCGCGGAGCGAAAGGCGACCGACAGCGACCGTCACGGCATGCGCGTGCGGTTCAACTACCACCCGGTAAAAACCTGAGTCAAGACGGAATTTTCAACACCCTATGTTCGGGGCACCCACGTAGTGGGTCGGCGGAGCATGGGAACAAGGAGACTCGGAGCGTGGGAACAAGGAAATCGGCGTTTTCTTGGAATGGTGGGCGGTGCCCACCCTACAGCGCCTCGTGGACGATCTCGCAGATTTTTCCCAGGGTCTGGCCGACCTTTTCGCGGTCGGCGGCGGAGCGGGTGTGGACGTTGTTGACGAACATCGCGAACGCCAGCCGCCGCCCGCTCGAGGCGGTGAGATAGCCGGCCAGGGCCTTGCTGGTCAGAAGCTCGCCGCCGTTCATCCGGTTGGCCCATATCAATGTGCCCGTCTTGGCCAGGATCTTGCCGCGCGCGGGGCTTTCGGCCGGCACGGCGCGGGCCAACGTGCCGTCCTGCCCCAGCACCGGAAAGGCGCTTTCGTAGACCGCGAAGTCGGGCCGGCCGGCCATGTGGCGCAGCAATTGGACGGCGGCCCGCGGCGTGACGAAATCGGCCGGATCGCCCCCGGCGCCGCCGCCGAACGAAATCGTCTCGACGTCGACGCCGGCTTGCGCGAGAAAATCGTGCTGCCGCCGAAGTCCCTCGGCCAAGGTCCGCTGGCCGTGTTTCGCCGCGATCAGCAGGGGGAGCGTGCTGGCGTGCAGATTGTGGCTCACCTTCATGACCAGCTTCACCGACTCCGAAAACGGAGGCGACGTAAGCAAGGCCACGCGCCGAAAGTGCTCGTACATGGCCGGAGGCGGCAGCCGCTCGGGCCGATTCACGCCCAACGCCGAGGCCTCGACCGTCACGCCCGCCCGCGCGAGTGACTCGATCAGCAGGCTGCGGGCCAGTGAGGGAGGATCTTCCACCTCGTGAATCCGCAGCAGCGGCTTGCGGCCGGCGGCGATCTGGCCGCGCAGCACCACGCGCCCCGCCGACGGCGAGACGACGGCGACGCGCGTCGTTCCGTCGGTGGCCACGGTGATCACCTGGGCGTCGACCTGTAAAGCGGCGGTCACGGGTCGCCATTGGACGGTAGCCGGTTGTGCCGGTTCGGAGGGCGTGATGGTGAAATCGAACAGGTTGTCGTTGACCATGATCGGCGTCAATCGCGATGGACCGCTTCCGCTGCCTTCGGCCGAATCGAACAGCCGATCGTCGATCAGCACGTCGCCCCGCACGCGTTGGATACCGGCGGCGGCGACCTGCCGGGCCAGTTCGTCGAGACCGGCGAGCGGATCCTGCGGCGTGATTTCAGCCGTTTCGCCGTAGCCGGCGTAAATATGGTCGCTGTTGGTGAAGGCGATGCGCCCCTCGCCGTCGGTTCGGCCGCCCAGGCTCAGGTCGCCGCCGGCGACGAGGACCAAATCGCCTTGAAGCCGGCCCTGCGAGTCGACCTCGCCGCGCGCGTGGATCGGCGTTTGGAAACGATGGTCGGCGCCTAGCGCGTCGAGCGCCGCGGCGACCGAAAAGATCTTCGTGACGGAGGCCGGCGCGAAGAGTTTGTCCGCGTCGAGTTGGTACAAGGTCTCGCCCGTTCGCAGATCGACCAGCAGCAAGCCCCAATGCGAGACCTGATAGGGAGGAGCGGCGATCACGGCTTCGATTCGCTTCGCGAGCGTGTCGTCCGCCGCCGCCGTGCAAACCGGAGGACCGGCCAGAATCCAAAAACCCGTCAACAGGAGCAGGAGGTGGCGTGGGGGATGTGTCGTCGCGGGGAGTCGGTTCATCGGCAGTTCCTCGATCGGCGTTCCGCGTCCCACCAGAAGACGTCGCAACAGCTTCACGGAACGCCACGGAGGGCGTTCCCTACAGAGCCCAATGCGACGACCCTAGCCTTTAAGCGGATCGTTGTTGTTTTCGACAGCCCCCTAGCTTTACATTGTGAACCAGCGGCGGGGCGGTGGCAATGCGTTCCTCTTTCGCGGGCCAAACATTAAAAATTAGAAAGTTTCTCGCGTGATTCGCGTTTCTTGCTACAATTACGAAGGAAAGCCCGGACGTCTGCGATACAGGAGAATTCCCATGCGAATGCGAATGCTTTGGTTGGGGTCGATGGTGCTCGGCGCGCTGGTCGTTGGCATGCCCCAGTCCGTTTGGTCGCACGGTGGTGGCGGCGGAGGTGGCGGCGGAGGACATGGTGGAGGCGGCGGAGGGTTCGGCGGCGGTGGCCATGGCGGTGGCTTCGGCGGCGGTGGCCACGGTGGCGGGTTCGGCGGCCATGGCGGTGGGTTTGGCGGTTTCGGAGGCGGACACCACGGCGGCGGCTTTGGGGGGTATGGCGGCGGATACCACGGCGGTGGCTTGGGAGGGTATGGCGGCGGATATCACGGCGGTGGGGGAATGCCCGTCGGCGGACACAACGTGGGCGGCGCACATTCGATCGGTGGAACGCATGGTGCGGGCAATGTCGGCGGCGCCACCCACCACAACACCAATACATTCACCAACCGCCATGTCGGCGGGCAAACGCGGAACGTGACGCAGGGCTTCCGCGGCGTTTCAAATGCGAACGCCTTGGCGGGAACTCATGCCCAGTCGTTGCTCAACCATAGGGCCGGACTCACGACGGCCAACAATTCCCAGTTCCTTCGCAATCACCAGGTGAACGCCGGCACGTTGGGACACAATCCGGCGACGGCACGCACCATCGGCGCCGGCAACATGGCGGCCGGCAACATGGCGGCCGGCAACATGGCCATGCACCACAACATGGGTAACCAAGGTTTCAACCACCATCATGGATTCAACCACAGGGGGTTTGGGCAGTTCTTTGGATTCGGCTACCCGTTCTTCGGCTTGGGCTTCTGGCCCTATGGTTTTGGCTATGGCGGGTACGGCGGCTATGGATATGGCGGCTATGGATACGGCGGGTACGGTGGCTATGGCTATGGCTATCCCTACTATAACTATGGCATGTACGATAATGGAGCTTACCTCGCGCCGACGGTCGCCAATGCGAATACCGCCCAAACCGGCTCCACGACCGACGCCCAGGTGTTCGCCGAGAAAGGCGAGGCCGACTTCAAGAAAGGCGACTACAAGGCGGCCGTCTATTCGTGGCGGCACGCGGCCTTGGACGACCCCAAGAACGGCGTGATCCACATGATGCTCGCGCAGGCGTTGTTCGCCACCGGACAATACAATGAGGCGGCCGGGGCCACGCAGCTCGCGATGCAACTTCTGCGCGAGGATCAATGGGGCGTGGTCGTCACGAATTACCGCGAGCTTTATGGCAGGGTGGGCGCCTACACCTCCCAGCTCCGTGCTCTGGAAAAGTCGGCCAAGCAGAAGCCTGACGACCCCGCGACACGGTTCTTACTGGGCTTTCACTATGCCTACCTGGGGTATCCCAGCCACGCCGTCAAGCAATTGGACAAAACCGTGGAACTGGCCCCGCAAGACGATTTGGCCAAGAAGCTACGCGACGTGATGGCCGCCAAGCTGCCCAATCAACCCGCGGAGGCGGGCGCTGGGGACAACAAGCCCGCCAACGACAAGCCCGGCAACGACAAGCCCGGCAACGACGCCAACGGCCACCGCGCCGACGACGCTGACGCCCCATAGATAGCGCGGCTGAAGCTCGAATGACCTACGATGCGATCGTGCTCGGCTGTGGCGGCGTGGGCAGTGCCGCGCTCGACCACTTGGCGCGGCGCGGCGCGCGCGTATTGGGGCTGGACCGTTTCGCACCCGGTCACGATCGCGGTAGTTCGCACGGCGACACCCGGATCATCCGCCAGGCCTATTACGAGCACCCCGACTACGTGCCCCTGGTTTTGCGGGCTTATGAGTTGTGGGCTGAACTGTCGCAGCGCCGCGGCGTGCCGCTCATGCGCGAGGTGGGGCTGCTCCAAGTCGGTTCGTCCGAAGGCGAGGTGTTGCGCGGCGTCGTGGCGAGCGCCGCGAATCACAGATTGGACGTCGAACGGCTCGACGGCCGGGAGATCGAGGCTCGCTGGCCCGGTTTTCGCGCGCGAGGCGCCTTGTCGGGTGTTTTTGAACGGCGGGCCGGATACCTGCTGGTTGAAGAATGCGTCAAGGCCCACGCCGCCGAGGCGGTTGAGCACGGCGCCGAACTGCGCGTCGGGTGCGAAGCCCGGTGGTGGCGCGCCGACGGTTCGGGCGTGGTGGTCGAAACCTCGCAAGGCAACTTCGCCGCCGGCGCGCTGGTGGTGACCGCCGGCGCGTGGGCGGCCCAAATGCTGGAGGGCTTGGGTATCTGGTTCGAGGTGCGGCGCAAGCCCGTCTTCTGGTTCGCCCCGGCAAGCGCCGCCTACCAAGCCGACCAATGCCCCTGCTTCTTGTTCGAGACGCCCGCGGGCATTTTTTACGGAATGCCACAAGTCGACGACGGCGGAGTCAAAGCGGCCCAACACACCGGTGGCGCCGTCGTGGCTGATCCCTCAGTGCTTGACCGGCGGCTCGATCCAAACGATCGGACGCCGGTGGAGCAGTTTCTGGCGGTCCATCTGCCCCAGGTCGCCCCGCGGATGACGCGGCACAGCGTCTGCATGTACACGATGACGCGTGACGCGCATTTCGTCGTCGACCGTCATCCTGATGATCCGCGGGTCGTCTTCGCGGCCGGGCTTTCGGGGCATGGCTTCAAATTCACCACGGTCCTGGGGGAAGCCTTGGCCGACCTGGCGACGGCGGGACGCACCGCGCTGCCCATCGGCTTCCTCTCCGCTCAGCGCCCCGGGATTCGATGCGACGCTTGATTCAGACTATCACTTTCTCGTGACAAAACGTCTCATTGTCGGCCGCGTGAAGTATGATGATATTCAGATTGCGATGAACCATCCTCGTGAAACACGGAAACCGTCATGCGCCGCCTGTTGTTCCCGCTGACCGCGATCGCTTTCGCGCCGCTCTTGGCCCTGGCGCAGGACGCCCCTCTGCCGCCGGACGAAGCGGCGCGGCAAATCAAGGTGCCCGCGGGCTTTCGCGTCACGCTCTTCGCCGGCGAGCCCGACGTGGTCCAGCCGATCGCCATGACCTTCGACGACCGTGGCCGGATCTGGGTCGTGGAGTGCCTGTCGTACCCCCATTGGAACCAGGATCCGGAAGCCACGACGGGCAACGACCGCGTCGTCATTTTCACCGACCGCGACGGCGACGGGCGGTTCGATGAGCGGAAGGTGTTTTGGGACCAGGGCAGCAACCTCTCCGGCATCGAATTGGGCTTCGGCGGCGTCTGGCTCTGTTCGACGCCGAACCTGCTGTTCGTACCCGATGCCGACGCCGACGACCTGCCCGACGGACCACCGCGGGTTGTGCTCGACGGCTGGGATCCGGCGGCCAAACACAACGTCTTCAACGGATTGGCCTGGGGACCCGACGGCTGGCTCTATGGACTCAATGGCATCCTCTCGAACTCGCGGGTCGGCAAGCCTGGCACGCCCGACGACGAGCGGACGGCGCTCAACTGCGGCGTGTGGCGATTTCATCCAACGCGCCAGACCTTCGAGGTCGTGGCCCACGGCACGACCAACCCCTGGGGCATCGACTTCGACGACTACGGCCAGACGTTCATCACCAACTGCGTGATCCATCACCTCTGGCACGTTGTTCCCGGCGCCCATTTTGAGCGGATGTTCGGTCAGGACATCAATCCGCACTCCTACGGCCTGCTGGCGAGTTGCGCCGACCATATCCATTGGGGCGGAGGCGATTGGACCACGTCGCGCGGCGGACACGGCGAGCACGACCAACCGGGCGGTGGACACGCCCACTCCGGCGCGATGGTCTATCTGGGCGATAACTGGCCCGACGAGTACCGCGACAACGTATTCACCTGCAATCTGCACGGCAGCCGGGTCAACCGCGATCTGCTCGAACGCAAAGGCAGCGGCTACGTGGCCCATCACGGCCAGGATTTCCTCTTCGCGGCCGATCCCTGGTATCGCGGTCTAGTCATCAAGTATGGGCCCGACGGCGGTGTTTACGTCTGCGACTGGTCCGACACGGGCGAGTGCCACAACTACGAAGCGGTCCATACCACCAGCGGCCGGATTTTCAAGATCACCTACGGCCGGCCGAAGCCGTTTATGGACAACCTCGCCGAGCGGAGCGACGCCGAGTTGGTCGCGTTGCAATTGCATACGAACGACTGGCAGGTCGCCCACGCGAGGCGAATTCTGCAAGAGCGGGCGGCGGCGGGCAAGCTGGCCGCC
Source organism: Pirellulales bacterium (assembly GCA_035531595.1). Classification (GTDB taxonomy): domain Bacteria; phylum Planctomycetota; class Planctomycetia; order Pirellulales; family JAICIG01; genus DATKSN01. The sequence continues at coordinate 26,420 of DATKSN010000286.1, read as the reverse complement.
GATACGCGAGACACGCTGGCAGAAATGCTCGTCGGGCAGCCCGAGGTGACACGGCAACTTCGCGCCCTGTGGGCCTTGCATGTGACGGGTGAGATCGAGGACATTTCGCAAGCTCTGCTGCTGTTCGCGACTGACGAGGAGTGGGTCCGCGGCTGGATGGTGCGGCTGGCCTTGGAGCATGGCGCCGCCGGCGATTGGGTACGCGGATCGCTCCTTCACCTGGCCTCGACGGACACTTCGCCCGTCGTGCGGCTCGCGCTCGCCTCAGGATTGCAACGGCTGCCGCCGGCTGACCGCTGGAAATTGGCCGAGGCGTTGGCGGCCCACGGTGAGGACGAAGCGGACGCCAACCTCCCCTTGATGATCTGGTACGGCGTCGAACCATTGGTGACAACCGATCCGCCGCGCGCGTTGAAGCTCGCCCAGACGGCGAAATTACCGCTGATTCGGCGGTATATCGCGAGGCGTTTGGCTGAGGGGATACCGGCCGACATCGAACGGCAGTCGCCCGAGGCCCTGGCGCCCTTGGTCGCGGCACTGGGCGACGCGACCGATGCCGAGGTGCGGTCGGACTTGCTTCGCGGAGCGTTGGAAGCGATCGCGGGACGACGGCGCGTGCTCGCGCCGCCCGAATGGCCGAGCGTGTACGCCACACTGGCGCAAAGCTCGCTGGCCGACGTCCGCGATCAGGCGACGCTGCTCTCGCTGGTTTTCGGCGACGCCCAGACCTACGCGGCGCTCCGCGGGACGGTCATGAACCCCGCCGCCAAGATCCCCGACCGCCAAAAGGCCCTCGACGCGCTGCTGCGGCAAAAGGACGCGGAACTAGCGCCGCTTTTGGAGAAACTGATCGCCGAGCCGGAAATGCGCGCTGGCGCGGTGCGCGGGCTGGCCACCTACGACGACGACGGGGCGCCGGAGGTGATCCTGCGGCATTACGATACGTTCGACCCCGCCGAGCGAAACGATGCCGTGCTGACGCTCGCCTCACGGCCGGCGTTCGCTTTGGCGCTCTTGAACGCCGTGGCTGAAAATCGCGTGCCGCGGAGCGATTTGTCGGCCTTTGCCGTGCGGCAATTGGCCGGCATGAACGATGGCGCGGTCAAGGCCAGGCTCGCCGAGGTCTGGGGCGAGGTGCGCGCCACGTCGCAAGACAAGGCGGCGAAGATTGGAAAATTCAAGCCCTTGCTGGCGGCCGACAAGCTCAAAGCGGCCGATCGCTCGCAGGGGCGCCTGCTCTTCACGCGGCACTGCGCCGCTTGCCACAAGCTGTTCGGCGAGGGGCGGACGCTCGGTCCCGAGTTGACCGGATCGCAGCGAGCCAGCGTCGATTACCTGCTGGAGAACCTCGTCGATCCCAACGCCCTGGTCGGCCGAGATTACCAGATGACGATCATCCAGACGACCGACGGCCGCGTGATCAACGGCCTGATCGTGCGCGAGGACGCCGACGTGGTGGCCGTGCAGACGCAAAACGAGCGGGTACTCTTACCCACCAACGAGATTGAAGCGCGCGAACGATCGAAGGTCTCGCTCATGCCCGAAGGATTGCTGGACAAACTGAGCGAAATCGAACTGCGCGAGCTGATCGCCTACATCGCCGGGCTGGAGCAGGTGCCGCTGCCGTAGGAATTTCCAACGCGAATGGATGACAGGCATCTCTCACCAAAATCGCGTGGATGGCGAGTTCGGTTGCCCGGCTTGGCCAGCCGAGGTACAATTTCATTGTTATACTGCGAGCGGTCGTGAACGAGACATTGGTCAGTTTTGTATACTAACCCGCAGCGCAAGCAAGGCGGCAAACGGTGCCAAGAATTCCCATCACTCCCGGCGACTGGCCCCAACCGGCCCTGGAGACTCCGTCTCGCCGCAGGTTTCTGCAAGCGACCGCCGGCGCGTGCGGCGCGTTCTGGGCAGGTTGGTTGAACGCGGCGGCGGCCCAGTCGGCACGCGCCGCGAAGGCGCGCTCGGTGATCCTCATTTTCAACTGTGGCGGCCCCAGCCACCTGGATCTATGGGATCCCAAGCCCGAAGCGCCCGATTCCATTCGCGGGCCGTTCCAGGCGATCGACACTAACGTGCCGGGCATTCGCATCGCCGAGACCATCCCTCAGTTGGCGCAACGTGCCGACAAGCTGGCCATCGTCCGCACGGTGCATCACTCGCACAGCGGTCACAACGCGGGCATGTACTGGTCGATCGTCGGCCAACCCTACCGCAGGGACGACACGCTCTTGAATCCCAGCCGCGGCGATTATCCCAGCTTCGGCACGTTGGTCGGCTGGCTGGCCCAGCGCGACGGCTACAGCGGCGCGGTTCCGCCCTACGTCATCACTCCCTATCCGCACTGCGACAGCACGGTCTACATCACGCCCGGCCAGTTCGGCGGGTGCCTCGGGGTGCGGTACGATCCGTTCATCCTCGACGCCAACCCCAACGCGGCCGATTTCCGGGTGCGCAATCTCGGCTTGCAGGAAGGAGTGACGGCGGGCCGGTTTCGCGAGCGGCTGGATCTCTACGACCGGTTCGCTCACTCGGCGCGCCCCATCCCCAGCACGACGGCGGGCGACATGGACACGTTCCGCGACCGCGCGGCCTCGCTGGTTTTTTCGGGAGACGCGGCCCGCGCCTTCGACCTGTCGCGGGAGCCGGCCGAGGTACGCGAGCGGTACGGGCGGCACGAGTGGGGCCAGTCGCACCTGTTGGCGCGGCGGCTGGTCGAGGCGGGCGTGCCGTTCGTGACGACCGTCAACGGACGCAGCATCATTTGGGACACGCACGCCGACAATTTCAACCGCATGTCGAAAAGTCTCGTTCCGCCGATGGAACAGGCTTTCGTGGCGCTACTCGACGACCTGTCGGAGCGCGGCTTGCTCGATACGACGCTGGTGGTCTGGATGGGCGACTTCGGCCGTACTCCAATCATCAATAAGACCGCGGGCCGCGATCATTGGCCGCAGTGCTACTCGGTCGTCCTGGCCGGCGGCGGCATACGCGGCGGTCAGGTCGTCGGTCAGTCCGACCGCACGGGGGCCTTTCCCAGCCTTCGCCCGGTGAAACCCGCCGATATCCACGCCACCGTTTTCACCGCCTTGGGCTACGACCCGCACGGAATCACCTACAAGACGATCGACGGCCGCCCCACGGCGCTCTCCGGCGGGGAACCGATCCGCGAGTTGCTCTAACGGGGCCGGGCACGGTGGCTGGTGGCAGAGCGTAAGCGATGCCACGGCTAGGCCGGATGATTCATGGTTCCCCGTGGATTTGCGACAGTGTGCCGTTGCCGCGGCGCCCTTTGCTTGCGCCGCGGGTTAGTGTGATTCGGTGGTATAATACAAGGGTGTCCGAGCGCGAACCTGAAGTCAATGCGAAGGAGCCGGTATGAGCGGTAAGAAGGCCGTCGTTACGCGCCGGCGCTGGGCAAAGTCGGACCATCTCTGGAAGGATCACGATCCGCCCCCTTCCACGGCGCCGGTGGACCACGCGCGCTCGTTCGATTGGACGAGGCAGTTGACTACGACACGATACCGATGGCAAAGGCCTGACGCCATGCAAGTCGAACTTGGAACTGGCGCTGGCGTCCAAGTTCGCGGCGTTGATCTCGCGGAACCGGGAAATCGAAAAGAAGTACCTGGACGCCAGCGACTTCATCCAACTCGTCAAACGTAATCATGCCGCCATCGATGAAGTCAAGTTACGCCAGCTTGGCGAGGCGGTCTACATCGGCGGCGGCGAAGCGCTGCTCAAGTACGTCGCCGACGCCAAAGCCGGCCGGGGGCTGCGAGTTTGAGTCTTCAAAAATGAGACTGCCCACGAACAGCCTTGCCGAGCGACAAAGGCGGCTCATCGAATCGCTGCGTTACAGGGGGATCACCTCCGACGCGGTGCTTCACGCGATGGGCCGCGTGCCGCGCGAGCAGTTCGTGCCCTCGAAGCTGCGGCATGTGGCCTACGCCGATCGGCCCCAGCCGATCGGCCACGAACAGACGATCAGCCAACCCTACATCGTGGCTCTGATGACCGAGTCGCTGGAACTGACGAGCAATGAGTCGGTGCTGGAAATCGGTACGGGGAGCGGCTACCAGGCCGCGGTCCTCGGCGAGCTGGCCCGTTCGGTGCTGACCATCGAGCGGTTCGGCGAACTGGCCCGACGGGCCGACAAACGTCTGAGCCAGTTGGGCTACCGGAACGTCACCGTCATCGAAGGCGACGGCAACCTCGGTTGGCCCGCGCAAGCGCCGTACGATCGCGTGATCGTGACCGCCGCGACCGCCCGCTGCCCTCCGGAACTGTTCGAGCAGCTTCGCGAGGACGGACTGTTGGTGATCCCCTTGGGGTGTCGCGATTCCCAGGTGCTGACGAAGATCCGCAAGGTCCACGGCGAGCCGATCAGCGGCGAACTGTGCCGATGCGCCTTCGTGCCGCTGGTACATGGCGAAGTCGACGCCAAGGGACGTCGCGTGGTACAATGACCCAGGTTCCGCCGCGGGGTATCATATGGAACTGTCCGGGCGCGAACCTGACGTCAATGCGAAGGAGCCGGTATGAGCGGTAAGAAGGCCGTCGTTACGCGCCGGCGCTGGGCGAAGTCGGACCACCTTTGGAAGGACCACGATCCCCCCCCTTCCACGGCGCCGGTGGACCATGCGCGGGCGCTCGAAACGACCCGTTGGTTGACCGAAAATCAGTACCACCGCTGGAGGCCCGACGCCGTGCGAGTCGACCCCGAAGAAGTGATCCAGCTACTCAACCGCGCCGGCGTGAAATTCATCTTGATGGGCCAGCACGGAATCGGCGGCTGGTTGTCGCACGCCCGAGCGACGCGCGACGTTGATGTGCTGGTGCAGAAGCGACACCACGCCAAGGCCGTGCGGGCCATCCACGAGGCGTATCCGGCCCTGACCCAAGTGGACCATGTCGTGGTTACCCGGTTCCTTGATCCCAAGGACGGAGACCCGGTGATCGACGTGATGAAGCCGCGGGATCTTTATGCCGAAGCGTTCAAGAACACGATCCGTGTCGGTGACAGTCACGACGTCCCCAACTTGGAACTGGCGCTGGCGTCCAAGTTCGCGGCGTTGGTTTCGCGAAACCGCGATGTGCAAAAGAAGTACTTGGACGCCAGCGACTTCATTCAACTCGTGCAACGTAATCATGCCGCCATCGATGAAGTCAGGCTCCGCCAGCTTGGCGAGGCGGTCTACATCGGCGGCGGCGAAGCGCTGCTCAAGTACGTCGCCGACGTCAAGGCAGGCCGTCGTCTGCGAGTCTAGAGCGGACATGCCGGACATGCCGGACATGCCGGACATGTGACCCATTTGCGGCGCGGTACACGTTTCTGGTAGGCTGCACATCCAGGGTGTCGTAGAAACTGCCTTCTGGAGCACGACTGTGGAACGATGGCCGATCGGCGTATTCGCCAGCATCGACGCCGGGCTGGGCGTCACGCTTGAAGTCGCCCGCGAACTGGGCGTCTCAACGATTCAACTGCACGCCCCGTCCAAGGCCACCCGCACGCCGCAACATGCTCAGGCGTTTCTGGGCCGGCTGCGTGAGGCCGGAATCACGTTGACCGCCGTATTCGGCGGCTTCATGGGAGAGAGCTACGCCGACATCCCCACCGTGGTCGAAACCGTCGGACTCGTGCCGCCGGCGACGCGCGCCGCGCGAACCGCCGAGATCAAGGAAATCTCCGATTTCGCCAAGCTGCTCGGCTGCCCGGTTGTGGGGTTGCACCTGGGCTTCGTGCCCCACGACACCACCGACCCGCTCTACGACGAAGTGCGGGCGGTCACGCGCGACGTGTGCGACCATTGCCGCGCCAACGGCCAGGCCCTGCACTTGGAGACGGGCCAGGAACCGGCCGACACGCTGTTGACGTTCATCCGCGACGTGGGTCGCGACAACCTGTTCATCAATTTCGATCCGGCGAACATGATCCTCTACGGTTCGGGCGAGCCGATCGCCGCCTTGAAGAAAGTGGGCCGTTACGTCAAAAGCGTCCACTGCAAGGACGGCACCTGGGCCCAACGGCCGGGCGTGGATTGGGGCGCCGAAGTGCCCTTGGGCGAGGGTGACGTCGGCATCGAGAATTACCTGCGCGCGCTGGCCGAAGTCGGGTATGCCGGCCCCTTGACGATCGAACGCGAGATTCCCCAGGAGCCTGATCGCCAAAAAGCCGAGATCGGACATGCCGTGCGGCTGTTGTCGGAGTTGAAGAAGAAACTCGGATTGTCCGCTGCGACGGCCTAGCCCGGATTCTTCATGGCCCCACACCAACCCGCGGCGCAAGCAAGGACCATCCCAAAGAGGGGAACGAGGAATTGGACTGAAAGGAAACGAGCATGCCGAAGATCTCAGTAACGGTTCCGCACTCGGTCGGCCGCGAGGAAGCGAGCGAGCGACTCAAGGGCTTTCTTTCGTGGCTCAAGGACCGCCATAAGGACCAGGTGGGCGACTTGCAGGAAGAGTGGGGCGAGAACTCGCTCAAGTTCAGCTTCAAAAGCTACGGGTTCAAGTTTCAAGGGGTGGGGGTGGTCGAAGAAACTGACGTGAAGCTGGACGTCGACATTCCTTTCGCCGCGATGATGTTCAAGGGGAAAATCGAGAGCGAAATGCGCGAAATGTTGACCAAGGCGATCACTCGCGAGCGCAAGAAGCCGTGACCGTCTCCATACCGACCTGTAACGTGGGGCAGGTTTCCAACGTGCCGCAGCCATGGTACGACAGCTTGGTAACCTGCCCCACACTTCAGCCCAATTCTGGAATCGGCCGGCCTCCCTCGGTGACGATCGGAATCGGCCGGCCCTGCGGGTTGACCCACTGGGCCGCCTGATCGATCCGTAAATGGCGGAACACCGTGGCGGCCAGATCGGCCGGCCGCACGCGACCGTCCTGGATGTCGTACCCCTTGCGATCGGTGCCGCCGATCACTTGCCCGGCGGCTAGACCGCCGCCGGCCACCAGCATCGACATGCAGTTGGTCCAATGACCGCGGCCGCCGTCGGAGGTGAGCATCGGCGTGCGACCGAACTCACCCATCATCAGCACCAAGGTCGAGTCCAACAGGCCGCGCAGGTCCAGGTCGATCACCAGCGCGTGCAGGGCGTGGTCGATTGTGGGTAGGATCGGCGTCAGGCCCTTCTGGATGCCACCCCAAGGTGGCACATTGTCGCCATGATGGTCGAAATAGCCCCATTTCCCGCTGACCAAGACGAAGGTCACGCCCGCCTCGACCAGCCGGCGCGCCAAGAGGGCTTTTTCTCCGACGCTACCGCGGCCGTAAGCGTCGCGCAAAGCGTCCGGCTCCTTCGAGACGTCAAACGCGTCGCGCACCCGGCCCGAGGTGACCATGTCGAAGGCCATCTGATGGTTGCGATCGACCTGGTACATCGTGCCGGCGCGGTCGAGGTCGTGGCTCAATCGGTCGAATTGGCGGCGAAGCTCCTGGCGATCTTGCAGCCGCGCCACGTTGATTCCGTCGGTGAGTGCGAGCCGGCCGGCCAATTCGCCTCCCTTGGCCGGTTCATGGTCCTGGCCCAAGTGCCCGGCGCCCCAGACGTCGGCTTTCCACGAATCCGCCAAACCCACGAAGGCAGGGAGGTCCGTGGCATTGGGACCACGGAGTTTTGCCGCAACCGAGCCCATCGACGGATACCCGCCGCCATCGTTTCCGTCGTCGGTGCGGCGCGCCAGCGCGTTGCCCGCCTGCATGGTGATCGGTGTATGGTTGCTGGCGGAACAATCGACCGAGCGGATGATCGACAGTTTGTCCATCAGGCTGGCTTGGAGCGGCAAGTGTTCGCACACGGCGATCCCCGGCACGCTGGTCGCAATCGTCTGGTAGGGCCCGCGAATCTCGTGTGGCGCCAAGGGCTTGGGATCCCACATGTCGATATGGCTTGGACCGCCCGAAAGCCAAAAGACAATCACCGCGCGGCGGTCGCCGCCGGCGATTTTCGTCGCGGCGGAAAGCCGCTGGCCTGCTGCCAGCGACATGCCCGCGCTGAAGCCCGCCGCACCCAATTGCAAGAACCAGCGCCTTGAGCCGACCCGCACCAGCCCGCGATCAGCAGGCGAAAACGCCTGTGCCAGCGCGTTTTGCCGGTGGTCGAGGTGGTGAGCGTCGAGAGACAGTGGCGGCAGGCGGGGCATGGCGAACGACTCTCCGGTGTCATGAAACATTAAGAAGTGTTAATAGATCATTCCAAAGGGGGCGAGTCAAGAAAATTCGCCGGCGGTACTATGCAAATCAAGCGGTGTTAGATAGAATGAACGCGGTCAAGGCCACAGCCCACACCATCCCATAGGAGCCGTCTCAATGCGATGTTTAGATGTTTGCCCCCCTCGATCCAGTCGCTGCGGAAAATGGGTGCCCGCGAGGAGTTCGCTGCTAGCCGCCTTGGCCGTGGTGGCCGGAATGTGGATCATCGCCCCCGCGCCCGCCCCAGCCCAGTGGTGGAGAGGACGCATGCAACAGGTCATGGTTCAGCAGGCGCAGGCCACGCAGAAGATGGCGGAGGAGATGCGGAAGAAGCAAGAAGCCGATGAGAAGGCGTTCATGGAACGTTTCGATACGAACCATGACGGCAAGATCACCGGCAAAGAGAAGGGTCCGGCGACGAAGTACCTGCGCGCATTGGAAATGGGGAACGACCCCGATGCCAGCATCAAGAAACAGAAGCGCTCGACGATGAAGGCGGGCAAAACGAAGAAGTCGTCGAAGTCGGTGAAGTCGTCGAAGTCCGTGAAATCGGCGAAATCGCCCACCAAATCGGCGAAGCAGTAGGGGCGGTAGGGATGTGAACGGCGTACCTTTGGCACTACGATAAAAGGAGTTTTCTCCATGCGATGTCTGGATGATTGCCCACATCGATCCTTTCAATTCGGGAAACGGGTGCCTGGCGGGATCGCGCTGGTTGCCGGTCTGGCCGTGCTCGCCGGAATGTCGCTCGTCGATCCTGCCATGGCGATGGCGCGCGGATCGGGGTACATGAGAGGCATGCAACAGATGATGATCAAGACGGCGCAGGCCCAGCAGAAAATGGCGCAGGCGATCCAGAAGCAACAGGAAGCCAATTACAAGGCGTTCATGGAACGCTTCGACACGAACCACGACGGCAAGCTCACCGGCAAAGAGCGAGGTCCGGCGACGAAGTACCTGCGAGAAATCGATCTGGGATTGGATCCCGATGCCAGTCTCAAGAAGCAGAAGCGGTCGACGATGAAGCTGGGCAAGAAGAAGCCGACGAAGAAGTAGGCCCACTTCATGCCACGACCGAAGCGGACCATCGCCGTGCTGGGCGATCTCCATTATGAAGCGCCGCAAGACGCCGATTATAGACGCGCGCGCGAACAGATCCTCCGCCACGCCCCCGAGGCCGTGTTCCAATTGGGCGACCAGGGAGGCTACAGTCACTGTGGCACCTGGCAGTCATTTATGGAAGGCCTGGAATTTCTTACCGACTTCGACCGCCCGTTCCACACGCTGATCGGCAACCACGACCTGGAGGGCCCCGCCTACCCGACGGATGCCCAGGCCGTGGCCGAATGGTGCCAGGCATTTGACCGCGACCAACCCTACCAGGCGGTCGATCTGGGCGAGGCGCTGGTGATTTGCCTGTCGAGCACGCGCTTTCGCGCCAACACCGGCTGCTGCCACGAAGTGTATCTCGACGAGACCCAGGTGGCGTGGTTCGTCTCCACGCTCGCCGAAAACCGCCGGCGGCCGACGTTCGTTTTTTCCCACGCCCCCCCGCTGGGCTCCGGCCTGCGGGTGTTGCAAAGCATCCACTTGAAGTGCCCCAACGCCTGGCTGAACCACACCGACCGGCCCGAACGCTTCATTGAAATCGTCGTCCGCAATCCGCAAATCAAGCTCTGGTTTTCGGCGCACAACCACCTGGGGCAATGGTATCCCGACTCGCTGGCCCGCGTCAACCAATGTACGTTCGCCCACACCGGAGTCATCGGCGAAGTTTCCCGCGACGATTACCGCCACAGCCGTCTGCTCGAATTCGACGCGGGGGGCTTCGTCCTTTTGACGATCGACCATGCGACGGGGGCCACGACGGTCGACTTGCGGCACGACTACGCGTCGGGCCGGAGCCAACGGCTGTCGCCTCTCGTCCAGGAGACGGGAGGGATGCATTTTGCTCCGCCCGCGTGTCCCACGGGGCCGGATCGCGTGCAGGTCGGACGTAGCACGTTTGCGCTCCACCGCGGAATGCTGGTGGAATACGACGTGAGGCTGGCGGCACCGCTGGGCGTGGTACTCGACGGGCTTGGCGACGCACGCGCGCAAGCGTGCGGCGACGAGTTGCACGTCGTCGATCGCCAGGGATCCGTGCGGGTATTGAGGGCGAACCCACAGGGTCGATTCATGCGGGTATTCGAACCGAATCCGGCACGCAGCCAGGCTCGTTCGGCCTGAGCTATTTGGGCCGCGGGTCGAACACCCCCTCGGGAAGCCGGGGCTGCGGCAGATGCACGGAATGAGGGCTCTGCGATTCCGGATCGGGTGTCTGGCTACTTTCGCATTCCGCCTCAAGAGACCGGCTGGCTTCCTTTTCCATGGCGTCAGCGACTTGGTAAGCGGCACGGGCCACGAGCTCCGCATTGATTTCGTCGATCTGAATCGCGTGTTTGGATGCCTCGTCCGGCAGGAGCGCCTGCATCGCCAGTCCGGCGAACCAATTGCGTCTCGCGTCGGCGGCGGGCGCCGATCCGTTCAGGGATTGTTTCGTTTTCACTATCGATATCCTCCTGCATGGGGGTTGCCTTGCTGGTTAAGGTGCAAAGCGCGTGCCGTCGTGGGGATGTCGAAGATCGCGTTTCTCCGCGCCTTCACCATCGTCGGCCTAACGCCTGAGGAGTACGTGGTTTACGGCGCGCGCTAGCGTCCTACACCAATTCCTCGACCATGCGCCGGTCGTCGAGCAGGTACATTGGCCGCCCCTGGCGGTCAGGGATCGTCGTGGCGGGATCGATTTCGAGCGTGTGGTAAAGCGTGGCGAGCACCTGTTGCACGGTGACGGGCCGGTCTTGGGCCACTTCACCGCGCGCGTTGGTGCCGCCGATCACCTGGCCCATCCTCAGCCCACCGCCCGCCACCAAGGCCGACATGACCGGCTCCCAATGGTCGCGGCCGGCGCCGGCGTTGATGCGCGGCGTGCGGCCGAACTCGCCCCACATCACCAACGAGCAGTCGCGGTCCAGCCCCCGCTGGTGCAAATCTTCGACCAGGGCCGCCACGGCCTGATCGACCATCGGCAGTTGCTCTCGCAAATGGCCGAAGTTGTTGCCGTGCGTGTCCCAGCCGCCGATGGCCAAGGTCACACAGCGCACGCCGGCCTCCACCAGCCGGCGGGCCGTGAGGAAATGAGTCGCCTTGCCGTAGCGTTCGACCGTCTTGGGATCCTCTTGGTTCAGGTCCAACGCGTCGCGCGTCTTGGGGGCGGTGATGATCTCGAAAGCACGCGCGGCGAAGGCGTCGAGCCCTTCCATCGCGCCCGATGCGTCGGCGTCGCGGCGCAGCCGGTCGAACCGGCCCAAAAGCTCGCGGCGGTCGTGGAGCCGGTCGAGCGAGACCTGGCCGTTAAGACTTAAATTGGCCAGGCCCGGCCCGTCGGGCACGAACGGCTTGTGGGCCGCGCCGGCGTAACCGGCGTCGGTGCCAATGGGCGTGCCCATCAGGCTCACGTAAGGCGGCACTTGCACGTCGGCCGGGCCTCGCAATTTGGAAAGGATCGCACCCACGCCGGGCCGGCCCCCTTGCTGTTGTCCGACGCGCTCGCCGTAGCCGCTCATCAAGAGCGCCGAGGCATGCTCCGACACGGCGCCCGTCACCGAGCGGATCACCGCCAGCTTATCGGCCATCGCGGCATGCCTGGGCAAGTGCTCGCAGAAGTCCATGCCAGGCACCTTGCCGGCAATCGGACGGAACTCGCCGCGGTACTCCGCCGGCGCGTCCGGCTTGAGGTCATACGTGTCCATGTGGCTGGGCCCGCCCGGCAGCCAAATCATGATCACCGATTTGTGCCGCGAGGCCTTGCTCTCGGCGCGAAGTTCGGCGCGTAACAGGTCTGAGAGCGTCAGGCCACCCATCGCCAAACCGCCGATCCGCAGAAAATCGCGGCGGCTGACGCCGTCGCAAAACCGCCGTTTTTGGCCGAAAATCGTGAGCATTGACCTCATCTCCAAAGGTGGGCAGGGAGAGATTTAAGCAGCCCCCATTATCGGAAACGGCACCGAGGTTCGTCAACGTGGTTTATGGTGCGGGCGTCATGGTCCACACGACGAACCGGCCCCCAATGTCGAAACACGGGCCGATCGGCTGACAACGGCGGACCTCGATGGCCATGTGGAGCGTCTCGCCGCCGTCGGTCGCCAGTTCGATCGCCAAGTACGGACCATTCACGGCGGTGGTTGAGAGTAAGCCAAGTCCGGTCGCCGACACGTTCCGCACGACGAGGGAGAACTCATCGCCGACGGGCCGCAATTGATCGTCCAGCGCCATGGCCTGCGCGCAGAAGGTCACCGAAAGACGTGGCGATCCTCGCCGATCGATGATCGGCTCGAACGACGACACCAGGTTCCGCACATGCTCGATCACGGCACTGGTCGGACGACGCAGATTGGGCGTGTGAAAGCCCGTCGGCGCGGCCTTGCGAGGAAGCGCCGCGTTGCCGGCGGCGAACAGGTTGGAAAACGAGGGAAACTCAACCGCCGAGGGGGTCATGTTGTCTTCTCACATGGCCCCACATGGTAGAGTAATTAACGAAACATAGCTCACATTTTATCATGGGTCATGGGTCAGTTGAGGTTGGAGGTTGGGTTTTTGGGGCTGTGCCGTTCGCACGGCTCTTATGAACCGTGATTGGATTTTGCAACCAATGACCAATGACTAAGCCCCACCTCGCCCGGATCACGCTCTACCCGATCAAGTCGCTCGATGGCGTCGCTGCGTCGTCCCCAGCCGCGACACGTTGACGGGCGACATCACGCCGGACTTCGCCCGGATTTTCGCCGCGCGCCGCGAGCAAACGCTGCCGTCCTCCGCCGCCCGCTCACGGTTCGACCATTATTATCGCCTGGCCGTGAACACGCGATCGGCCGAATGCGCCGGCGAGTGCGTGATCCGCGTGGGCGATGAAGTGCGCGCGGTGTGAGCGAGCGCCGCCCTGCCGGGGCTTACGACCGACTTATACTTCACGCGGCCGACAATGGGACATTTTGCCATGAGAAAGGCGGTGGCTGGGGCGGAGCCTAAGCGATGCCCCCGCTGGATAGCCCGGTCCAGTCGAACTTACGCCGATCGCTGCCGGGCGTTTTCGTTCTCGACGACCAGGCTGCGAAGCAGTTCGCCCGAGCCGGCATGGAAATCGATCCGATCCGCGTCGATCAGCCACAAGGCCTCAAGACCGTCGACGAACTCGAAACGGCGGCCGGCGTACTTTCCGTCGCGGATCAGAATGGTTTCGCCGAGCACGGTGGCGCTTTCGCAGCCAAGCTGCCGGACGGTTTGGAACACGAGCTCGCGAATCGCTTGAGTGGACTTCATGGTGACCTCCCGGCATCGGTTCATTCATCGGCCGCGGGGGCCTTCGGGCTTCATCCTGCGCTCAATCGCCCGCCGCCGACCGCCTAGTTTTCCCACCCCCCACCCCTCGACACGGATTGCGTCAGTTCGAAGACACCCATCGACCCCCCGGCGGCGGCAGCCGTCGGTGCGGGCGTTCGTATGATTGGAACGGCGCATCATGGTGGGACGGTCGCAAGAAAAGTTCCGTGTCCGCCGGCCGCCAGGCCGGCAGAGCGGCCGCCCGTAGGGTCGACGTGACCACGAAGGGATGTGTTGGGATTGCACTCGCATAGAAAAGAACGCGTGCGATCGGACCCGTAGGAGACGCGGGCTGAAGCGGGGGCGGCACATGATCGCCTGCCGCACACACGACACACACGAGTGGCGGCTTGACACCCGACGGATCCCGCTTTAATATCATCGGTTTGCCATATACGGCGAGCGGTCTGAGGACGAGACGTTTCTCAGCTCACTCAGCTCAGTCCACCAACCCGCGGCGCAAGCAAGGTAAGTCGTTACGCGCCTTTCTTAATGGGGAAGGCAGTGTCATGGAGAATACAGCGTCGTGGGTAAGATCGCCTTTCTTTTTCCCGGACAAGGCGCCCAGTCGGTGGGCATGGGCCGGGCCTTGGCCGAATCGCTGCCGGAGGCGGGGCGACTGTTCGACCGAGCCGGCGATATCCTGGGTTACGACCTGAAACGAATTTGCTTCGAGGGTCCGGCGCACCAACTCGATTCGACCGTCCATAGCCAGCCGGGCCTGTTCGTCACCAGCCTCGCCGCACTGGAGTCGCTGCGGACGCAATCGCCGGAGGTGGTCGCGAGTTGCCAGGCCGCCGCCGGACTGAGTCTCGGTGAGTACACGGCCTTGGTTTTCGCCGGGGTTCTCGACTTTGAAACGGGACTGAAACTCGTGCAAGAACGCGGCCGCGCGATGCAATCAGCGGCCGACGCCACGCCCAGTGGCATGGTCAGCGTGCTGGGCTTGGACCGAGCGCCGATCGAAGCCCTTTGCCGGCAGGCCATGCTCCATCAACCGGCGGGCGGTGGCGAGCTATTACAAATCGCGAATTACTTGTGCCCAGGAAACCTGGTCGTGTCGGGCACGAAGGGGGCTTGCCAAAGAGTGCTGGAATTGGCACAAAGCGCGGGGGCCATGAAGGCTGTACCGCTGGCGGTCGCCGGGGCATTTCACACGGCGATCATGCAGCCGGCGATCGCGCGCTTAACCGAGGCGTTGGCGGACGTGCCGCTCGGAAAGCCGCGAATTCCCGTGGTTTCCAACGTCGATGCCCTACCGCACGAAAGCCCGCGGGAAATTCGCAGGCTGTTGATCGAGCAGGTTGTCTCGCCCGTGCGATGGGAAGATTCGATCCGTTATCTGCTCGAACAAGGATTCGACCGGTTTTACGAAATTGGCCCTGGACGGGTGTTGCGAGGTCTGCTGCGCAGGATCGACCGCGCCGCGAACTGCGAAAATGTGGCGGCGTAATACAGAGCGTGGAAACGAGGTATCGACTCGATATGGAAAGAGAAACATGCCCGAAGCCCCCAGCGGTCAAATGACCGTCGATTTGTCTGACCAGGTCGCCTTGGTCACCGGAGCCTCGCGCGGCCTGGGCCGTGCCATCGCGCTGGCCCTCGGGCGATCGGGCGCCAACGTGGCATGTGTGGCACGCGATCGCGAAAAGCTGGACCAGGCCGTGGACGAAATCACCGCCGCCGGAGGCACCGCCGCCCGCTTCGAGTGCGACGTGACCAGGTCGGAAAGCGTGCAACTTGTGGTCGATGCCGTTCTGGAGAAATGGCAACGGCTCGATATCCTGGTCAACAACGCCGGCATCACCCGCGATACGTTGATTCCCCGCATGCAGGACGACCAGTGGGACGACGTCATCAACACCAACCTGCGAGGCGCTTTTCTATTCACCAGGGCCGTGACTCGGCCGATGATGCAGGCCCGTTACGGGCGGATCATCAATATCGCCAGCGTATCGGGCCTGATGGGAAATCCGGGACAAGCCAACTATTCGGCCTCGAAGGCCGGCCTGATCGGCATGACCCGAACCGTGGCCCGCGAACTGGCGGGCCGCAAAGTGACCGTCAACGCCGTCGCGCCGGGCTTCATCGAGACCGAAATGACCGCGGCTCTGGGCGAAAGCATCCTGGGCGAGGTCAAAACGCGGATTCCGGCCAAACGCCTGGGCAGGCCGGAGGAAATCGCGGCGGCGGTGCTGTTTTTGGCCGCTCCCGGCACGGCGTACCTCACCGGGCAGGTTTTGACGGTCGACGGGGGATTGACCGCGTAGATATAGACAAGGAGGGAAAAACACGCTATACCTTCCTGTCTTGCGGGAATCCGCCATTTTCATGGCATTTACCTGCTCCCGCTGGTACGCTATGTTGGATGGGCGGCGGGAAGCTTATTTTCGTTTCAGTCGAACACCCTGATTTTCGGTGCGTAGGAGGATCGGTACGGTGGCCTCAGTCAAAGAACGTGTGATCGATATCGTGGCCGAGCAGTTGGGGGTCAGCAAAGACCAGGTCACGCCCGAGACGTCGTTTGTCAACGACCTCGGCGCCGATTCCCTTGATACGGTCGAATTGGTGATGGAACTCGAAGAAGAGTTCGACATCAACATCCCTGACGACGCGGCGGAGAAAATCCAGACGGTCGGGCAGGCGATCGACTACATCGAAAAGAGTCAGGCGGGTTGATTACCTCGAACGGAACCGAGTTCTAACGAGCTTGCGATGAAACGACGTGTTGTCGTAACCGGGCTCGGCGCAGTCACTTCGCTTAGTCGCCAAGTCG
The DNA here is from genome assembly GCA_035531595.1 of Pirellulales bacterium. GTDB lineage: Bacteria > Planctomycetota > Planctomycetia > Pirellulales > JAICIG01 > DATKSN01. The sequence continues at coordinate 10,023 of DATKSN010000286.1, read as the reverse complement.
AGGATCTTTGGCAGCGGGTGTGCCGCGGCGAAAGCGGCATCCGTCGCATCACGGCCTTCGACATCAGCGAGTACAAAGTCAAATTCGGCGGCGAAATCAGTGACTGGTCGACCGACGGTTACATCACTCTCAAGGACGCCAGGCGGATCGACCGCTTCACCCAGTTCGCGCTGGTGGCCGGCATCGACGCGGTACACGACTCGGGGCTGGATTTCGAGAAAGAAGACCGCTTCCGTTGCGGCGTGATCCTGGGTTCGGGGATCGGCGGGTTGCACGAAATCGAAACCCAACACTCTCGGCTTCTGGAAAAGGGTCCCGACAAGGTGTCGGCCTTCACCATTCCCAAGTTGATGGTGAACGCGGCCTGCGGGCACGTTTCCATCCAGTACGGTCTGCGCGGGCCGAGCGCCGCGGTCGCCACCGCCTGCGCCAGCGCCGCCAATGCGATCGGCGACGCCTTCAAGGCCATCCAATATGACGACGCCGACGTGATGGTTACCGGAGGCACCGAAGCCGCGTTGACCCCCATGGGAGTCAGCGGCTTCGCGTCGATGCGGGCCTTGTCGGAACGCAACGACGATCCGCAACGTGCCAGCCGTCCGTTCGACCGCGGCCGAGACGGTTTCGTGCTCAGCGAAGGGGCCGGGCTCTTGGTGATCGAGGAACTCGAACACGCCAAGCAACGCGGCGCCCACATCTACGCCGAACTGCTGGGATATGGCACGAGCGCCGATGGAAGCCACATTACCCAGCCGGACGAGCACGGCACCGGCGCCGCGAAGGCGATGGAACGAGCCCTGCAGGACGGTCGGGTGGACATGGAGTCGATCGGCTACATCAATGCCCACGGAACCAGCACTCCCTTGGGCGATCAAGCGGAAACCATGGCCATCAAATCGGTCTTTCGCAGCCAGGCCGCCAAGGTCAGCATTTCCAGCACCAAGAGCCAGTTGGGCCACCTGTTGGGGGCCAGTGGGGGGGTGGAACTCATCCTTTCGGTGCTGGCGCTGCGCGACGGCATCGTTCCGCCCACGATCAACTACGACGAGCCCGATCCGGCGTGCGATCTCGACTACACGCCCAACCACGCCCGCGAAAGGAAACTGACTGCGATCATGTCGAACAGCTTTGGATTCGGCGGACACAACGCCTCGCTCATCGTCGGCCACCCGCGGGACAATGGGAAAGTCCAGGGATCCGCCTAACGTCGGTCCCCATAACGCCCTTTACTAAGAGCAGACGCGTGCGATGTTGACACGTATCGCGAAACCCGCGGGTGCGGCGCCGGCCATGCGCCGCCAATCGGTCCTTTTCGAGTCATACCAAGGGGCGTGTGAAAGCGCCGTCCCCCCGGAGGAGCACATGGTGACCATGCGTGGAACTGGGGAACTGGCCAAGCCCCGATCCGCCTTGCTCCCGGCCGGGCTGTACCCTATACTCCCCGCCTCTCGTCGTTGGGGGCTTCGGCATGGAGGCTGAGTTTATGTTCGCGCGTCATTCAGGGGTGCGGATAGCCGCCTGGCTTTGGCTTTTACCGGTCCCACTGGCCGTGCTGGCGGCCGCCTGCCGCCCTGCTTCTCTGGCGGCGCAAGAACCCGTTGACGACGTTGCGGCCGAGGAATCGACCGCCGGCCAGGGCGACGATTCCCAGCCGGCGAAACAGGGCCGAAACTGGGTCGCGCCCCGCGCGTCGATCAACAAGAAGGGCCTCAAAGCTCCCGCCGCGGAGGACGACTCCGAACAGGGCGATGCCCCGTTGCAAAGCGCCGGCCCCCTCCCGCGGCGGCAAATCGCACATGTGACCCAGGGCCCCGACACGCTGCCCAACGACGCCGGGCAGGTGCTGCGGATTTACGACATTCGCCCCTACACACGGCGGGTGACTTCGACCAATCGTCCCGAACAGGCGATCGTCGATTGGATCCTCCGCGAGACCGGCTACGAAGCCTGGCACTCCGAGACGGTGGCCTGTCTTAACGCCAGTCCCGACACACTGACCGTCTACCACACGCCCGAAGTCCATGCTGTCGTCGCCGAGGTCGTCGACCGCTTCGTCGACAGCGAGGCCGAGTCGAACGCCTTTGGTCTGCGGGTGATCACGGTGAGCAGCCCGAACTGGCGGGCCAAGGCCCAGTCGGTGCTCCACCCCGTGCCGGTACAGACCCAAGGCATCCAGGCATGGCTGATGCACAAGGAAGACGCGGCCATGCTGTTGGACAACCTGCGCAAGCGATCCGACTTCCGCGAGCACAGTTCGCCTCATTTGCTGGTGAACAACGGCCAATCGACCATCGTCTCGGCGACGCGCAGCCGCGCGTACATCCGCGACATGCAGCGCCGGCCCGAGCTGTGGCCCGCCTTCCAGCCGGATGTCGGGCAGTTCGACGAGGGATTTTCGCTCGAATTGAACCCGCTCATGTCGCTCGATGGCCGCATGATCGACGCGGTGGTCAAGTGCGATATCAACCAGCTCGAAAAACTGCTGCCGGTCATGCTCGAAGTCCCCTCGCCCGCCGCGCCGCGGCAGCGGGCCAGGATCGACGTGCCGCAGATGACGCACAGCGGTCTGCACGAACGGTTCCGCTGGCCCGCCGACCAGGTGTTGCTGGTGGGGCTGGGGGTGGTGGCGACTCCGGTGCCCGAGAAGCCGTCGGGATTGCTCGGCGGTCTCAACGTGCTCGGCACCCCGCCGCGGGCCGATTTGCTGGTGTTCATCGAGGGGCGAGGCAAGGTGGCGGGCGAAGCCGCTCCGGTGCCCCAAACGAGCGCCCGCGAGGCGAAGAAGTACCACGGCCGCTATTGATTGAGAGCACACTCCAAGGAACATTGGGTTGAAGTTTGACGGAGCACTTGGGCAAGCCAGAGTTGTCTATGACTTCTTCGCAGCCAGCGAGCCGCCGGGTCGTGATCACGGGTTGGGGCGTCATCAGTCCACTGGGCAACACTCCTGACGCTCTTTGGGAGGCGTTGCAAGCTCGCCGTAGCGGCGTGGCCCTGATGACCTCTCTTCCGTTGACCGCCTTGCCGACCTCGATCGCCGCCGAGGCCCGCGAGTTCACCGGCCATATCGACGACTTTGGTCCCTTGGAAGGCGACCAGAAGAAGTCGGTTCGCAAGGGGCTCAAGGTCATGTGCCGCGAGGCGCAGATGGGAGTCGCCGCCGCTCAATGCGCGCTGGCCGACGCCGGCTTCGCGCTGGGCAAGCACGATCCCGAACGCTGCGGCGTCGTCTACGGCGCCGACTACATGATCTCCGCGCCGGAGGAATTGAATTCCAGCGTCGCCGCCTGCCTGACCAACGGGCATGGTTTCGAATTCGCGCGTTGGGCATCGGAGGGGATGGGCAAAATGAACCCCCTCTGGCTGCTCAAGTACCTGCCGAACATGCCGGCCAGCCACATTGCGATCTACAACGACCTGCGCGGCCCGAACAACTCGATCACCCATCGCGAGGCGGCGGCCAACCTGGCCGTGGGCGAAGCGTTCCGCGTCATCGCGCGCGGCCACGCCGAGCTGATGATCGCCGGCGCCACGGGCACGCGCGTGCATCCGATGAAGGCCGTCCACGCGGTGTTCGAGGAGGAGTTGGCCATCAACGGGCGAGAGCCCCAGTGTCTTTCGCGGCCCTTCGATCTCGCCCGCGGCGGCATGGTCCTAGGGGAGGGGGCTGGAGCGATCGTGCTCGAAGAGCTCGCCTCGGCCAGGGCGCGTGGGGCGACGATCCGCGGCGAAGTCGTCGGTTTCGGTTCGTCGTCGGTCGCCGACCGCGACCTTGCGCCCCGGCGCGACGCCGCGTTGGCCAACGCCATGCGCGCGGCGCTGCGCGACGCCGGCGCCACGCCGGGCGACGTCGGGCATCTGCATGCGCATGGCCTGGCCACGCGCCGTAGCGACGCCGAAGAAGCCCGCGCCATCCGCGAGGTCTTCGGCGCGCGGGCCGATTCGCTGCCGGTGACGGCCGCGAAAAGTTACTTCGGCAACCTGGGAGCCGGCGGCGGCTTGGTGGAATTGGTCGCCAGCACCCTGGCATTGCAACATGGAAGCCTTTTCCCCATTCTGAACTACGAGACGCCCGACCCAGAATGCCCCATCGTCGCCGTAACGAAAGCCGACGTGCCGTCCGGCGACAGTTTCTTGAACCTCAGTGTGACGCCGCAAGGTCAGGCGAGTTGTGTCATGGTGCGGCGGCATAGCGCGGCATTCGGCGCCGCCGAAGCCGTGCGACAAGCCGCGGCGGCCGACAATGACACATTTTGCCACGAGAAAGCGGTGGCTGGTGGCAGAGCCTAAGCAATGCCCCGGCTAGAAAGCGACCGGGGCTTAGTGGTCCGTTTCGGCGTCGCGCTACCGGATGTCACATTCGGGGGCCGATCCGGCCCGCATGGCGGACGAGGAGGATATCGCCACATGACCGCTCTCCTCAACGTGCGAACCAGGCCCCAAACGCGCAGCACCCTCTGGGTGCCCTTGGCCGTCGGCGTGGCGGTGGTGGCGCTTTGGGACACGCCCGTGGTCTATCCGCTCAAAGTGCTCACGGTGATGCTCCACGAAATGTGCCATGCGCTGGCGACTTTAGCCACCGGTGGAGAAGTGCTGGAGATCAAGACGCGGTGGGATGAAAGCGGCCATACGCTCAGCCGCGGCGGATGGGCCTGGGCCATCTATCCGGCCGGGTATCTGGGCACGGCCCTGCTGGGCGCGCTGGCCATCTTGATTCGCCGCCCGGCGACGCAGCGCGGCTTCATGCTCGTGCTGGGCGCGGCCTACACGTCGTTGTACGCCTTCTACGGCGATTGGCGCGCGCTCGATTTCTGGGTCGGCGTTGGGACGGGACTGGTGCTCGTCGCACTGTCGTTCGCCGCCGATTGGCTCTGCGACGCCGCCTTCAACCTGCTGGGGATCGTGCTCTGCCTCTACTCGGTCCACGACGTCACCGGCGATCTGCTCGGATCACAAGTCGCCCAGACCGACGCGGGGCTTCTGGCCGGTCACTGGCACGCCGGCTGGTTGGCGCGGCCGATCGGCGCCGTCTGGGTGCTGGTGAGCCTCAGCCTCTTGGGTTGGGCCGTATGGCGGCGCGTGCGCCTTGACGCCACCGCAAGGCGTTCGCTTGGATCGTCGCATGGGGTTCCGTAGGGAACGCCCTCCGTGGCGTTCCGCGCGGTGGGCTCTTCCCGCCCCTCACTATGTGCGTCTGGAGTGGACATCAATACGCAACCCCGCGCATGTCGTCTCGTACGATTCGTCAAGATTCAACGGGAATGCCAAATCCGGGCCCAACCACAAAGGGACGACCGGCAAGGCAGCCCCGAGGGAAAGCGTTTCGGGCCAGGCTTCGACTTTCGCCTCTCCTTGCATGGGGATGGGCCGGTAGGAAATGGCGCAAAGACGGGTCGGTGATTCCCAGGCGGCCTGGGCCACTTCGAGAACATCCAAGAGATCGGCGTGCAGGTTCGCGTTGCGTTCGGTGACCACGTCGATAATCACGACCGAAACCGCCTGTCGCAAGTAGCCGGCGCACTTGGCGGCAAACGTCCGCCGGCTCCCAGGACGGTCCTTGTTGGCGGGGCTGACGAGCTCGATCGCCGCGCGGAGTTGCGATCCCCCCAGCTCCTCGTAAACGCGGACTTCGCAAACGTCCAAGCGGGAAAAATCGATGGGAAACGAAAGCAGCGGCGCCGGCGGCGCCCAAACGGCCGTTGGGCTCCCACCTGGCCCGGCCGCCGGATCGTTTTTCAACTCGAAACTGGCGACGTCAATCTCCAGATTCGGACCCAGGCTGATTTCCGATTCAGCGAAATAATCGGCCGGCAGGATCTCCCGATTCAGGTATTGCGCCATGTTGGACGCCCAGGAATGATGAAATCCCTCCCAGCGGCGCGGGCCCCGCAATGGCGGATGGAAGTGATCGAGCAGCGGCATGGCCGATTCTCCGAGCATGATATGGCAATTCCAGGTTACCCCAATAAGGCCGCCTCCGCCATGAGTCCGGGGCCGAAGCCCAGCGCGACGCATGGCCGCGGCGCGTGCCGGCTTCGCAGCCGATCGATGATGAACAGCGCGGTCGGCGACGACATGTTGCCGTGCTCGGCCAACACCTCGCGCGAGACGGCCGTGGCGCCGGCGGGAAGCCCCAAGGCTTCTTCAACGGCGCTCACGATCCGTGGCCCACCCGGGTGTACCGCCCATGAACCGACGCCTTCCAGGGCGACACCGTGCCGATCGAGCCAGCCCGTCAACCAAGGGCGCAGGTATTCACCGATCAGTTCCGGCACGCGCGGCGACAACTGCATCTCGAACCCGTGATCGCCAATTCTCCACGTCATGGCGTCGGCGGAGTCGGGCAACAGGCACGAACCGGTCGCCAGCACGCGCCAGGCGTCGGCGACCGATGCATCATGGGCGGCGACCAGGGCCGCCGCGCCGTCGGCAAACACCGCGTTGCCGACCATTCGTGCCGGATCCCAGTGAACGCAATAGTGTAGTGAGCACAACTCGACCGCCACCAGCAGCACGCGCGCCGCGGGGTCGACCGCCGCCAGGCCGCGGGCAACCCGCAAGCCGTTGATCGCGCCGTGGCAGCCCATGAAGCCCACCTGGACCCGCTCGACGGTCGCGGCGAGTCCCAGATTCCGGATCAAAGCCAGATCGACGCCCGGAGCGGAAAACCCCGTGCATGAAACCGTCACCAGGTGCGAAATGGCGGCCGGCTCGACGGCGGCGGCACGCAGCGCCGCCTGCGCCGCGTCCAAGGCCAGTCGAGGCGCGTGTTCTTCGTAGAGCCGCATCCTTTCGAAGGTGGTCGGACCCCGGCGATCGACGACGTCGACGCCGCGGGAGGCGTTGCTCGCCGGAGAAACCCAGTCGAGCGCCGTGCGGTGCGGCACGACCGTATTGCGGTTTCGCACGCCCGACCGGCGGAACAGCACGCGCAACAGCGATGCCTGTTCGTCGGTCTGGCAGCAGACGAGCCGGCCCAACTCGACCGCTTCGGTCTGGCTCATGCCGTGCGGCGGAACCGCGGTGCCCATGCCGAGGATGGTCAGGCTCATGACTTGGTTGAACTCCAAAACGGACAAAAAACGGCCTTCTTGGGGGGCTCGGATGTGGTTCGTAGTCCCGCCTCTGTAGGGAACGCCCTCCGTGGCGTTCCGTGTCCTGCCCGACGACGCCGCACCAGCTTCACGGAAAAAGGTTGGTTGGAAAAAAACATTGGAGTGTCATCACGAGTCAACCAGGAGCCGGCTTTTGCCGCTGAGACGGGCGCCCCAGGTCAAGAGCGCTGGACAGCGCCTGATGATCGGCAACACGGCACGCACGGCGGCGGGGCGCATGGCCCAGTGCGCCACGGCGGCGGCGGCGCGAATTCGGCCGGCAAACGTATGCCGCCACAAGGCGGCATAGTCGCGCCCCGCGCTGTCCACCATCGCTTCATCGCGCGAGCGGCGCGAGCGCACTCGGCCGTCGGCCGCGAGCCGCCGGCCGAGCAGCCAGGCCGACTGCATCGCCATGCTGATGCCCTCGGCCACCACGGGATGCGCCTCGCCGGCCGCGTTGCCGACCACGAACACCCCATCGTGGTAGCGACGCCGAATTCCGGGCCGAATGGGGCCGGCGGCCAGCCAAGGTCCGTCGCGCCGCGAGGCGTCGACGACTTCGCGCACCGCCGGACAAGCGGAAAGCACGTACTCGAACACGGCGTCCCCGGCGCTCTCACCGGGTTGCCGGCGCAGCGATTCGAGCCGGTCGCGGCGGAGGCAGCACGAAAAGCTCACGCGTCCGCCCTCGCAGTGGACCATGCCGCCGTAGCCGTCGGCGAAACTGAGCAAGGGCATAAGCCCCTCGGCCAATCGGCTGTGATGGAAATGGGCTTTGAAGCCCAGCAGATCGGCGTCGCGCGGCGGCATTCGCGTCGGTTGCGTCGCCAGCGGCCCCGTCTCCCACGAGCCGTGGGCGGCGACCACGATGGTGGCGTGCAGTTCGCGAACATCGCCCTGCTCGTCGGCGAGCACCTGGCACGCATGACCGCCGCGGGTCCGTTCCCATGCCACGACTCTGGCGGGCTGGCGCACGTCGACTCCCGCGCGGCGGGCCGCGTCGACGAGCAGCGTGTCGAGTCGCTCACGGGAAAGTGCCCGCCCCCAGGCCGCGCCGTTCGCGCCGGCCCGTGGCAGTTCCGAAACCAGCGTCGTCGCACCCGACATCAGGGCGACTTGCGAAATCTCGGGACCAGCCAGACGGCTGAACGCGTCGGCCAGCCCCAAGCGCTCGAACAGCGGCCAGTTCGTCAGCGAAAGGTACTCGCCGCAAACTTTGCGGCGCGGAAACGCGCGGCATTCGACCAGAGCCACCGACCAGCCGGCCCCGGCCAACGCGAGTGCGGCCGTAGCGCCGCCAGGACCACCGCCAACCACCAAGGCATCGAAGTGCTGCGGCATGAGGGTGCTTTAGGTCTTTCCAGGGCCTTCAGATCTTGCCGATCCCGCGCCGCGCGATTTCGTCGCGGAGCCTGGCGGCCAACTCGTACTGCTCGCTGGCCACCGCGTCGGCGAGTTGCTCGCCCAAGGTGCGGCCGACGTGGTAGTGGTCGCGCAGCGATTCGCGCAACTGGTCGAGCCGAGTCACCAACTCGTCTTCCTCGAATTGCTCCTCGGCCTCGTATTCGGCGAAGAACTCCCTGATCCGGTTGAGTCCCAGGTTGATCTGCTCGATGGCGGCTTCGGGGCCGTGGTCTTCGAGCCCGGCCAGCGCCGCGGCCTGGGTGCGGTGAAAAAGAATGAACGGGCGGTACTGCTCGTGCGACATGGTCCACTGCTCGTCGGGCGAGCAATTCTTGACGAAGTCCATGAAGGCCAGGCTATGGTCGGCGTCGCGCACGGCGCGGCGGAACTCGCGCAACGCCAGCCAGCAAATCCGCCGTTGGTAGAACTGCACGAACTCGCGATCGACCTCGGCGCACTGCTCATCGGTCAGCACGAACTCACCCCCGTCGCGAACCGTCAGCGCCAGCAGGTAATCGAAATAGGTTTCGGCCCCGTTCGGGCGGGCGCCGTCGGGCCGGCCGGTGACTTCGAGCTGCAGCAGACCCAAATCGACCCGCATCTGCAACACTTCACGTCCATCCTGCCCGCGCACGACCCGCGCGCCCACCTCGCCCGGCTGGTAATCCCAGTCTTGCAGGATCTGGTCGATGTTTCGCCGCTTCGCCATCGTTCGGCCGACTTGCCTCGAATGCGTCTTGCCCCACTGGCATTATACCCTAGCGGAAAGGTTACGGGTTACAGGGACAGTCAGAAAACTGCCGCCGGATGTACGTTAACCCGGATGATTCATGGTCCAGGGGAATCGATCGCAGTCCGCCGTCACACCACCCCGCAGCGCAAGCTCGCGGGGTTCCAGGGCGGCCCACGAATCGGAAGGGATCATTTTCGCGAAAAAAGCACGCTCGTTGCGCAGCAACGAACGGGCAAAAAACAAAACGGCGGCGAAGCGAAAAAAAACGACTTCCGAATACCCCATGACGTCTGAGCGAGCCGCGAAAGCGGCACCCAATTGCCGCGCCACCCTTCGCCTTACCCCACGCTTCTTTGGATCTCTTTGGGAGGGGTTTCGGAATCGTTTTTTTTCGCGCAGCATCGACGCTCGGAGGGCGATTAGTCTTCGTGCGGCGGCCGGCCCGCCGCGGCGCGTTCGCGCTCCAACGCGCGGTTCAATGACGAAATCGTCAAGTATCCGGCGACGGCGTCTGCGCGCCCAACGCCCTGCGCCGCGGCGAGAACGGCGTCGGACACCGATAGCGTTATCCGTCTTCGGCGCGAATTCGGCTCCCTGTCGAAAAGGATTGAGACGCCAATCGATCGCAGTTTCGGGGCGAGACGCCTGATGCACCCTCCGAAGCGCGTGATGTCACGCGGCCATCCTCCGTGCCTCGCGCCGCTACGTCCAACGATCGTCTCAACCGCGTAAAGCAGGTCCGAGGCGCTCCCCGTCCACGGCCCGCCGCGATTCAGGGCGCGGCGCGGG
>DATKSN010000285.1:0-23711 GCA_035531595.1 Pirellulales bacterium | reverse complement strand
CCCGCCGCCCCTCCGCTCTGCATTCCGCCCGCCCCTCCGCTCTGCATTCCGCCCGCCCCTCCGCTCTGCATTCCGCCCGCCCCTCCGCTCTGCATTCCGCCCGCCCCTCCGCTCTGCATTCCGCCCGCCCCTCCGCTCTGCATTCCGCCCGCTCCTCCGCTCTGCATTCCGCCCGCCCCTCCGCTCTGCATTCCGCCCGCCCCTCCGCTCTGCATTCCGCCCGCTCCTCCGCTCTGCATTCCGCCACCCGAACCACCTTCTTGGCCCGATGAAGCCACGAGCGACGTCGGATCGCTCTGAGCCGCGATGATGGCCCACTGCGCCAAATCAAGGGTGTCGATTCGCTTGATCGTGGCCAACAGGGGATCGTGCGTGCCCAGTTTCATCTGGGCGATGGCCACCTGGTTCATTTCGTTCACCAGGTCGACCAGCGTCTTGAAAACCCAAAGATCTTCCTGCGCTAAACGGACGCTCAGGCTGGAGGGTATCCCCTTGGTATAGTAGCGGTCGATGATCGATCTTCGTTGCGACTCGCTCCACTCGACGATCCCCACGGTTCGAGGCGAATTGACTTCCCCCTCCTCTTCTCCTTCCTTCTCTTCGTCCTCTTCGACCCGCCGAACCGGAACCTCGTCCAACAGCGCTTCCCATTCCTCGCGCACGACGGTCTCGTTGTAGTAGGCGCGCCGCTCGCGAGGGATTTCATCTTCAGGCGGGTAATTGGCCAAGTCGGGCATGTCCGCAGGCCAAACGAACTTTGAAACCTGTTTCTCGTAGAGCTCCCGCCAGGCGGTAAAAACATTGCTCTTGAGCCCCTCGTGTTCCACTTCGACCGCGGAGACGAAACGCGGATTAGGGGTGTATTCGCCACCGAGAACGCTCTTCAAGCCATTCGCGGCGGAATCGATCTGACCCTTGTTGGTGCTGAATTTCTCGACCAATTTTCCGGATGAAACCGACCAGGAAACCAAGCTGGCGATAACCACCACCATGCTGAGCACCCAGAAGTGGTGCTTCTTGAGCAGCGCCAAAAAAACTTTCATCTGGTCCATGTTTCAACTCAAGTGGTGAGTGGTGGTTAGTGGTGGCTGGGGCAGAGCGTAAGCGATGCCCCGGTCGCTATCTTGCCGGGGCATCGCTTACACTGTGCCAGAGGTCAGAGGTTGTGCTGTAGCAGAATTCGCAAGAATTCTGGCGTAACTCGCGTCCACGGCCTGACTTCTTGCGAAGCCAGCCACCAGCCACCGCTTTCTCGTGGCAAAATGTTCCTGTTATCCATCCGGATTATTGTCAGCATCCTCGGCGGCTTCATCCGCGGCCGGATCGTCCATGGCTTCGCCGACGGGCGGGGCCGGCTCGTCGGCGTCTTCATCCTCCACATCGTCGGTGGGCCCGCCCGCCGCGGGTCGTTCGATCGTCGTGGCGGTGGTTTCGTCGGCCTCTTCCGCCGCGTTCGGATCATCGTCGCTGGGAATGCCGCGCGAGAGGTTCGCGGCGGCCAGGGCCGGGCTGTCGGGCGCCGGTGCTTGCCAGCAGAACTGAATGACAAAAACGAAGAGGGGAGCGTCGATCAACTTGAAGCCGACCGCCTCCGCCCCGCGTTTGCGGCCGGGCGCGGCGTTCTCGTCCTCGGCATCCAGATCGTCGACCTTCAGCTTGTTTTTGAAATTGATGTTTTCGGGCCTGATCAATACCGGAAAACCGATCCCCAATTTTTTCACCGGGAACGTGACGGGGCCGCCCGGAGGCTGCTCGTGAGGCGGCAACGGAACCTCGTCCTGCCGCAGTTTCTTGAGAAAAGTGTCGCGGACGAAGACATAGCCTTGGTTCGTATCTTTGGGATCGTTGTGATAGTGATACCCCTTGAGCTGGAACACCCAGCCGGGCCCTGAGGGCGCGGCCGCCTCGCCCTGAGCGGGGGCCGGAGCAGCGCCCTCGCTTGCAGCATTGGGCTGGACCCCAGCGGCAGGCTGAACCCCAGCGGCAGGCTGAACCCCAGCGGCAGGCTGGACCCCAGCGGCAGGCTGAACCCCAGCGGCAGGCTGAACCCCAGCGGCAGGCTGAACCCCAGCGGCGGGTGGCGGAGCCGGGCTGGTGGCCTCGGCCTCCTTCTTATCATTCGGGTTGAGTCCGGCGTACCATGTGCTGAGGTCGGCCGTATAGACGCACTCGAACGATTCGATATAAAGTTCGTTGCGTTTGGTGATCACCGGGGGACGTTCCCCTTCGTCGCTGGGCAGGCAAAGATTGATTGCCTTGAAGACCTTCAACCACATGTCGCGGCCGGCGGTGTTCTGAATGAAGCCGTCGCCGATCTCGACCGTCTTTTTGTAGTTTCCCGTCGCTTTGTCGAAATCGGCCTTGTAAGCGGCGGCCGTGGAAGCCACCGTCTTGGCCTGTTCGACCGCCGGCTTGAAGTAGCCCTCCATGGCCACCGAGTTGGCCGCGCGCCAGTAGCTGAAGAAACTCACGCTGAACCCCAACAGCAGCGACGCGGCCGCGCCTACCGCCCAAGGCTTCTTGGCACGGATCATGCGGTCCTGCGCGATCTCGCGCGGCAGCAGGTTCGTCTTGATCTTCGTGTCGCGCAGGCCCTGCAGGGCGAGACCATAGCAGACGCCGAACGCCAGCATGTTTTCCTTGAAGGCGGGCGCGTCGACCACCGCCGTGCCGCTCAAACCCCGGAACGATTCGATCCGCGCCAGGTCGAAACCCAGGTTCTGGGCCAGGTAGCGCTGCAGCCCCGGCAATTTCATCGCGTTGCCCAGCGCCAACGCGCGCCCGATTTTCGCACGGCGATCGATGTTCGTGAAATAGCCGATCGATCGCTGCACCTCGGTCAAGAGGTCGTTGAACACGGGCCGCATCGCCTGGAACAGGGCCTTCGGATCCTCGGCCTGCGCGGCGTTGCGCTTCATGTGTTCGGCCGAGGCGAAGGTCAGCTTCAGTTCCTTGGTCAGCGCCTTGGTGAAATGGTTGCCACCGATGGGAATGCTCCGCTGCCAGACGCGGAAGCCATTGGTCACCACCAGGTCGGTCGTGTCGGTGCCCAGCGAAACCAGCACCACCGATTCCGGCGGACTTTCCGGGTCGTACTCTTCCGGCGGCGGCAGGTGCGTCATTTGGTCGAAGGCCACGAAGTTGTACAGCGCCAAGGGCGTGAGCTGGATCACGTCGACTTCGATCCCCGCGTCGCTGAACGGCTTCAAGGCGCGGAAGACCTGGTCGCGTTTCATGGCGAACAGGCCGACCTCGGTTTCCATGGCGAAACCTTCGATTTCACTGCCGCCGGCCATCCGCTGGAAGTCCCACACGACGTCGTCCAACGCGAAGGGAATTTGCTGCTTGGCCTCGTACTTGACGATGTCGGGAATTTTCTTCGCTTCGACGGGCGGCAGCTTGATGAACCGGGCCAGTCCGCTTTGCCCCGAGACGGAAATCACCACCCGGTCGCCGCGCACGGTGTTGCGCGAGAGGAACTGCTTGAGCGCCTCGCCCACCAGTTCGGCCGGATCGGCGTCGGGCTGGCTCAGGATCTTAGGATACTCGATGTAGTCGAACGCGGCCGCCACCACGCGGCTTGCGTCCTCGTGTGGCCGGCATTGCAGCGCTTTGAGCGCGCACTGACCAATATCGATGCCCCAAACGGCGTCGCTTCTCGCCATCGGCGGATACCTCAAACTCTGTTCTAGGGTCCGATCTCGAAACTTTCCGATTTCGGGATCGGTCGGATCTTGCGATCCATTCCATCCGCCGCCGCTGACCAGGAACAAGTCGAGAACGGGAAGGCGCGCGGGTTGACGGACGGTGCTCTCTATACCTGTTAATCTAGCGGTTCCGAGACCCCCTTGTCAACTAAATTTACTCGTTCCCACGCGGAGCGTGGCAGCCCACGAAAGAGGAAGGATCATTTTCACGCAAAAAGCACGCACGTTGCGCAGCAACGGGCGTGCAAAACAGAAAACGGCAGCGAAGCGAAAAAAAAACGATCTCCGATAACCCCAGGACTCTGAGCAGGCCGCGAAAGCGGCCGAAGATGTGTCAGGAACACCCGCGCTCGCAAGAAAACAGGGGGCTAACGCCCCCCGCTCGCCTTGCCCATCCAGCGCCGCGTCTTGCATAGCGTGCCGCCGACAAGGGCTATCAGGCCGATGCCGGGCAACACGCCGGCGCAAAGGCTGATAAGCCCGCCAAGCATCGCCAGCGTGCTGCCGAGGCCCGTGGCAAACCAACCGCGCCGCGGAATCCGGTACGCCAAGAGCAGCACCACGACCGCGAGCAACGAGAGGGCCAATTGCCGCAGCCGCTCGACCAGCTCGCCGGCGACGGCGCGGGCGGTAATCTCGATTTCGCCGCGCGGCGTGGCAAAACGGTACACTCGCCCGCGCTCGGGCAAGGTGAAATCGAGACTGGCCAGGCCGGCCACCTGGGGTGCGAAGTTCGCGGCAGCGTGGCCGTTCGCAGCATCGTCGTCAAGCGGCGTGTTCCGCAAGGCGAAGTCCATCGTGCCAGCCGGAGCGTTCTGGTCGGGCGGAAGCGGCGATTGTGGCTTCCCGGCTTGCTCCCCGGCTTGCCCTCCTGCGCTGGACGCGCCTTGTTGCTGTTCGCTTTGCTTGGCGAGCTTCCGCTGGTAACGCGATACGCGGCCCGACTCGGCGTCCTTCGGCTGAGCCGCTTTTTTCTTGGTATTCTTCGCCTGCGATCGCAACTCGGCTTTGGCCTTGCCTTGGGCGACTTCCGGGGCCGCCGGCTGCCCGGCCGACTGTCGATCCGACTGCCGGTTCGACTGCGATGGGGACGCATCCTTGGACGGAGCGCCGACTCCCGCGATGCGGCGACCTTGGCGAATCTGGCCTGGCGGCGGCGACGTTTTATCGTCCTGCCGATTCAGGTTGTTTTTGAGGAACCACTGGTTATTGAACTCCTGTCCCTTGCCCCCTTGGTCCGCTTGGGGCTGCCGCTGGGGTTGCGTCGTCGCGTCGAAATTCGCTCCCAGTTCGTTGAGCACGTTTTTCGAGAGCTTCGTATCCTGGCTCAGGAAGAGACCGTTCAGGTTATCGCGGTTGTCGGCCTGTTCCTCGACGACCTCCTCGGCGCCTTGCGACAGCGCCTGCTTTTCGGCCTCTCGCAGCACTCGTGCGGCCTTGGCCGCTTCTTGCCTGTAGGTTTCGTTTTCCCGCGACGCAGCTTGAGGAAACTGCTGGAACTCGTCGGCGTACTCATGAAGACTTATTCCGAGTTGCTTTATGTTGTTCGTCGCACGGGCGCGGGCATACGAACCGCCGGAGCTCATGACGATCGACAACCGCTCGCACAACTTCGAGGAGTAGCTCAAGAAGCCCGCCGCCAGGTCGGCCTCGTCGGCGACCTTACCCAGCGAGCCGCCGAAATCGAACCAGTCGTGCGTTTCCGGCAGGTACAAACGCACCTGGCTTTGCTCGACGTGGACGTTCACGGTTCGGATCAGCGGAAAGCGGACCTGAGTCAATTTGCCCAGCGCCGCGAGCGTGCCGCCATATTTGACCGCCACCTCGTAGTCGAGGTCGCCGGCGGCCGTCTTGATCAACGGGATGCGAACTCGCGGCGCGGCGCCGGCCACCACGGCGGGCTTGACCGGCTCGCCGGCCACCAACGCGGTCCACAGCGCGGCGCCCGCGGGTAATTCCAGCTCCAGGTACTGCTCGGTGGCGTTGTCGAGCCGGTAGAGCTGCGCCGCGCGGTAGGTTCCCTGGGCATCGAGCACGAGCCGCGTTTCGGCCAGCCCGATGCGCGCCCCGGCCGTTTCGACCCTCTCGCGGTCCCGCGTCCGAAAGGTCAGTCGCGGCGCCGCCGCCCCGGCATTGACCAGGTACACCTGCGTCAAGCGGCCGCCCAGCACGCCGGCCACTTTTCGAAACGCCGCCTGCCGCCGGCCCAGGGCTTCCAGTCCCTCCCGCTTGACGATCACCACTTCGTCGCGGCCGGCGTTTTCGAGCGCCACGTAACGTCGCTCCGTGCGGCCCGTTTCGATCACCGGCAGGGGCGCCCCGTACTCGCCGAGGGTCAGGGCTTGGTCGTGCTCGACCAGCACGCGCAACTGGCCCATCACGTCGTCTTGCAATTCCAGTTTCACGCGCGCGTGGCCGGCCGCGTCGTCGGCCACCGTCTCGATCGTTTTCCGCCGCAACATGGGCACGCTGATCCGCGCATCGCTCAGTTCGGCCGGCAACAAGAACGAGATTTCATGGACGCCCGCCTCGCGGATGGTGAAGTCGAGCAGGATCGTCCGCTCGACGGCCACGCCGGTCACCCGCACGTTGCTGATCGTCTCGCAGGCCACCAGCGCCCGCCGCGCGCGCAGCCGCAATTCGCCGCGGTAATCGGCCGTTTCGTAGTGCAACACCTGGCGTGTCGCCTCGCGCTGTTCGGGCTTCAACCAGCTGTAGGCGGTGCTGACCAGCACGCTGGCGCAGTGGGCCAGGTCGGCCGCCTCGACGTCGAAGGCCGGATCGACCTGCACGGCGATGTCGCCCTGTTGCCGCTCGACGTCGAGCACCGCCACGTTCGGAAGAGCCAAGCGCTCGACCGACGCCGGTTCGCCGAGCGCGCCGGCGAGCACGAGCGACGTCGTTCCAAGCCGGCCCGCGGCCAGCCGCACGGTGATGATCGCGCGGTCGTCGTCGCGCGTGCGAGTCCACTCGAACTGGCCGGGGGCCGAGACCCGATCGAGTTGCCAATCGGCCGGCACGGCCAGCCGCACCTGGTGGATGGGCCGTCCTCGCACGTCGAGATGAACGCGGGTTTCGAGCGTGCGCGTTCGGGCGGCGATCTTGAGCACCGTTTCGACCGTGGCCACGCTGCGCGCCGTCAAGGGCGCGGCCGTGAGTTGCAGGCTGAAGGGAGTGCCGGCGAACTGGTAAGCCTGGAAAGGGACGATGCCCAGCGGACTTTCCTCCGCGCCCCGCTCGACCAGGCTCCCCGGCTCGACCAGACTCCCCGGCTCGACCAGGCTCCCCGGCTCGACCAGGCCCGTCGCATGGGGAGGGAAGTCGATCCGTTTGAGCCCGCCCGCGTCGGCGGCGCGCACGTCAAGCCCCGGACTGCGGCGGATGGCCAGCACGCCCGTGTGCAAGGCGGCCCCGTCGGCGGCCACGAAGGGCGCCGCGAAGGCCGCCAACTCACCCTGTCCCACCGCGCCGTGGCGGCCCAGAATCACTGTTACCGACTCCGCGTCACGCGCCGTGTTCAACAAGCCGATATCAAGCGTCTGCTCGCCTTCAGCCGGCTTGACCTCCCAGCCGCGGACGTTGTTTCCGTCGACTCGCTCGACCAGGTAATCGGGTGGAATCCGCAGCGAGAAGGCTTCGCGCGTCGAGCGGGGAAATTCCAGCGTCATCCGCCAGACCAACCGCAAGCCGTCTTCCCGCACGTCCAACACGGCCTCGGAGCGGGCCGTCAGATCGCGATCGACCTGGCCCTGATCGACCTTGGGACGCCACTGGATTTCCACCGCGCCGTCCAACCCCAGCGCCGTGCGGATCGTTTCGTCGTCGGCTTGAGTTTCGTAAGCGGGCCGGTCAACGACGCCGCCCAGGCGGACCTCACTGTGTGCCTGGGGTACACGCAGCACCAGCGACGTGGCCGGCGCGGCGGGCAAACGCCCGGCCACCACGCGCCAACCACCGCGCCGCTCGAGCCGCAGTCGCAGCGTCAAATCGAGCCGGTGCCGCCCTTGGCCCTGAACATCGAGCGTGATCAGGGCGGCGGCCAACGGCGCCGCCGCGGCCTGGTCCGCTTGCGCCGGCGCCGCCTGACGCGGATCGACGCGCACGGCGCGCAGCCAGGCCGGCTTGCCGTCCAACTCGGCCTTCGCCAGCACCCCGCCCTCGATGACCAGCGGAATGGAAACGTGCCCGTCGATAAAGACCTCGAGGTCGAGCCGGCCTTCGATCGTCAAGAATTCGTCGCCGGCCAGCGTCGCATCGAACGTCGCCCCGGCCGGGGCATAAGGCGCGGGGGGCGGCTTCGTCGTGAGTTTCTGATCGGGGTGCGCCTGCTCCCACAACTCGCGGTACTCGTCGTAGGGAACCAGGATCTGGTCGATCGCGTCCAGGGCTCCGTCCTGGTCGGGATCGTAGGGAACCAAGATCGCATCGGGGGGAACCACCACGGGCGGTCCCGGCGCCTCGATCTGGACCACGACGGGTCCGTTGGCCGGATTGGCCTCCTGGGCCGACAAGGGCGCGAGCGATGACGCGAAGGATGCCCGTAAAAGCGCCAACAGCATCAGGGCCGACGCCCGCGACGACGTCGCCCGCCACGGCACGCCGAGCCAACGGACGAAAGCCGCCAACAGGAACCACGCCGCCAGCACGCAAGCCGCGTAAAACGCCTGGTTGGCGAACAGGGCCGCTTCGACCGACGGGCTGAACAGCGATATCAACGTGGCCGTGACGGCAACGACAACCAGGTAGCGCGTTTTGGTACGGACGCCGCGCTGGGTCAGGTACAAACCGCCCAGCACGACCGCCCAAGCGATGGCCCATCCGATCGCGCCGACGCGCCGCCGCATCAGGCTGACGTTCAGCCGTGGCCCTTCCCCCAGGCTTTCGAACTTGACCGGCTCGGTCAACGACTCCAGGTCGATCTTCAGGCTGCGTACGCCTTCGAGCGCCCATCGGCCTTTCACTTCCGGCGAAGCCGGAGTTTCCACCGCCGCGTTTTCCATGGGTTCGGCGCGGGGCGACTCTGCTTGGTCTTGAGGCATCGCCGCGGATTGATCGTCCATGTCCGACGCCGGCATCCCCAGCATATGCGGCATATCGTCGAGCGGCCCGATATTTGGCTCATGCGCCTCATTGGCGGCGCCAGGGCCGCCCGGGTCATCCAAAGCATCCTTTCTCTTTTGGGTGGCCTTCTTTTCGATGCGCATGGCGCTTTCGGGCGCTCGGGAGGCCGAAGCGGAGAAATCTCCACGATCGAACTGACTCGGCTTGTTGCCTGCGTGGCGCGGCCGCCTCGCCGCTTCCCGCGGCGCCTCGATCGACAGAAACAACCCGCCGTGCCCAACGCCCCCGGTCGCTTTCCACAACCAGCGGGCGACCGTCAGCGCGCCGAGTTCGGGTGGCCGCACTTCTTCCGACATCACCGTGCCGTCGCTGCGCACCACGCGGTAGCCCGTGGGCAGGTGCAGATACCAAACCAGGTCGGCCACCGGCACCGGACTCGCCGGCATGTCGCGATCGGCGCGCAACATCAAAATCGGCGCCGGCACATCGACCACGCCGCTCAGTTCGATGGCCGAAACGGGCGTTTCGTAAACGATTTGCAGATCGCGCACCGCATCTTCGCCGCCGGCGGGCAAGCCCACCAGCAGGCTCTCGCCCCGGCGCCGCGGCTTGGTCGGCTTGCCGTCGACCGCCGTGGACCAGAGTTTCGAGCCGGCCGGCAACACGACCTCAAGGTACTGGGCCTTGCTGCGCAGTCGATACCGGGCGGCCGTTTCACTTAGGCCCTGGGCGGACAGCATCGTGGCCAACTCCGCGCGCTCGACGATCACCGGCTGCGAAAGATATTGCGAGGGGCGTCCCACGCGGATCGTGACCGCGGCCGGGTCGCCGACGAAGCCATACGCGCCCAACAGCCGTTTGCCCGGCTGGTACTGGGCGTCGACCAGTTCGCCCACATCGACCTTGCGCGGACTGGTGAGCACCTCGACGTCCAGGTCGGCGCTCCCCTCGACCGCCACCGTGCCCGACTGGTAGGCGACCTCTTCGGCCTTGACCACCGGCAAACTCAATTCGGCCTGCTCGTCGCCGGCCAACGGCTGCTGGAAATCGACCGCCAGCTTCACGGTCCCACGGTGCGAGTCGGTCAACTCGACCGTCCAGCGCCGCGCGCCGGCGTCGGTTTGCGAGACGAACTCCTTGATCCCCACGCCCTCCAACGCCGTGATCGAGAGCGCCGCGGGGGTCGAGGCCGGCAACGACAGCGACAGCGAGCGCGCGCCGGCGCCGGTAATCTCGTACACGACCTCGTAGTGGGCCGCCAGCGCCGCGGGTTCCACGCGCACGAACGAATACGTCTGCGCCGTCAAGCGGGCCGGCGTGCGTTCGACGGTCAGGGTCGCCCGGTAAGGCTGGCTATCGTAGTGGTAAGCCAGGTGGGTCGCCACGCCAGCCAGTCCGTACTTGGCTTTCTCCTGTTCCGCCAGCGGCGTCAGCCCTTCCAGCGTGTCGGGGCGAACCGTCAGGTCGCCGCGCGCGACAACGGCGACGGCGCCCACGTCGCGCGCCGCGCCGGCCACGGCGAACACGGGGAACGTGGTGGCGAATCGCGGCCATGGGCCAAGCCAGCCGGCGGGCGTCTGACGCGCTGTGAAATGGACCGTAGAGGTCGCACCCGGCCGCACCGCCGCGGGCAGCCGCACATGAATGCGGGCCGCCTCGCCGGCGGCGCCAAAACGATCGAACACCAGCGCCGCGCCGTTCTCGCCCGTCACGGCGTCGATCTGCCAACCCGTGGGCACGGAGAAATCGAACGAGAACAGGGGCTCGACGTCGGCCAACAAGGCCATGCCTCCGTTGACCTCGTACCCCTCTTCGCCCACCAACAGCAGCAGGTTCGTGGTGACGCGCACCCGCGGCGCCGGCTTGACGACGACCCCTGAGAGCGCGTAGTCGCCCCGCGGCGCGTAATAAGCCGCGACGGGCCGGATGGAGGGCGCGCCCGGCTCGGCCTGGAACACGCTGGCGGGCAGCGCCTGCGTGAGCGCCGCCGTGTCGATCGGCAACAAGCCGCCGGCCGCCAACGATTCGACTTGCAGCCGATCTTCGAGCAGCAAACCGACCACGGCCACCTGGCCGACGACGTCGAGCGGTTCCAGCTTGGGCATCGTCCAGTCGTGCAAGCGGGCCGGGGCCCGCAGGGCCGACACGTTGAGCACGACCGTCTCCGTCGTCGCCTCCCGCAACCGCACGTCGAGGATCTTTTTTCCGTCGTCTTCCACGACCGCCCAGCGGGCCAGATCCGGCGAGGTCACGCTGGTTGGCTCGAATCCCTCGGGAATCACGAACCGCGCTTGGTCGATGGCCTGGTGCAGCACCGCCAGCGACACCGTGCTATGCAGCCGTTCGTAGGCCTCGGTGACCTCGTCGACCAGCACGCCGCGGGCGACCACAACCCGGTCTTGCCGCTTCAAGCGGCTATTCAGGCTCATCACGATCGTCAGATTGCCGCGCGTCGCCAGCAACTCGAACCGCGTCAGGCGTTCGTCGCCGTCGACGACGCGGCGGACGACGGCGGCGCCGCTTTTGACCTCGACGTCGCCCGGCACGGCCAGCGAGATGCGCGCCGCGGCGGGCGTGGGCAGCCGAACATTCAGCGTTTGTCGCGCGGCCGTGGTTTGCACGGGGGCCGTCATGTTCAGCGTCAAGGCGTGGCGTCCCTCGCCCGCCACGAACAACACCAGTTGGCCATCGTCGGCCCGGCCGACGGCGGCCGGGCCGCCATCCAGCGTGGCGCCGGCCAGGCCGACGCCCGAAAGGTCCAAGGGGACGGCGTGCAAACCCTCTTGCAGGACTTCGACCGCCAGCTTGCCGGTGAGCGCGGCCCGTTCGGCCGCGACCTCGACCGTGTACTCGGCCGAGGTCAGGGCCGCCGCCAGGGGCGGCTGGGTTTCCGCGGCCTGCTGCACCGTCTTCTTTACCTGGGCCAAGAGGTCCGCATAATCCTGGCGCGACAGCAGCACGCGCCGCGGCCGGCCTTCGAGCACGGTGTGCAGATCCTTGAACGGTACGAACAGTTCACGCACAGGCTGTTCCCGCGGCGGAGGTTCGTCGCCGCGCAGCGTTTCGCTTGGAAGCAAGCACACGATCATGACGAAAAGCAGGGCCCGGTTTGCCACACCCACGGGATCTGTAGGGAACGCCCTCCGTGGCGTTCCGCGAAGCGGGTATCGACGTCGGCTCGCGGGGCACGGAACGCCACAGAGGGCGTTCCCTACAGAGGCGATCCTCATGACTGGTGCCCCCCCTCCCGCGTGCCGCCCGATGGCTCGCTCGTGCCGCCGCTCGGCTTCTCCGGCGGCGCGGCCGGCGGCGTGTCGCTCGGGCTGAAGGGAGGTTCCGGCGCCCCAGCCGCGGCCGAAACCTTCGCGGGCGGGCCGACGTCGGCCGCCGTCTTGAAAACGGGCTTGCCCGAAAACGAGCGCCGAAGCCGCACGGCCGTCCAGGCCACCCAGACGATCAGCACGATCACCACGCCCCCTACCAACGCGCCGTCGAGCACCGACAGCACGAACATCGGCTGGAACACCGACAGCAGCACGACGGCGATGGCCGCCGCCCCGACAACCATCGCGCGCGCCTTGCCGCGCGCCGGTGTCAGCGCCAGACCGATCAGCACCACGCCGGTCAACGCGAAAAAGTGCAGCCAACTCTCGTCCATCGTTTTCAGTTCGATCGCGCCCTCGGGGGGCGGTTCGGGACGCAAGGTGGAAAACACCAACCGCTTGCCATCGGTCGGAAAACTCGCCAGCGGATCGCCCGCCACGTCGATCCCCCGCGTGACCAGCTTGACCAACTCGGAGTCGGCACGCTTCGGGACCGGTTTCCAATCGAACGGATCTTGCGATCGCCAAACGAATTCGTCGGTCCACGGTCCCGTCGTACCGACGCAGGCCAGTTCCGAGGGGAAATAGACGCTGACGAACACCTGCTGCACCGCCGGGTTCGAGGGGAACAACGGGAAATCGAGCCGCTTGCGTTCGGCCGGCACCGTATAGCGGATTTCAAGCACGAAGGGGGCATCGGGATTCCGCCCCACCAAGGGCACGTAGAACATGTCCTGGGCGCCACGTTCCAGCGCCACCCGGCGGCCGTTGATCTTGAGCGGTTCGGTGTCGAACTCGACCTTGGGCGGCAGTTGCGCGGCGAGCCGCTGCTCGGCGCTGCGCATGCGGTACAGGGCCTGCACCGACAATTGGTTGCCTCGCGTGAGCACCATGCGCAGCACGGCCCGCTCGATGCTGGTTCCCTTGATTTCCTCGAGTTGGTAGCGGGTGGCCGTGGCGGCGAGCGACCAGTCGTCGTGGAACTCGAACGCCCTGGCGGCCGCGTCGACGCGGGCGCCGGGCATCAGGTCGTGGTCTGGATCGATCGGCCGCAGCCCCTGCGACTCACCCGTTTCGCGCACGTCGATCGTCTCGCTCTTGGTCAGCACCACCTGGCCCCAGGCGCGATCGACCTCGCGCGGCCGCGGGTGCGCCAGCTCGAGCTCGAGGCTCTTGCCGACGTCCAACTCCTTGATCTCTTCTTCCCAAGCGAGTTCGATGGTGACTTCGCCCAGGAACTCGGTTTCGCCGGCCAGGCTCCAGGCGACGTCATCGGCATCCAGATCGGCGGGCGGCGGGTCGATGACCTTTTCGCGCACGCCCGCCGTGTCGTTGCGGAGATTGCCGGCCAGCACGGCCGGCACGTCGATGCGCAACGACTTGACGCCGCTGTAACGGATGTCGTAGTGGAGCGTGTCCGTGTATTGCACCACGCCCGGCTCGATCCGCGCCACCAGCAACTGGCGGACGGTCACCCGCGGCTTGCGGCGCTCGGCGGACAGCGTGAGTGACGTCGTTTCGTCGCTGAAAGCGAAGGCCAGCACGGGCCGCGAGCCCGGCGCCGGCTGCTCGCGGGCCGGTTCCATGCCCGCCAGCGCCTCCTGAAACGACACCACCCGCAACCCGGTCGACTGCCCCGGATTGATCCGCAGGCTTTCGGGAGCGTGGATCAGCAGGCGCCCGGTGGCGCGGGCCACGCCGGCGGCCACGGGGCGCGGGACCGGCAATTCGAGCGTGGCGGCTTTGCCTGTCGGGCTTTGCAGGTCCGGCTCGGTCAGACGCCGTTCGATCTCGATGGCCAACGCCACGCGGCCCAAGGCCTTGCGCGCCAGGTTGATGATCAGTTTTGGCGGGTTTTCCTCCTCGACATGAAACGAATCAACCTCGGCCGGTTGACCCCCGGCGGCCGCGCGGCCGCGCACATGGCGCACGCTGTAGCCGGCGGGCAGGTTCCATTCCAGACGGAACGCCCCGGCTCGCTCGACGGTATAAAGGGCCAGCACGTCCTCGGTCAGCGCGTCCGGCGTGAGGGTCGCCTCGACCAGGGTATCGACCGTGATCCGCGGCAGCACTTTCTCGACATGCAAGCCCAGGTCGAAGGGGACCGTCGCGTAACGGTACGAGAAGGCCCAGGGGACGCCAGCCAGTTCAGGGGGGAGTTCCGCGGCGTCGACTTGCAGCAAGCCCGTGCGGCGGGCGACCTCGGCCCGCAGGCCCTCGGCCACCCACACGACGAGCAGTCCTTGCTGCCGCCCCACCCCCATCGCCTGAATGACGGGCACCGACAAATCCTGTTGGGCCGCGTCGGAACTGAATTCCTCCAGTTCCACGCTGACCGTTTGCTTGCCCTGGGCCGGTTCGAAGAGCTGCACCGATACTTCTTGCGCCGCGTCGGGTGTGCCCTCTTTGACCAGCGCGACGGACCATTGCCGCACGTTGGCATCGGTGACGTTGACCACCTTTTGGTTGGCCGGCACGCTGAAGACGAGTTCAGCCAGTTGGGCGCGGCTGATCTCGTAATCGAGCTGGACCTGGCTGCGAATCACTCCCTCGTCGATTCGCACCTGCTCTCGCACCTGCACGCTGGTCAGGGCCTCCAGGCCGGTGGCGCCTTCGGCTTTGGGCGTCCAATCGATTTGGACCCGCGGCGCGGTGCCGACGTAAGCCAGCACCACGGTTTCGGCCGGCTGATCGGGCGCGGCCTGTTCGTCCGGCGGAACTTCGGTCGCGGCAATCAAGGGCTGGATGTGTACCTTCACGCCGGCCTCTGGCAAGCGCAATCGCCAACGGCTGACGGGGGCTTGAGGCGTATCGAACGCCACGCTGTTCCGCCCGGGCGCTTTGGTAAACGCCTTGGCGTAATCGAGCGCCAGATCGAAGCTGACCGGTTCCGCCGTCTTGTTCTCGTAGAGCAATTGGTAGCCGGTCTTCGGATCGAACACCACGCGCGCCGGCTGGTCGCCGATTTTGGCCGAGGTCACCGCCGCGTCGCCCAATCCCAGCGCGATGCGGTGCCAGCCCTTGCCGAGGACTTCGATCTTCACCATCGCCCGCACGCGCACCACGTCGCGGGAAACGACCGCTTCGTTCTCCACCTCGCTGATCAGCGCCGCCACCGGCGGAAGTTCCGCCGCCGGCGAGGCGGTGCGATCGCGCGCGGCTTTCCACAGTTGCTGAAACTCGGCGTAGGGCAGAAACACGCCGCGCCCCTCGCGCTCGAACACCTCGCGCAGCTTGGTGTAGGGGATGTAGATGGTCTTTTCTTTGACGGTCTTTTCTTTGACGGGCGCGGGTCCGGCGGGTTCCGCGTTCGGTTCGACGTCGACGGTGGGATCGGCGTCAGGCGGGTTTTGGGCCGGCGCGCCCGCGCAACAGCCGAAGGCGACCAGCCAGCCGACCAACGACGATCCCCGACGGTGGTAGTTCATGAGGTTGCCTGCGCAAAGGTGGTTTCCGCGTCCTCGAATCTGTAGGGAACGCCCTCCGTGGCGTTCCGTGTGCTCGAATCTGTAGGGAACGCCCTCCGTGGCGTTCCGTGTGCTCGATTCTGTAGGGAACGCCCTCCGTGGCGTTCCGTGTGCTCGATTCTGTAGGGAACGCCCTCCGTGGCGTTCCGTGTGCTCGATTCTGTAGGGATCGGAACGGCACGGAGGGCGTTCCCTACAGATGCGGAACGCCACGGAGGGCGTTCCCTACAGAGGGCGTTGTCGTAGCAATCCTAGCATTGAAGCGGGTCGTTGTATCTATATTTCACGCGGTCGAGAATGAGACTTTCACGTCTGCCGTCACACTAACCCGCAGCGCAAGCAAGGTAAGTTCAACGCTGGGCCTTGCTTGCACTGCGGGTTAGTGTGGGACAATGAATAATTGGCGCTAGCCGGGGCATCGCTGACGCTCTGCCACCAGCCACCCTCTTTCTTGAGAATATCTCTCCGTGTCGGCCGCGTGAAGTCTATAGACGCTCGACGACGCGGTTTTGTTCCCCTCGCGTAACCGTGCTTGCAATTTGCTTGCCGCGTTTGCAGGCCCTGGCTAGTCTGGATTATGGGGCGATTTGACGTGCGGAGGGCACCGTGAGGGATATGATGGACCTACGACGCCGGAAGGGGCGGAAAGCTCTACCGACCGCCAGGCAACCGTCGGCCAGGCAACGGCGGCGTTCGGCCTTCGAGCGCCTGGAAGAGCGCCGGTTGCTGACCAGCGGGTATCTGCAACTCAATCTGGTTTCAGACCAGGCGAACACCGCCCTGGTGCAAGACGCCAACCTCGTGGCCGCGTGGGGCAGTGGGCTCAACCCCAACGCCGGCGCGTTTTGGGTCGCCGACCAAGGCGCCAACGTCGCCACGCTCTACAGCGGCGACGTGAGCGGCAGCCCCTTCGCCAAGAATCCGCTGGTCGTAAGCGTTCCCGGCTCGCCGACGGGCGTGACGTTCAACGGAACAAGCGATTTCCAGATCACATCCGGCGGCTCGAGCGGCCCGGCGACGTTCTTATTCGACGGCGCATCGGGCCAGGTCAGCGGTTGGAACACCAACGTTCCGCCCGGCTCGGCCAGCGCCATCTCCGGCGCGACGACGGCGAACGCCGTTTACAAAGGACTGGCGGCGGCCAACAACGGTGGCACGAATTACATCTACGCCGCCAATTTTCACGCAAGTACGGTGGACGTCTTCAACACGAACTTTCAGCCTGTGTCGCTCGGCGCCGGCGCGTTCCCTGGCACGTTCACCGACGCCTCGATCCCCGCGGGCTTCGCTCCCTTCAACATCGAAGACTTGAACAACCAACTCTACGTCACGTACGCCAAACAAGACGCCAACAAGCAAAACGACGTACCGGGGCCAGGCAACGGGTTCGTCGACGTTTTCAATCCCAACGGGACGCTGGTAAAGAGTCTAATCGTAGGCCAGCCCGGCACTTTCGGCAGCCCGCTCAACTCGCCCTACGGAGTCGCCCTGGCGCCGGCCAATTTTGGCGACTTCAGCAACGATCTGCTGGTGGCCAACTCGGGCGACGGCTTGATCAACGCCTTCGACCCGACGACCGGCGCCCTGCTCGGCACCTTGTCGAGCACCAACATGGGGCCACTCACCATCAACGGTCTGAAGGATCTGCGCTTCGGTAATGGCCAAACGGCCGGTGACGCGAACACACTGTTCTTCACGGCCGCCCCAGCCGGCGGCACGCACGGCCTGTTCGGCAGCATCCAAAGCGCGCAAGCCACCAACCTCACGGCCGAAGGGGCCGTGTTCGGCGCCACCCTCAACACGGCCTTCAACGGTCCCGTCGCAACCTTCGCCGATCAATTTTCGGGGCTGCAGGCGAGCAACTTCACGGCCACGATCTACTGGGGCGACGGCCAGACCAGCGCCGGGAGCGTCGTCGCGCTCACCGCCGGCGGCTTCAATGTCACCGGATCCCACACCTACACGCAATCCGGCACCTTCAATGCGAGCGTCACGATCACCGATCCGATGCAAAACACCGCCGTCGCGGCGAGCCAGGCCGTCGTCACCGTGGCGCCACTGTTGATGGTGGGCGCCACCTTGAGCATGACCGAAGGGGCCGGTTTCTCCGGCACGGTCGCCACGCTCACCGACACCGACGGCAACCAGAACGCCGCCGCGTACACCGCGAGTGTCGTCTGGGGCGACGGCACCACGACGACGCCCACGCTGGTGCCCAACGGCACCGGTTTCGACATCCGCGCCACGCACACCTACAGCGAGGAAGGCAACGACGCGATCGTCGTCCATGTCAGCGACACCGCCGACGGCAACGCGGGCAGCGTCAACAGCCTCGCCAAGGTGGCCGACGCGCCGCTGTCCGGCGCCGGCACGACCATCGCCGCCACCGAGGGAACCTCGTCGACGTTCACGGTCGCCACGTTCACCGACGCCAACCCCAACGGCGTCGCGTCCGACTTCACGGCCAAGATCCAATGGGGCGACGGCAGTTCGGCCGTCGGAACGGTCTCGGCCTCCGGCGGCGGCTTCGTCGTCAAGGCGGCGCACACCTACGCCGACGAGATGACCGGCACGGTGACGGTCTCCATCGCCGACGCCGGCGGTGGCACGACCACCGTCAGAAGCACGGCCACGGTGGCCGACGCCGATGTTCTGGTCGGCTTGCCCGCGGTCGTGACACCCACCGAGGGGCTGGCCGTCACCGGCGCCGTGGCGACGTTCAGCGACACGTTCACCGGCAACACGCCCGCCGATTTCACGGCCACGATCAACTGGGGCGACGGCACCACCGACACCGGCACGGTCACGGGAGCCAACGGCCTGTTTTCAGTCCACGGCAATCACACCTACGCCGACGAGAAAACCTACAACGCGGTCGTCACCTTGTCGGACGACGCGCCCGGCGCGGCCACGTTCACGCTCAACAGGACGATCGTCGTCGCCGACGGCGACGCGCTCTCGGCCTCGGTTGTCCCCTTCGCGCCGACCGAGGGGTTGGTGTTCAACGGCAACGTCGCGACGATCAGCGACGTCAACACCCAGAATACGGCCGCCGACTTCACCGCCACCATCGTCTGGGGCGACGGCGCCACCGACACCGGCACGATCACCGGTTCGGCCGGAAACTTCCAGGTCAGCGGAAGCCACACCTACCTCGAGGAAACGACCGCGCCGTTCAAGGTGACGTTCGCCGACGACGCGCCGGGCACGGCCTCGACGAGCGCCACCGCCAGCCTGGTCGTGGCCGACGCGCCGTTGACGGTAACGCCCGCCACGTTCAGTTCCACCGAGCACTCCACGTTCACCGGCAGCGTCGCCACGTTCACCGACGCCGATCCCCATGGGACGCTCGCCGACTACAAAGCCACAATCGACTGGGGCGACGGCACCACCGGCAGCGGCACGGTCGCGTCCAACGGCGGCGGCGGCTACAGCGTGACGGGCACCCATTCCTATACCGAGGGCGGATCGTTCAACGTCGGCGTGCTCGTCAACGACCAAGGAGGCGCTTCCGCCGGCGCGATCAGTACCGCCAACATCGCCGACTTCCCCTTGCATGCGACGGCCGCCGCCTCGATCCAAGGCAGCGAAGGAAGCATGTTCCGTGGGACCGTGGCCACCTTCACCGACGCCGACCCCGACGGCGGCTCGCTTGGCGAATACCATGTGTCGATCGACTGGGGAGACGGCACAACCAGCGCCGGCACCGTCTCC
Organism: Pirellulales bacterium; assembly: GCA_035531595.1. Taxonomy (GTDB): domain Bacteria; phylum Planctomycetota; class Planctomycetia; order Pirellulales; family JAICIG01; genus DATKSN01. The sequence goes on along the minus strand of DATKSN010000285.1, from coordinate 4,439 downwards.
GGCGCCGGGCCGTACACCGTGACCGGCAGTCATACTTTCGCCGACGAATCGACGGGAGTGAAGGCGGTGATTACCGACGCGGGCGGCGCGACCGCAAGTGCCACGACGGCCGCCACGGTGGCCGAAGCCGATTCGCTCGCGGGCACCGGTTCCAGCGGCGCCGCCCATGCGGGTGAAACGCTGAGCGGGACACTGGCGACGTTCACCGATACGTACACCGGCAATTCGGCGTCCGACTTCACGGCCGCGGTCGTTTGGGGTGACGGCGCCACGACGGCGGGCACCGTGGCGGGTTCCGGCGGTTCGTTCACCGTCAGCGGCAGCCATGTGTACTCCAATTCGGGAACTTTCAGCGCGCGCGTCGTCCTGGCCGACGACGCCCCCGGCACGGCCACGGCCACCGCGACCTATACGGCCCGGATTTCCCCTGCGACGATTACCTTGACGGCGATGGCCGTCAACGAACCGGAGTACGCGTTGCTGAGCGTGCCGGTGGCTACGTTCACGGAAGCGGCTCCGACGGACCCGGTGGGCAACTTCAACGCCACGATCGACTGGGGCGACGGCGGCACGTCCGCCGGCACCGTCACCGTCAATGCCGGAGTCTTCACGATCAGCGGCGCGCACACCTACGCTGACGAAGCGCACTACCAGGTGACCGTCGTCGCCGCGGCCAAGGGGGGCAACGCCGCCACGGGGCAGAGCACCGCCACGATCGTCGAGGAACTGCTCGCCGGCGGCGGCGGCGCGGGGACCGCCAACCAACGCTGGATCAACGAGCAGTACAACGACCTGCTGGGCCGAGCGGCCGACGCGGGCGGGCTGGCGTTCTGGTCGGCGCAGCTCGACGCCGGCGCCAGCCGAGCGAGCGTTGTCGCGGCGCTCACCCAAAGCCAGGAGTACCGGCAGGACGAAGTGCGGGCCGTCTTCGAGCGCTACCTGCACCGCGCCGCCGATCCCGCGGGGGAGACGTTCTTCGCCGCCTATTTGCAAAGCCACACGGTCGAGCAACTCTCGGCGGCCGTCGCAGGCTCGCCGGAATACTTCAATGTTCGAGGAGGCGGCGGCAACGACGGTTTTCTGAGCGCCTTGTACCACGACGCGCTGGGGCGGCCCGTCGATGCCGCCGGCCGGCAGTATTTCGATCAGCTCCTGGCCTCGGGCGAAACGACCGGGCAAGTGGCCGCGACCGTGCTGGCCGGCGAGGAGTACCTCGACGACGTGGTCAAGGGGATTTACCTCCAGTTCCTCGACCGCCCGGCCGACCCCGGAGGCCTCGCCTATTGGGCCGGCGAACTCCAGAACGGCGCGCGGGATGAGCAAGTCATCGCGGCCATCGCCGCCTCGAGCGAGGATTTTGCCAAGACCGCTTGAACGTGAACTGCTCACCATTCTATACTGCGCGTGGCTGGGGCAGAGCCTAAGCGATGCCCCGGTGGCTGCTATCTATCCAGGCTAGCCGGGGCATCGCTTAGGCTCTGCCACCAGCCACCGCTTTCTCCTGGCACAATGGCTCATTGCCGACCGCGTGACGTATAGGATGACAAGATGCCGCTTCTGGATCACTTTCATTCGCCGCTGGACGAACGCTACCCATGGGAGTCGTTCCACTCCGGGTGGGCGACTCGAATCGCCGACCAGTTGAGCGATCGCGTGCCGGCGGAATTTGTCGTCGCGGAACACACGCACTCCGGCAACCATCTTGAAATCGACGTCGCCACCTTCGAGCAGTCCGCCGCGCAAGGTCGATCCGAGCCAGGCGGCCCATCGCTGGCCTTGGCCCCCGCCTGGGCGCCTCCCGCGCCCGCCCATATCGTGCCGGCGATTTTTCCTGACGTCTTCGAGATCCGCGTCTTCTCGACATGGGGGGGACTCACTCTCGTTTCGGCGATCGAATTGATTAGTCCTGGTAACAAGGATCGGCCCCAGGAACGCCGGGCCTTCGCGACCAAGTGTGCTTCCTATCTCAACCAGGGTGTGAGCTTGATCGTGATCGACATCGTGACGAGCCGGCGCGCCAATTTGCACAACGAGATCATTCGTCTGCTGGCCGCGCCGGAATCATCTGAAATTCCCGCGAATGAGGCGCTTTATGCCGTCGCTTACCGGCCGGTGTGGCGCCGGGATCTGGCTGAAATCGAAATCTGGTCCGCCACGTTCGCCGTTGGCGATCGGCTGCCGACGCTTCCCTTGCGACTGACCGGCGACTTGTTCGTGCCCGTCGATTTCGAAGCGTCGTACCAGGAAGCCTGCCGGCGGCGGCGGCTGGCCTGAATTCTTGCAGATTCCGCTATTCAGGCCGCGTGCGGAATAATCTTCCGGCTCTTTCCCAGCTTTCACTTTTGCCAACTCAACAGGAACCGGCAGGGCCAGCGGCGTTGGATGTGGGCGCCGGAAAGTCCGGCCCGCTCGGCCAGCGCCAGGGCCTCGCCGGCCGTGAAGGCGCCTTCGACTGACCGCGGCGCGTCGTGGTGAACCATGCTCGAGCGGGTCATCGCTCGCGAGGCGGCCAGCGCCAAGAGCCAGCCTCGCCGGCTTCGTTCCAGGTCGTTCACGAGCACCAACCGGCGAGCGGCCGCCGCCATGCGGCGCAATAGTTCGCTGGCGCGTGCCTCGTCGAGGTGGTGCAAAAACAGCGAGCAGGTCACCACATCGTAGCCCCCCGGCAACGGCGCCGCCAAAGCGTCGACCTCGAAGAACCGCACCTTGGCGCCTGCCTGATCGGCCCGCCGGCGGGCATGGGCCACGGAAATGGGGTTCAAGTCGCAGCCCTCGACCGTGACGTCGAACCCCGCGCGGCATGCCCGCCGCCAGACGCCGATCGCCACATCTCCCGCCCCGCAGGCCACATCGAGTACGCTCAATTCGCGCAGCTTCGCTTCGCGCGCCATCCGGGCGACCGGCCGCCAGACGATGCCCGCGCTGCCGCTGGCGAAATTGATCCGCTCCAAGGCCCTCAACGCGCCGGTGAGTCGTTTGGCCTCGACGCCGGGCTGGTCGATTTCCTCAGGCTGTAAATGCCGTTGCGATAGTTGTCGCCAAGACGTCATGCGAGGGGGCTCGTCGCGCGCCCCGCTGGATTGGTTGATCGGCCTCATCATAAGGTGGGTGGCGAGGGGCAGTCAACGGGGCCAAGCCGGATGAGCCGGATGGCCGATGCTCCTTGGGAAGGAAACCGACGTCGCCCGTGCTATTCTTAGTCGGTCAAAACGCGTACAATAAGTTCAATTCACTGAGAGGAGTCAACGCCGTGCCCTCGCCCTTTCCCGGAATGGACCCTTATCTTGAGGGAGATGATTGGACAAGTTTTCACACGCACTTCGCCACGGAGATCGCACGCCAATTGACGCCGCGGCTTCGACCGAAGTACGTCGCGCTCCCCGAAAAGCGCTTTGACGTGGTGGACGAAAGGGCGATCGCCATCGAAGCCATTTACCCCGACGTCGGCGTTGCGAACGTCGCGCCCCTCGAGGGAGAGATGATCGGGCAGGCCGTGATTACGGCTCCCTGCTTGCTGCAAACCGTGATGGAAACGCCCTCGCCGCACACCTGGGTCGAAATTCGCGATGCGGCCGGCCGCAGCCTGGTGACAACGATCGAGATTCTCTCGCCCTGGAACAAACGTGGGGCAGGTCGGGACGAGTACCTCGACAAACGCCGCAACCTGCTCCGCAGTTCGTCGCACCTGATCGAAATCGATCTGCTGCGCCGAGGCCGGCGGCTGCCGATGAAGAATCCGTTGCCACCGGCTTCGTACTATGTTTTCGTGTGCCGCGCCGAACAGCGGCCAATGATGCATGTTTGGCCGATCGGACTCGACCATCCGTTGCCGACCGTCCCTGTTCCGCTTCTGGCCGGAGATGCCGACGTCGCTCTCGATCTGCAATCCTGCCTTCGAAACATCTACGACCTGGGCGGCTTCGACCTCGTCCTGGACTATTCCAAAGCAGCCGCCGTGCCGCTACGGGGCAATCAAGCGGCCTGGGCCGCGGAACGGTTGCGGGCGGCGGAATGCGAACCGCTCAGGTGAACAGTCCCTGGCAGGGGTCTTCGTTCCGCGGTTCGGCTCGCCCAGCAATCATCTCGACAACCCCGGCGGTGGGCTGGTACTCTTCGTCGTCGTCATTCGGCACCGGGCCCAGGAATTCGACCGCGGTCTGACCCGTTTTTTTGTTTTCCATGGTGAATTCCGCGGCTTTTTGCTCCCGCAACGTAGCGGAACTCGTGAGAGTTCCGATCGTCGATGTCTGCCCACCGCCCGCTTCCTCCTGCCCACTGTTCCCCGCCTCCGGCCCACTGTCCCCCGCCTCCGGCCCGCCGCCCGCGTGCTCCTGCCAAAAGTTCTCGTCCTCCGCTCGACTGTGGCCGTTGCGCTGCAGAAACCAGAAGTAGCGGCCATTCGGCCCGAACCCTTCCCGGCAACCATCGACGCCGGCGAT
>DATKSN010000284.1:0-28477 GCA_035531595.1 Pirellulales bacterium | reverse complement strand
CGCTGTTGTTGAAGTACTCGACGTCGGTCAGCCGGTTGCGATAATCCCAGGCGTAGGTGGTCTCGTAATCGCTGGCCTGGCCCGACGAGATCCGCGTGCGCGTGACGCGGTTCCCCTGATGGTCATACGTGTAGTTGAACGCGCCGTCGCTGGTGAGCTGGTTGTTGGTGCCGGTCGTGAAGCCGGTGTTGGTGCGGTTGCCGTTTTTGTCGAACGAATAGGCTTCGTTGGCCGGCTGGTTCGTGCCCGTGTAGCTGGCGCCGGGCACCTGGTTGGTCGTGTCGTAGCTGTAAGTGGCCGTACCGTCGATACTTGAGGTCATGCTGGTGACGCGGTTGGCGGCGTCGTAGGCCAATGTGTAGAGCCGTCGATTGCGTTGCCCAGGTGGGTGTAATCCAGAGACGTCAGGCGATTGCCCGCGTCGTAGCTGTAGCTGCCCAGGGCGATGTCCGGGTGCGGGCTGGCGGTGGTGGGGTCGAAACGAAGCACTTGGGTGAATTGCGAGTCGAGGTTGTAGCTGTAGCCGATCCCCTTCGGCGCGACGCCGTTGCCTCCAGTCTGCGCCATCTGGGTCTCTTGAGTCAACTGCCGCAGGGCGTCGTAGGTGTAGGAATTGAGGAAGTCGGCGACGCCCGCCACGGTGGCCGTGAGCTGCGTGCGGTTGTTCATCGCGTCGTACGTGCTGGCCAGCACGACGTGCGGGATGTTCGGCGTGCCGGAATTGTCAACGCTGGTCACGCGCATCAGGTTGTCGTAGGTAAAGGCGTAGGAACTGCTTGGATCGCTGGCCGACGTGACGGCATTGTCGGCGTTATAGGCATACGCGATCGTGCGGACAACGGTATTGCCGCTCATCCACAACTCGGCCGTCTCGCGGTGTCGCGTCTCAAACGTCGGACACCATCAACCGCAAAATCAATTGGACCTGTCCCCTTTATGCCCCCCCTGCCAGTTTTTTTCCGCCCCCCTTACCCCCGTCGTTGCCCTTCCCCGGCGGCTTTCACCCGGCCCGGCCTCACACCCAGGTGCGCCGACGGAGGCGGGCCGCGACGAAGGAAATAAAACCGGGAAAAATCACGCCGGGGGGTTGCACAAGTCAGAGGTATTGATAGTTCGTAGGGTGGGCATCGCCCACCACAAGGAAAAGTTGTGCGAGCGGGCCGCTTCGACACTAACCCGCAGCGCAAGCAAGGCGCGTAACGAACCGCCATTGTGGTGTAGGCGTCCCGCCTGCCTCGCGGTTATGGGACAGGCTCTCACACCCGCAGCGTAAGCAAGGCGCGTAACGACGTAACGACCTGCCTTGCTTGCGCCGCGGGTTAGTGTGACGGCAGTCTGGGCTCGTTCCCCCTGGACCAGGAATAGTACGGGCTATTGACGCTATTGACCATGCCTTCAGAAAAGCTCCAAGAGAACCCGGTCCATTTCCCGGCGGATCGCCGCTTGCGCATTGGGATTCGTCCGTCGGGAATGGTGCTGTTCCTGGTACTGGTTTTACTTCCGGTCGCCGTGGCCTGGGGCCACTATCTGGCCGTCGGACTGCCGGAGGCGCCGGTCATCCCCCCGCGGCATCCCGAACTGGCGAACGACCCGGCCGGCTTCCCGGCCTGGCTCCGCATCACGCATTACGTCAACTTATTTCAAGATGCCCGGCGCGCCGGCGGATGATCCGGGGTTGACGTTCAGCCGCTCTTTAAGGAATCAGCCCAAATAACGGGCACGCCCCGAAACGTCCGCGCTTCGCTCTTGCCAGAACCGATGTCCCGTGCGGGCAATGAAAACGTCTTCGAGCGTGGGCTTGCCAAGCGTGATGGCCCGAATGCGTCCCGGAAAGGCCTCGCACACCGCGGCGATCAATTGGTGGGCGTCGGGCCGTTCGAGCCGCACGCTGCCGTCGACCACCGTCGCGGCATAGCCGAAGCGCTCGCTGATCGACACGGCCAGCGATTCGGGACTGTCACAGGCAATCGTGAGCGAATCGCCTCCCACGCCGGCACGCAATTGCTCGGGCGTGCCGAGCGCCACCAGCGCGCCGGCGTTGAGAATCGCAAGCTGGTCGGCCTTGTCGGCTTCTTCCAGCAAGTGGGTTGTGAGCACCACGGTGACCCCCCGTTCGTCACGGATCTGCCGCAGGTACTCCCAGAGATCGCTCCTCGCGGCCGGGTCCAGACCGGTGCTCGGCTCGTCGAGCAACAGCAGGCTCGGGTGGTGCAGCATGCCTTTGGCCAGTTCGACCCGCCGCCGCAGGCCGCCCGAAAGGGTCTCGACCAGGTCGTCCTTGCGCTCGGTCAACCCGAGCCGGGCAAGCATGTCGTCGGCTCGGCGGCGTAGCTCGGCGCCTTTTAGACCGTACAGGTGGCCCTGGTAACGCAGGTTTTCGGCCACCGTGAGCTTCCTGTCGAGACTGGGCGCCTGGAATACGACGCCGATCCGCGGGCGGACCTCGGAGCGTTGGCGTACCACGTTGAAACCCAAGACCGCCACGTCGCCTTGCTGGACGGGGATCAACGTCGAGAGAAGCCGGAACAGCGTTGTTTTGCCGCCGCCGTTGGGTCCCAGCAAGGCGAAGACCTCGCCCGTCGCCACCGCCAGATCAAGACCGGCCAACGCCGTTCGCTCGCCGTAGCGGTGAAAAAGCCGCGAGATTTGGATGGCGTGGAAGGCGTCATTTGTCATTGGTCATTTACTCGTTCCCACGCTCGCCAAGCAGTTCGGCCCACGAATGGACGTCGAGCAACCGCTCCGCCAACGCCTCCAGTAGCGCGATGTCGGCGATGGTTTCTAGTACTGCAACTCGCAATTGACGGGTCACCAAAGTCGTGATCACGGAGAAACAGCAGACGATTCTTGAGCGATTCACGAAGTCAAGCAGCACTTCGACCCAACGCCTTATGCAAAGGGTGCGTTTGATCCTACTGGCATTCGCGGGCATGCTCAATGGGGAGATCGCTCGTGAAATCGGCTTGAATCGAAAACAGGTCGGCCTCTGGAGGCTTTCATCGACTACTTCAATCGGACTTTTGCCAAACCGTTCAACTGGACCTACACGGGGCGTCCACTGGCAAAGTCAGCCGACAAACGCCCCGTCACCTGGAAGGAAAATGGGCAAGAAAGCGAGAAGCTGGGGGAGTTCTCGCTCTGGTGGCCTGACAACTATGAGTTGCGGTACTAGCACCCGCCGCGCCTTCCGTCTTGACGCTCGCACAAGCCAGGTGTTAGACTCGCCGCGCCGTGGGGCGGGTTTCCAACCTGCCATCAAAGAGGAGAAGGTATCCGGCGGGTTTCCAACCTGCCCCACGGAGTCAAGGCTGTGGAAAGGATTCCCCGCAATGGTTGCCCGGCAGATCCGTATCGGACGTTCGCGGTCGGTCGGCCCGAACCAGCCCGCGCTCGTCGTGGCCGAGTTGGGGCAGAACCATAACGGCTGCCCCGCGCTGGCCGAGGCGCTGATCGCCGCCGCCGCCTGGGCCGGCGCCGACGCCGTGAAGCTCGTCAAACGAGACCTGGCCAGCGAGCTTTCGCGCGAGGCGCGCGTGCGACCCTACGACAGCCGCCACGCCTATGCCGCGACCTACGGCGAGCACCGGCGGGCGCTCGAACTATCGGCCGACGATCATGCCGCGCTGGGCGCCGGCGCGCGCCGACTCGGACTGCTCCACCTGGCGACGGCCTGCGACGCGCCCAGCGCGGCCATGCTCGACGAAATCGGCGTCGACGCCTTCAAGATCGCCTCGCGCGACCTGGCGAACCTGCCGCTGGTGCGTGACGTTGCCCGCCGCGGCCGGCCGGTGCTGCTCTCGACGGGCATGTCGGGCTTCGACGAGGTCGACGCCGCGGTCGGCGAGCTGCGCGACGCCGGCGCCGAATTCGTGCTCTTGCAATGCACGTCGCTCTATCCCACCCCCTTCGAGCACGCGCACTTGCGGAGCCTGGCCACGTTGGCCGCGCGATACGACGCCCCGGCCGGTTTTTCCGACCACACGCCGGGCGTGCTGCTGCCGCCGGTGGCCGTGGCGCTGGGCGCCGTCGTGATCGAAAAACACTTGACGCTCGACCGGAACATGAAGGGGACCGACCATGCTTGTTCCGTCGAACCCGACGAGCTGCGACAGTTGGTCGCCGACGTGCGGCGCGTCGAGGCGGCGCTCGGCCGGTCCGACAAGCCGCTGGCGCCAGGCACCGAAGCGGTACGCGCCAAACTGGGCCGCAGCCTGGTGACGCGCGTCGCCCTTCCGGCCGGCACGCAAATCGAGGAGCCGATGCTCGCGCTGAAGTGTCCCGGCGACGGACTCTCCTGGTTCGACCGCGCTGGTGTGCTGGGACGGCGTTTGAAACGTGATCTTGGGGCCGACGAAAAAATAACCTGGGACGACATCACATGAATCGCGCCAAGGGCCAGTTACCGAAGTTCGATGGACTCATCTTCGACATGGGCGACGTGCTTTACGACGCCACCGTCTGGCGTCGCTGGCTCATCCAGCTCCTGCACCGCATGGGTCTGCACACGCGCTATCGCGGTTTTTTCAAGCTCTGGGAGCAGGAATATCTGGACGATGTGCATCGCGGCCGGCGCGAGTACGGCGAAGCGTTCCAGGCGTTCCTGTTGGCGGCGGGGTTGTCGCGAGGACATATCGATGAAGTCGTCGCCGCCAGCCACGCGCGCAAGCGCCAAATCGAAGCCGGCACGCGCGCGTTGCCTGGCGTCCGCCAAACGATCGCGCGGCTTTCGCGGCAGGGCGTGGTGCTGGCCGTATTGAGCGATTCGGAAAGCACGTCGGAACTTCTGCACGCGCGGCTGGTCCAACTCGGGCTGGGCGGAAGGTTCACGGCGGTGGTCTCGTCGTTCGACCTGGAGCGGACCAAGCCCGATCCGGCCTGTTACCAGGCGGCCTTGACCGCGATCGGAATGCCGGCCGAGCAAGTCGCCTTCGTAGGCCACGACGCCGAGGAATTGGCCGGCGCGAAAGCCGTGGGCTTGCGAACGCTGGCCTTCAACTTCGAACCCGGCGCGAAGGCCGACCGCTACCTGACGCGCTTCGAGGAACTGCTCGATTACACCGGCCGCCGGGCGGCGCGCGACGCCGAATACATGGAGGCGGCGTGAGATGCGGATTTTCACGCGGCTCGAATTGGCAAGCCATCCGACGGCCGGCGGCCGGCACGACTTGCTGCTCGAAGGCCACTGGCCCAGCGAACCGGAGGCGGCCCAAGTCGCCCAGGTCTGGTCGCTCGACGAGGCGATCGACGCGCGGCACGGCTGGATCGACGGCGCCGCGGCCGAGTACGCCGAGGCGATCGGGACGTGCCATGCTTCGGGGCGCGACGAGACGAACGTCGCTTATCTCAACGCTCTGGCGCTGCGCTACTACCTGGTCAAGCTGCTGCGGGTGGTCGCGTTCTTCGACCAGGTCCATCGGCCAACGCCCGGCGAAGCGGTCGAGTCGCACTTGCGCGCGGGCCAGGACGAGGACTATGCCGAACTGTTGAAGCAGGTCGCTGACGCGCATGCTTGGGAACTGACGACCGTGTGGCACCCGCCGCGGCGCGCGCCGGCCCCCGCGGCGCCGCGCGGCGTGCCCTGGCGCCGCTGGGCGGCCCATGCCGCGCAGTTGAATGCCGGGCGGTTGGATATCGATCATCGGGAGCGAAACGATCCCGATCGGCGGCGCGTGGTGCTCTGCGGCAACCCGCGCGTGCTCGACGGCGTTTGCAAAGCACTGCTCGAACGCGGCTGCCAAGTTTGGTGGCTCTATGAGCACTTCGCCGCGCGCAGTTGGTGGCGCTGGCGGCGGCACGGCGCGCGACAATTGACGTGCGACGCCGGCGGATTCCAAACGCCGGCTTTCAGCGAAAGTGCGACCACGGCCGATCTCGTCTGCCGCGGCGTCAATCTCGCGCCGGCCGTTGACCGCTGGCTGGCCGGCGTGTCGGCCGAACTCGGGCGCCGCCAATCGCGCGTCGTGCAACGAATCGACGGCCATTTTCGCGCCCTCCGCCCGACGCATTTGGTGCTGGACGAGGACGCCACGCCGCTGAAGCGCGCGGCCGTGGCGATCGCCCGCCGTTGGGGAGCTCGGTCGACCGTCGTCGAGCACGGAGCGCCGTGCGGACCGTTCGGCTTTGCACCGCTTGCCGCCGACGAAATCTGCGTCTGGGGTGAATCGACACGGCGCGAGCTGGTCGGCTGGGGCGTGCCGCCGGGGCGCATCCATGTCACCGGTTGGCCAGGCGTCGAGCGGCGTTGGCCACGGTGGATGCACCTGGCAAAACGGCGCCGTGCGACGACCCCGCCGACTATTTTACTGTTGGCCACCGTGGCGCCTTGTGACGGGCGGCCCGATACGGTCACGTTCCATCTCACTCGGCAAACGCACGAGGCGTTGGTTGACATGGCCTGCGCGGCGGTCGGCAAGATCGCCGGTGCTCGGCTGATCGTCAAGCTCCACCCGCGCGCGCCCGACGCGGGCGAGTGGCTGCAGGTGTTGAAGCGACATCCAGCCTTGCGCCATCGAGTCGTACGCTCCGCCGACCTCGACACGGTCGTCGCGGGCTGCGATTGCGTCTTGAGCTGCGCATCGACCGCCGGCATCGAAGCCGCGCTGGCCGGGGCGCCCGTCGCGCAGCTCTTGCCGGCCGGATCGGGCGACGTGTTGCCGGCCGAGCGCTGGGGCCTGATCGGCTCGGCGCGCGACGCGTGCCGGCTCGACTCGCTGCTGGCCACCGCGCTCGCGCGGGGATGGAAAGCCGTGCCGCGCTGGGATCCCGACGTGTTGGGCGATGGACATCGGCCCGCCGTCGAGCGCATCGCCGATATCGTGCTGGAACGATCGAACTGCTTGGGCGCGAGGTTAGAGGTTGGAGGTTAGGGGTTAGGGGTTAGAGGTTAGAGGTTAGGAGGTTAGGAGGTTAGGAGGTTAGGAGGTTGGAATATGGCCGAATTCTTGAGCGTCGAGGACTTGAAGGTTTATCAGAAACTTTGCCAACTTCACATCGAAGTGTGCGAGTTGACTCATCAATGGCCGCCGGAAGAAAAGTACGAACTGGGTGGACAGGCCCGGCGCGCATCGAACAGTTCGCCGGCCAATCTCGCTGAGAAACATAATGATCGGCATGTGCGCAACAAGATTGAAGGCGTGAACCGTGCGCGGGGCGAGGCGATGGAAACCGTCCATCATCTCTTCATGGCCAAGTTGAAGGGCTACATTCGCGATTCGTTATACCTTCGATTTCGCGGCAGGTATTACGAGTGCGTTCGTATGCTCAACGGCCTTGAGCGGAATTGGGAAAAGCAACTCGACCCCTCACAGCGCCGTTGGCCGGATCGCAGCTCGCCTGATGCCCACCGTACCCTCTAACCTCTAACCTCTAACCTCTAACCTCTAACCTCTAACCTCTAACCTCTAACCTCTAACCCCCGTCACGCCACATGTCCACCATCGCCCCGGGCACATTCCGCGCCGCGCCGGCCCCCGTCAGCGGCTGGCGGCGGATGTTCGGCGATTCGCTCCTGGTCAGCGGTTCGGCGGCGATTTGCCAGGCGTTGGGCGTGGCGACGAGCCTGTTGCTGCGTCTGGCCCTCGATCCCGCCCAAATGGGCGTCTGGCAGGCGCTGCGGTTGTTTCTGAACTATGCCAACTACGCCAACCTCGGCATCAGCAAGGGGGCGGCGCGCGAGCTGAGCATCGCCCTGGGCCGAGGAGAAACGGCCGAGGCCGAACGCGGGCTGAACCTGGCCTTCACCGTGAACACGCTGAGTAGCTTCGTCTACGCCGCGGTCCTTGCCGGCGCCGGCGTGTGGTTGGGCCTGGCATCGGGCGGCCTGTGGAACAATGCCTGGGCCGTCGGGCTACTGGCGCTGAGCGTGCTCGTCGTGTTGCAACGGCATGTGACGTTTCGGGTCACGATCCTCCGCTGCCGCCAGACCTTCGGTGTCGCGGCCCAGTTGTCGGTGGTCGAAGGGATTTTGGCGCTCGTCGTGGGCGCTTCGGCCGCCTGGTGTTGGGGCTTGAACGGCCTTTACGCGGGCACGCTGGCCGTGCTCGGCGGGGCATTGGCGTTTCTCCATTGGCGCGGGGCGGAAGGGTTCGCGTGGGCGTGGGACCGCCGCGAGATCGCCCGGTTGATCGGCATCGGAGGGCCGATCTTGCTGGCCGGCGCCGTGAGCACCTTATTCCAATCGCTCGATAAACTGATGATTCTGGCCTACTCGCCTGACCGCGAATTTGAACTGGGCTGCTATTCGCTGTCGCTGCTGGTCAGCGGACAGATTTTCGGTCTGGCGAACATGCTCTCGCTGGTGATGGCGCCGCGTTACGGCGAACTGTTCGGCCGGGTCGGCCGGAGGCGAGAGGTGGCGATGTTGGCGGCGCGGGCCAGCGAGTTGCTGGCCGCGGCGCTGGCACTGTTGGCGGGCGTTGCCATCGTCGCCGCGGGACCGGTGCTGGAGCGGATGCTGCCCGACTACCGGCCCGGCCTGGCGCCGGCGCTTTGGCTCGTGCCCGGCGCGGTCGCCCTGGGATTGAGCCTGCCGGCGAACCAGTACCTGGTGGCTGTCGGCCTGCAACGGCGGGCACTGGCGGCGCTGCTGGCGGCCACGGCTCTGGCGGCCGCGGGCAATCACCTGGCATTGACGCTGGGTTACGGCCTGGTCGGCGTGGCGATCTCGACTTCGTTTTCCTACGCGGCGTCGTATCTCGTAATGGTTGCGATTTCGATCTGGCCCGAGCTCGACCGGGCCGCCCGCGGGCGATATGTCATGGTTACGCTTTTCACGTTGGTTCCCTCGCTGACGACGGCCACATTGTTGGAGATCGCCTGGCCCTCGATTCTGTGCGGGCTGGCCGCCGCGTCGTTGAAGATGAGCCTGGTATTCGTCGTCTGGGCGGCGACGGCGCTTGTCGGCTGGTTGTGGGGCGGATGGCACACCGTCTGCCGGGCTGAGGCGGCACCGTTTATACTTCACGCGGCCGACAATGAGACGTGTTGCCAGCAGAAAGTGGTGGCTGGTGGCAGAGCGTTAGCGATGCCCCGGCAAGATAGCGACCGGGGCATCGCTAAGGCTCTGCCCCAGCCACCGCGGCCATCGTTGGCCGAATTGGAACGTCGTTGCCAGAAGCCCGACCATCGGCGGATCGGCAATTGGATGGCGCGGCGCGTGAGCCGGCCTTTGGCGCTGCGAATCACCTGGCTCGTACTCCCCTGGGGGGTCTCGGCGCACGCGGTGACGCTCGTGGCCTGGCTGTGTGCCGTGGTGGCCGCGGCCGTGTTTGCCGTGGGCACGGTCTACGCCTGGCTGACCGCCGCGGCGCTATTGCAACTGTGGTATTTGTTGGACCATGTCGATGGCCAATTGGCACGCTGGCGCGGCACGGCCTCGCTCGACGGCGTTCAGCTCGATTACCTGATGCACCACACGGTCAACCTTGTCCTGCCGTTAGGCGTCGGCTACGGGCTCGCCGCCGCGCCGCTTGAACCGCTCTGGTTGGCGTTGGGGCTCGCGTGGGGCCTCGGCTTGCTCGTCATCGGCCTCGTGAACGACACGCGATATAAAGCCTTCATCGAGCGGCTCAAGACGGTCGAGGGCCCGCTGGTGGTGGGCAGGGGCTGCCGTCCCGAGGCGGCGGCGCCGCGCGGGGCGTGGCGTGGGGCTCCGTGGCGTATGGCCCCGTTGGGTATGGCATGGTGGCTTGCGCGCAAGGCTTGTGAGATCCACGTTGTGATGATGGTGCTGACGTGCGTGGCCCTTGTCCAGTGGCTGCTGGGCGATGCCAGTCTCAGCGGCGGTCGAATGCTTCTGGCGGGCATGGCCTTCTTAGCGCCCGCCACGGCCGCCGCGGTGATTGTCCGTTCCACCCGGCGAGAAACCGCCGAGCGCGAATTCGCCGCCTGGTATCGAGTGCCGGACGGCTGCGAACTGGTCTTCGACGCTGGAACTTGGAAAGTAATACCGACGACGGAAACGAATCTCCACGGGGAGCCGTCACACGAGCTAGCCCAAACGGCCGGCCATCGTGTATGATAACTTGATGGATCGTTTGAAAATCGAGCGACCGAGTCATAAGAACGGCAGGGTGAAGCCGAGCATTCTCCGCGACATCATTCGCCGTGTCGTCGAGGCCGCGGCCCCGGACAAAATCATCTTGTTCGGATCGGCCGCGCGCGGCCAGATGGGGCCCGACAGCGACATTGATCTTCTGGTCGTCAAGGGGGGCAAGTTCACCCGACCCAGCCGCGCCGCCCCCATGATCGCTCCTTTTCTTCCCCGCCGCCGCTGGTTCCCATTGCGATTCCGCGCCATTTTGCCGGCGATTGCCGTGCTCGTAACGATCGCCGCCGGCGCCGAACCGGAAAGGCCGCCCGGCGGCGGGCCGCTCACGGCCGAAGGCGATCTTTCGGCGCAGATGCTCGACGGCGCGCATCGCCTGATCGACCGCAAGATCGCCGAGTCGATCGCGCGTCGCGGGAGGCACTGGAAACGCGATCCGTCAAGCCACGACGCCTACGACCGCTCGATCGCACCGAACCGCGAGCGGTTTGCCCGGCGAATCGGCGTGGTTGATGAGCGACTTCCCGCCAACATGGAGCGCTTCGGCGACGCCTTGCGGCAGGCGCCCGGCCTGCTGGCCACGACCCCGACGCACCACGTCTACCGTGTCCGGTGGCAGGTTCTCGACGGCGTGACGGGCGAGGGGTTGCTGCTGGAGCCGCGGCGCGAACCCGTCGCCCAGATCGTCGCCCAGATCGTCGCCATGCCCGACGCCGACGACACGCCCGAACAGGTCGCTGGTCTCGCCGACGGTTCCTTGGCGCCGCCCTTTGCGGCCGTTTTGGCCGGCTGGGGCTGCCGCGTGATCGTGCCGGTGCTCTTGGACCGGACGAGCCGCTTCGCGGGCAATCCGGCCGGCGACCGGCCCGACCCAGGCTACTCGCACCGCGAATGGATCTACCGCCAGGCGTACCCCATGGGCCGCCATGTGATCGGCTATGAAGTGCAAAAGGTGTTGGCCGCCGTCGATTGGTTCAAAAAGCAATCCTCGGCCGGCGATGCGCCGCCCGTCGGCGTGGCCGGCTATGGTGAGGGCGGCCTGATCGCGTTCTACGCCGCCGCCGTCGACCGGCGGATCGGGGCCGCGCTCGTCTCCGGATATTTTCGCTCGCGGCAGAGCGTCGGCGACGAGCCGCTTGACCGCAACATCTGGGGACTGCTGGACGAATTCGGCGACGCCGAGATCGCCGGCCTGATCGCGCCGCGCGGACTGGTGGTCGAACACGGCGCGGTACGCGAAGTCGTCGATCGCCAAACCACGACGCCCAAAGAGGTGAACGGCTTCGCGCTCGACGGCATCCACGGCCGGATCGAAACGCCCCCCTTCGACGAGGTGGCCGCCGAATTCAAGCGGATCGACGAGTTGGTGCCGCCCAAGCTTCGTCGGACGCGTCTGATCGAAGGCAATCTGATCGAAGGCAAGGGGAAAGCGACCGGTCCCGCCTCCGAGGTCGCGCTAACCGTCTTCATGGAACTCCTGGCCGTCACGCCGTGGCCTCCAGCCAATGGCGCTGCGCCCCTTGTCGAAAACGACCAGTTCGACTCCGCCACCGACCGGCAAATCGACCGGCAAATCGACCGGCAGCGGCGGCAAGTGAAAGAGCTGGAAAATCACATCCAGGCGCTGGTCAACGATTCGCACCAGGCGCGAGACAAGTTCTTTCACGCCGACGCCACTTCCCTCGAAGCCTTCACGCGCGACACGGCGAAGCTGCGCGATGACGCTTGGCGCGAGCTATTCGGCAAGTTCGACGATCCTCTTTTGCCGATCAATCCGCGCTCGCGCAAGATCTACGACCGCCCGGCCTGGACCGGCTACGAAGTGACGCTCGACGTACTGCCGGACTTCTTCGCCTGGGGAGTGCTCCTGATGCCTAACGACATCATGCCGGGCGAAAAGCGGCCGGTGGTGGTCTGCCAGCACGGCCGAAACGGCGTGCCCAAGGACGTGATCGAAGGCGACAAACCGGCCTATCACGATTTCGCCGCCAGGCTGGCCGAGCGCGGCTTCATCGTCTTCGCCCCTCACAATCCCTACCGAGGCGAGGACCGTTACCGGCGTCTTAGCCGCAAAGCCAACGCGGTCAAGGCGTCGCTCTTCTCGTTCATCCTGGCCGAGCACGAGCAGATCCTCAACTGGCTCGAAACCTTGCCAGAGGTCGATCCCGAGCGGATCGCTTTCTACGGGCTGAGCTACGGCGGCGAGACGGCCGTGCGAGTTCCGCCGCTCTTGGAACGCTATTGCCTTTCGATCTGTTCGGCCGACTTCAACGACTGGACCCGCAAGGTGGCTTCGACGCGCGATCCGCACAGCTTCATGTTCACGATCGAGTGGGAGATGCCCTATTGGAACATGGGCGGCACCTTCAGTTACGCCGAGTTGGTATACCTGATGGCGCCGCGGCCTTTCATGGTCGAGCGCGGACACGACGACGGTGTCGCGCCCGACGAATGGGTGGCTGCCGAGTACGCCAAGGTCCGCCGGATGTATGATAAGCTGGGGATCGGCGAGCGGACCGAGATCGAGTTCTTCAACGGCGGGCATACGATCAACGGCAAGGGGACGTTCGATTTCTTGCACAAGCACTTGAAGTGGCGAAATTAGTCGCTTGTCATTGGTCACTTGTCATTGGTCACTTGTCATTGGTCACTTTCTTGTTCCCACGCTCCGCGTGGGAACACACGTTCGGCCCCACGCAGAGCGTTGGAACGAGAAGCTTTCTCCTTTCTCCTTTCTCCTTTCTCCTTCTTTATTCCTACCCAACATCTCCCAATTCGAGCACACGGCCGTAGCGGTTGAGCACCATCCGCCGCAGCCGGGCATGGTCGGGCCGCGCAAGGCCCGGGTCGCCCGCGACGAGTTGCTGGGCGTCGCGACGAGCCTCCTCCAACAGCGCGCCGTCGCGCGCCAGGTCGGCGATGCGCAAGGGGGGCAGACCGTGTTGCCTCGTTCCCAAGAGGTCGCCGGGACCGCGAATTTCAAAGTCGATCTCGGCCAACTTGAAGCCGTCGGTCGTGCCGACGAACGCTTCGAGCTTGCGGCGCGAGTCGTCGCCCGCCGGTTCGGCGAAGACGCAGCAGAAGCCGGCCGGCGCGCCGCGGCCGACGCGGCCGCGCAACTGGTGAAGTTGCGCAAGGCCGAACCGTTCGCCCGCCTCGATGGTCATCAGCGTGGCGTTGGGTACGTCGACGCCCACTTCAACCACCGTGGTGGCCACCAGCACCTGGGTGCGGCCGTCGCGAAAGGCGGCCATCGCCGCTTCCTTCTCGGCCGGCGTCATTCGCCCGTGCAGAAGTCCCAGGCGAAACGCCTCCAGAGGACCGTTGGCCAGCGATTCGAAGGCCCGTTCGAGGTTGGCCGCCTCGACCTCAGCCGACTCCTCGACCAACGGCACGATCACGTAGCCCTGTCGCCCCTCGCGGAGTTTTTTGGCGAAGAACTCCCACCACTTGTCGCGCTCGTCGGCCTGGGCCAGGTAGGTATTCACCAGTTGACGGCCCGGCGGCCCGTCGCGAAGCGTCGAAACATCGAGGTCGCCAAACACGGTCATCGCCACGGTGCGCGGGATCGGCGTGGCGGTCATCACCAGGTAATGCGGATCGAGCCCGGCCTGCTTCAGCCGGGCTCGTTGCCGCACGCCGAACTTGTGCTGCTCGTCAATCACCACCAGCGCGAGCTTGGCGAATTCGACGTCGGATTGCAGGATCGCCTGGGTGCCGATCACCAGGTCGACCTCGCCGGCGGCGATGCTCCGCAGCGTTTCCTTGCGCTCGCCGGGCGTCAGCCCGCCGGTGAGCAGGCTCCAGCGCACCTGGCTGGCCGCCAACAGGCCGGCGAGCGTGTCGGCGTGTTGCCGGGCCAGAATTTCCGTAGGCGCCATCAGGGCGGCCTGCTGCCGGTGCGCGACGGTCAGCAATAAGGCATACACCGCGACGACCGTCTTGCCGCTGCCCACGTCGCCTTGCAAAAGCCGGTTCATCGGATGCGGCCGGGCCATGTCGGCCGCGACCTCGGCGATGGCCTGCCGTTGACCGGCCGTCAACTCGAAGGGAAACAGCCGGCGGATGCGAACGTCGATCTTGGCCGTCGCCTCGAGGGCCGGCGCTTGGCGCCGCTCGCGCCGCTGTTGGCGTTTCACGGCCAAGGCAAGCTGCAAGACGAGCAATTCCTGGTAAACGAGCCGCCGCCGCGCCTGCTGGAGGCCGGCGCGATCGAGCGGAAAATGGATCTGCGAGACGGCCTGCCCTATGGGGCAGAGGTCATGCGCCGCGCGGTACTCGTCCGGGAAAACGTCGTCGAGAACCTCGGCATGGGTTTGGACCACGCCCTCGACGATTTTTCGGATCTGCCCCTGGCTGAGCCCCTCGGTCAGCGGATAGACCGGAAGTAGCTTGCCCTTCAATTCCTCGTCGGTCTCGATCCACTGCAAGTTCGGGTGGGCGATTTCCCACATCATGCCGTTCAGCTTGGCGCGGCCGGTCAACAGGATCTCGTGTCCTTCGTTGAACCGCTGCCGCATGTAGGGCTGGTTGAACCACAACAGCCGCACATGGCCCGTTCCGCAGCGGACCAGCACACCCAGCACCGTATTGCCGTTCTGGCTGGTCCGTTGGTCGACTTCGACCACGGACCCGCGCATGCGGATCATCTGGCCCTCTTCCAGTTGGGCGACGGTGCGCAGTTCGGTCAGATCCTGGTAATCGCGCGGAAAGAAGAACACCAGGTCGCGTGCAGTCCGCAGCCCGAGTTTTTCCAGCAATTCCGCGCGTTGCGGCCCGACGCCCTTGATGAACTGGACGGGGGTCGCGAGCAGTTCCGCGGCGGTTTTTTCGGGAAGGGTCATTTTTTCACAGCGACCGGCATCATCGCATGAACCTTGAAGCTTCGCAACGCGAAGGCATCCGGTTCTCTACGATTTGAGGATCCGCTCGACCTCTGGCCGCATCCGGCCGGTGGCGATCAGCCCCCACATCTTGAAATCCGCCAGTAGCGACCAGAGTGGGTAAGTGAACGTGGCGGGACGGTTGCGCTCGATCGCCAGATGGCTGATCCAGGCCAGGGCATAACCGCACAGCGGCACCGCCGCCAGCCACCACCAGGAGCGCAGCGCCAGCGCCGTCAGCAGCAGGGCCAGGGCCAGCGTCGTGCCGCAAAAGTGCCAGGCGCGGGTCGCGGGGCGGCGGTGCTCGCGCACGTAAAAGGGCCAGAATTCGGCGAACGATTGCATCCGCGGGGTAGTCATGCCTATCAACCTAACGCCTATCGCCTAACGCCTAGGCCGGGCTGCAAACCTAGGCAATGATTTCTTTCACCACCCGCCCGTGGACATCGGTCAGGCGGAAGTCGCGGCCCTGGAACTTATACGTGAGCCGCTCGTGGTCGATGCCCAACAGATGCATGAGCGTGGCGTGGAAGTCGTGAACATGGACCCCGTCGGCAATGACGTTGTAGCCAAAGGGGCACGTTTCGCCATAAACCACGCCGGGCTTCACGCCGCCACCGGCCATCCAGGCGCTGAAACAGCGCGGATGGTGGTCGCGGCCGTAGTCGTTGGCCGTGAGCTTCCCTTGCGAATAATTGGTGCGGCCGAACTCGCCGCCCCAAATCACGAGCGTTTCGTCGAGCAGGCCCCGTTGCGCCAGGTCGGTCAGGAGGGCGGCCGAAGGCTGATCGGTCTCACGGCACTGGGTCTGGATTCCGCCGGGCAGACCGCCATGCTGGTCCCAACCCTGGTGGTAAAGCTGGATGAATTTCACTCCTCGCTCGGCCAATCGCCGCGCCAGCAGGCAATGGGCGGCAAACGTGCCGGGCGTCCGCGCGTCGGGTCCGTAAAGATCAACGACGTGGGCCGGCTCGTCGCCCATGTCGGCGACCTCGGGAACGCTGGCCTGCATGCGAAAGGCCATTTCGTACTGCTCGATCCGCGTGTTGAGTTCGGCATCGCCGCTGGCGGCCAGTTCGAGCTCGTGCAGTTCGCGAAGCCGGTCGAGCAGCTTGCGGCGGTTGGCGCGCCCGACGCCCGGGGGATTGTTCAGGTAGAGCACCGGGTCTTTGCCCGCGCGGAACTGCACCCCCTGGTAACGCGAGGGCAAAAAGCCGGTGCCCCAAAGACGCGAGTAGAGGGGCTGGTCGCCCTTGCCCTTGGTAATCAGCACCACGAAGGCCGGCAGATCCTCGTTGTCGCTCCCCAGGCCGTAGTTGAGCCAAGCGCCAATGCTGGGCCGTCCCGAAATTTGCGAGCCCGTCTGCAAGAACGTGATCGCCGGGTCGTGATTGATCGCCTCGGTAAACATCGAGCGGATGATACAGAGCCGATCGGCGACTTTGGCCGTGTGTGGCAAGAGGTCGCTGATCCAGGCGCCCGACCCGCCGTGCTGATGAAAGGGGAAGATCGAGCCGACCAAGGGGAGCGAGGCCTGGTTCACCGACATGCCGGTAAGCCGCTGACCCTGGCGGACCTCGTCGGGAAGCTGCCGGCCCCGCATTTCGTTCAAGAGCGGCTTGTAGTCGAAGGTTTCCAACTGCGAAGGCCCGCCGCTTTGAAACAGGTAAATCACCCGCTTGGCCGTGGCCGCGTGGTGCGGCGCGGCGAGCAGACCCGCTACGCCCACCGCCGACGCGGCGCGCGAACCGCCGAGCAAGTCGGCCAGGGCCATTCCGCCAAGGCCCATGCCGAAGCGCTCGAGGAAGCGGCGGCGCGAAAGGCCGAAGGCGGGCGTGGAACCAGGGCAAAGGGAGTTAGGGCGTTGCATGGGTGGGAAAACGTCGCGCGGCGACCGGGGGAGGCTGGATTCCTTTAGTGTAGCGTATAGCCGCCTTGCAGGCGAGTAGCAACTTGTACCGCGAGATTTCCAACGAACTCGATTGCCACTCGTCAGCGGCCGCCGTATGATGGGGCGGTCGGTGGCCAACCTTGGAATTGACCATGATAGCCCAGGTAGAATGGCTGCCACACCGACGAGGATTCCGAGCACGAAGACCGCAAACCTTTGACGCTGGATGAAGCCGGAAAAATCATGGCCGAACGAATTTCGCGGAGCTAAACAGAATGCCTACCGCTATATCGCTTTTCTCCGGTGCGATGGGCCTTGATTTGGGCCTTGAGAGGGCGGGCATCACGACGAAGCTTGCCGTGGAAATAGACCGCCATTGCTGTCGCACAATAGGACAGAATCGACCAACCGTCGATGTATGGGAAACCGACATTCGGCAGGTCAATGCCAAGTCGCTTTTGAAGAAAGTCCGCAACCCGACCGACGTTTTCCTAATGGTTGGTGGGCCGCCATGTCAGAGTTTTTGTCCGGGCGGAAAGCGGGCCGCGCTTTCGGACCCAAGGGGGAACCTGATCTACGTCTACTTGAGGCTTATTCAAGACGTTCAGCCACGCTTCTTCGTGTTGGAAAACGTCGCAAATCTCGTTACGGCGGCCCTTCGGCATCGCCCGATTTCAGAACGCCCCGGCAAGCATTGGAACCTTAGTGTCTACGACCGAAAAAATGGCGAGCCCGGCGATGGCGTTGCGCCGATGGAGCCAGACGAACTTTCTGGGACCGCCATCCGCCAGGTCGTCGAGGACGTAAGGCGGATGGGGTACGGGATAACCCTTTCCGTGGTCGATGCCGCCGACTTCGGTGCCCCGCAGCACCGCCTGCGTTTTCTGATGTTCGGCGCGAGGGATTCGTCAGCACCGACGATCGTCTCGCCAACGCACGGCGAAAACTCCAGCAGTCGCGAGCGGTTGCAGACCGTCCGTGACGCGATTTATGACCTTACTTACAATCCTGGTCCGCATTCAGAATATACCGATAAAGTAGCAAAATATTTCGCCATGATCCCGCCAGGCGGGAACTGGCGGGATCTGCCAAAAACAATCCAACGTGAAGCGTTAGGGGACGCCTCATTCGAGGCCGGCGGCGGCAAGACGGGATTCTTCCGGCGGCTTTCGTGGGATAGGCCATCGCCAACAATTACCGGGAGGGCCAATCGAAAAGGTAGTGCGCTGTGCCACCCCGACGCGATTCGACCGCTTTCGGTTCGTGAATGTGCCAGACTGCAAGGTTTCCCGGATGATTGGCAATTCACCGGCGCAATGAACCGGCAGTATATGCAGGTCGGAAATGCCGTGCCGGTGCATCTTGGGATCGCCATTGGGCGCACCCTGCTTGAGAAAGGTTCGAGCGAGCCTAGCAACCGCGAAGATGACTTGGACTTGGCGTTGGAGAAGGCCATCGCGCGGCTGCGAGCTTCAGCGCGAAACAAACGCGGCAAGAAAATCCAACAGCCGAGTCTCTTCTGACGGCAGTAGGCTGCGCCAATGGCCATCGCTGTCCTAAACATTCCGGCACAACATGCCTTGAATCTGCTTACCGAACCGTTAAAACTGCGTATCGTCGCTGCTCAAACCGACGCGTTGGAATGCGAGTTTAAGAACGCCCGCGACCTCTTCAACCGCGCGGTTGCCGACCTGGCAAGCAACGGTGTGCCAGAGCAGGCGATTCCATTGCAGGCTGCCGGCTTGGCCCATCGAACGCAGTTGCTCCGCGCATTTCGTGACCCAGACCTGGTGATTTCGGAGACCTGCGAAAAAGTGGGCGCGGTGGTCAACGGCTTTCCACGCGAGGCGGACAATATCAGGTGTGGGCGGAATCCGGGTGACGTACTGGACCCGTACATTCTCGCAGCCGCACAGGTGCTCATGTGCGATGGAGATTTTGAGCATACGATTTCGGCAACCGTGGGGCACAAGGTGCTGATGATTATCGAGGGGCTTTTGGGGCACCTTCACGAAGATGTAATCGGCGCAATGCGCGGAAATATTCGCGCACCAGAACCTCGCGGCATTGACCAAGAAACGCTCGATCCGGCATTGAATCCATTTCCTGGGGCGGACATTATTCAGCCGCCCTTAGCAACCGGGCGCACACTCCGGTTTCATCAGGTAAAGAGCAAGACCGGGTCTGCCAAGGGGGGCGACGGTCGGCGTCTCGGCCTTCAATTAAAAGAATTGACGCAACTCTACGGCGGCGAAGCCTACTACGATGCCCTTATCGGAAACACCCTTCGCGGCCACCGCTCGATGGCCGGCGTGGTAAGGGCGGCACCGGAAACCATCGTATTGGTGGGCGAGGCGGCCTTCAGGGAACTGACCGGAAGCAATGCTGGGCCGCAATTACTCCTGCGCCTTTATCAGTCCGCGTTTGAGGTGGCGTCGAGGCGCACTGGCTATTCGTTTCAGGCGGTCGTATCGACCATCTTCATGGCTTTTAGGGAACGCGCCCAACAGCTTGGGGAAGGCTTCCTTGAGGCCGTGCTTCACGATGCCGTTGCGGGCGAGGCCGTCCAGCAAGACAGCCGGTTTTTTGTCCGTACTCAAAAGCGCGCAAATCGCGTGCCAAATCCGCCGGAAAGTTTTTCAGATTAGGACACTGTCCCGACACTGTCCCCGCACGTATGGCAACCCCAATTCGTCGAAGATGCGAGTGAAGTCGCGAAGCGCATCAGCCAGAAAGCTCATGGCATGCCCTTGCTCCGCGCAATGCCTTCGAGCATCAGGCGATTTCGTTCATCGTTTTGGCGGCGAATCAACTCGAATCGCCGACTGACCACGTCGGCCGGCCCCGCGAACAGGAAGGGCATCGCCTCGTCGATCATCCGCAGCGTTAGTTGCAGACGCTCACCGGGCGTCATGCTCCGGTACATTTCCAGCTGTTCTTGACTCAACATGGTCGTAAGCTCACCTACCGCTTGGTCACGCATTCGTCGAAGTTCATCAGCGCCAGCACGACGGCCGCCGTGGCGGCGTGGTCGGCCAGATCAAGGCGCTGGTCGCGGGGCGCTTCGCCCACGTCGAGCAAAGCCCTGGCCGAGTCCGCCGCCGCGGCGAAATCGGCCCGTTGCTCGGCGTAGAGCGTGGCCAATATCCTGGTTTCAGGGTCCGTCGGTGTACGGCTCGCCAAGAGCCGGAACGCGGCGCGCAGGCGGGCATCAACGCTTTCATGTTGGTGGATCAGCTTTTCCGCCAGCACCCGCGCCGCCTCGACGAACTGCGGGTCGTTCAAGAGCACGAGCGCCTGCAAGGGCGTGGCGGTGCGCTCGCGGCGGGCCGTGCAGACCTCGCGGCTGACGGCGTCGAATGAGAGCATGCTGGGCGGCGGCGAGGTCCGGCGCCAGAAGGTGTAGAGGCTGCGTCGGTACAAGCCCTCGCCATGATCCTGCGTGTAGCTCTTGCCGGTGCCCGACTCTTCCCACAAACCGGCCGGTTGGTAGGGACGCACGCTGGGGCCGCCGATCCGCCGAACCAACAGGCCGCTGACCGCCAGCGCGTTGTCGCGGATCTGCTCCGCCGAAAGCCGGTGCCGCGGGCCGCGCGCCAAAAGCCGGTTGTCGGGATCGTCGATGAACGACTTGGGGTCGCGCGGCGTCGACGATTGCCGATACGTGCTCGACAAGACGATCCATTTGCAAAGGGCTTTCACGTCCCAGCCACTCTCGACGAAGCGGCGCGCGAGCCAGTCGAGCAGCTCGGGGTGCGTCGGCGGCTGCCCTTGGCCGCCAAAATCCTCCGGCGTGGCGACCAGCCCGCGACCGAAAAAGATTTGCCAGAAACGGTTCACCGCCACGCGGGCGGTGAGAGGATTGCGCTCGTCCACCAGCCATTTCGCGAACCCAAGCCGGTTGCGCGGATACTCAGCGGGAAAGGGGAAGATGCCGGCCGGAGTACCCGGCGCGACCTCCTCGCGGCGCGCGTCGTACGCGCCCCGCGCGAGCACGTAGGTCGGCCGCCGCCAGGGAAGCTCGGCCAACGCCATGATCTGGCGCACCTGGCCGGACAGCTCGTTCTCCTGCCGCCGCACGGCGGCCAGCTCGGCCCGCGCCTGCTGAAACGCCGTGTCGTGCCGCGCGAGGTAATGAGCGAAACGCGCCTCTTCGGCGGCCGCCGGCACAAGGCCACCGACCGCGATACCTCCGGCGGTGAATGCCCCCACGGTGAATCCGCCGGTCAGCGGCGCCTCCAGCGGGGAAAGCTCGCGGTTGAAGACTTGCAGCTCGTCGATCAGGCCGTTCTTGAAACCGACGTCGCGGAATCGGGCGCCCAAAGCCAACTCGACCGATCCGACGTTGTGGTCGCCCCACTCGGCGCGATGGATGATGTCGCGAGTGAGCCGGTCGCGGACGACCTCCAGCGGCGCGGGCGTACCGTTGACGTAAAGCCCGACCCCGGCCGCGCGGCTGGTGCCGTCGTAGGTCACGACCAGGTGCGTCCACTCGCCGACGGGCAGGCTCGCCGCGCAGCGCACCTGGATCGCGTTGCCGGGCCAGAAATGGACCAACGAAAAGACGGGGTGGCCCTCGTCGAGCGTCAGCGAATAGCCGCGGAAGGCCGCGTCCTCGGCGGCCGCCGAGCGGTGCAGCAGGATCATCCGTGGCTTGGATTCGGCCGGCTTGACCCAGAGCGCGAAGCTGAACTCGGTCGCGCGGCCGAACGCGCCGGCGCCGGCGCAGACGAAGGCCTCGTCGCCGCCGAACTGGTACGCCTGTCCGACCTTGCCGCTGACGGGCTTGTTCTCGCCTTGCGGCTGGGCCGCGTCAAAACGGAATTCCGCGTCCGGCTTCGGCCGTTCGACCGGCGGCGGCGACGATTCGAGCCAGGCCCGATACCGCGGCGCGGCTTCGGCCCGCAGGAGCGCCAGCGCGGCTTCGCGCTCGCGAAGTTTCGCCCACAACTCGCGGTGCCGCGCTTCCTGATCGCCCTCGTAGAGCGACAACGTCGGCGTGGGGGCCGTTTCGGTGAAGTGCGAATAGAGGCCGTGCTCGTCGATGTTGTCGAAGAACGCGCTGAGCTGGTAGTATTCCTTCTGGCTGACCGGGTCGTACTTGTGATCGTGGCAGCGGGCGCATTCCAGCGTCAGGCCCAGCCAGGCGGCGCCGTTGGTCTGCACGCGGTCGGAAACGTAGGCCACGCGGAATTCTTCCTCGATGCTGCCCCCCTCGTTCGTTTGGCGATGCAGACGATTGAAGGTGGTCGCGAGCCTCTGGTCGCGCGTCGCCGTCGTCGTCATCACGCCGGGCGTGCTGGAAGCATCACGCCCAGCGTGATGACTAGGGTCGGTTGCGTCGTCGAGCAAATCGCCCGCCGTTTGCCAGATGATGAAGTCGCGATAGGAAAGGTTGCTGTTGAAGGCGCGGATCACCCAATCGCGCCAGGGCCAGACGTGCATGTCGCGATCCGACTGGTAGCCGAACGTGTCGGCGTAACGAGCGGCGTCGAGCCAGTCGGCGGCCATCCGCTCGCCGAATGCCTGCGAGGCCAAAAGTCGCTCGACGGCCCGTTCGCGGGCGTCGGGCCGTTCGCGGGCGTCGGGCCGTTCGCAGGCGTCGGGCGATGAGTCCGCCGCGAACCGTTCGAGTTCCTCCCACGTCGGAGGCAGTCCGGTCAGGTCGAACGTCGCGCGGCGGAGCCATTTTTCGCCACTCGCCTCCGCGGCCGGCTCGATCCGCTCGCGGCGCAAGCGATCGAGCACGAAGGCGTCGAGCGGTGAGCGGACCCAGTGGGTGGGGTCTTCGGGCTGGGGAACCGGCACGCTCGCGGCGGGCGCGATGAACGACCAGTGGGGCTGGTAGGCGGCCCCTTGGGCGACCCAAAGGCGCAAGCGTTCCTTTTGTTCCGCCGTGAGCGTCTTGTGCGAATCGGCGGGCGGCATGCGCGTGTCGTCGTCGGAAAAGACACGCGAGATCAGCTCACTTTGGTCCGGATCGCCCGGCGCGATCGCTCCGTGCTCGACGGCCGCCTCTCGGCGGTCGAGCCGCAACTCGGCCTTGCGCGTGGCGCTATCGGGACCGTGGCACTTGAAGCAGTTTTCCGAAAGGATCGCCCGAATATCGCGATTGAACAGCAGCGGCTCGTCGCCGCGCGACGCCGCCGCGCAACCCGCGACGAGCGCAAACGCAAGCAGCATGGTACGGGCGGGCGACGGCATCGCGAAACCTCGTGAGGGGCGGGGGTGGGATTATTCATTGTCCCACACTAACCCGCGGCGCAAGCAAGGCTCAGCGTTGGACATACCTTGCTTGCGCCGCGGGTTAGTGTGACGGCAGTCTGCGCTCGTTTCCCCAGGACCATGAATGATACGGGCTAGGATCTAGTTTACACGAAGCCGGCGACGATCCAAGTTGACGGCTACTTTCCCTTTTCGAAGGTGCCGCGGATGACCACATTCATCCGGCCGGAATTGTCGCTCGGGTCCGAATCGTACATCATCATGTACAAACGGCCCGACTGCTCGGCGGTGAAGGTGGTCTCGTCGCCGATCGCAAACGGCTTGGCTTCCTTGGGGTCGCTTCCCTGCTGGAAAATCGTGCCCACCAGCGAACCGAGATTGAATTCTTTCAACTCCTCTGGAATCTCCATTCCCTTGGGACCAAGCTGGTGCGACATCTTGAAGGTCCAGGTACCCTCGGCGTGGATCGAGATCGGCTTGCCCTCGATCACGTCGACCCCGGTGTTTTGCCAGCCTTCGTTGGCCTTGACGTCGAATTTTTTCATTTCGGCCGAAAGTTCCTTCTCCTCGATTTTCTCGAGTGCCGCCTTGGTGGCCGGGTGGTTGGGCACCAATTTCAGGATCTGCTCGTAGCAGGTCCGCGCGCCGTCGATATCCTTGCTCTTCTCGTAGTCCCTGGCGACCTTCAATGTTTCGACGATGAATTCCTTGTAAATCGACAAGAGCCGCTTGTCGCTGGGCAGCCCGTCGTCTTCCGCGTCGCCGGCTCCCTCGGAGAGACTGTTCCCGCCGTTGTTTTGTCCCCTCCTGGGTTTGCTCCACAGCGTTCCGGTCGCCAGGCAGCAGACCAGGACCGCCGTCCAGATCATGATCGTCGTTCGTTTCATGGCGCCTCATCCTCCTTCGGTTTCTCGCGCGGGCCACCCCAATATCTTTGATAACCGACCCGCGCCGTCGGTGTCAACTCTCCGGCCTTTGCGGAAAACGGCAAAGTAGTAGGCACACTCCGTGTGCCGTAACCTTGCCCCACAAGACGTGGTCTCGCGGGAACGGAAAAAAAACCGGCAAACGCCAGATAGGGACGCTCGTTGTTCGGGCCTTGATCGCGTCGTCGGGGCGTGAGGGCGGAAAGCTACGGCGCCAACACGACCGGCAGCAAGACGCTGTCGGTCATCGTCGGCTCCTGCTCGATCCCCATCTTCCCTTCCACCAATAATTCCTTCATCCGCTGGCGGCCGTAATCGAACGCCGCTTGCACGCTGAGCGGCTTCGGCGCGTCGGGCCGCTCGATCGCCTCGGCCAGGCAGTGCGTGAACCACATCGTCTTGCTCCGCAGCCCCTCGAACAGGCTCTGCTCGTCGGAGGCGCAGGAGGTGAGTACCAGCATGTTCGACTGCGCCAGATCCTTGAGCCTCGCCGCCTCGTCGGCCAGGAACGCCCCTGGGAAACCGGCCGCCTTGCCCTGCACCAGCCCGCCGCTGTGGCACGTGTCGACGATGAATACCACCTGCCGGCCCGCCAGCTCTTGCAGCCAGCGGGCCAACGTGTCGTCCAGAATGCTCGACTCGCGGTACTGCCGCCGACGCTCCTCCACGGGCAGCGTCTCGGCCCCGGCGTTCAGGTCGTAAGGGCCAATCGTTTCGTCCATGCCGTCGAGCTCGCTGGGGTCGGTGGTGTCCAACTGCCCGGCATGGCCCGAGAAATAGATGAACACCGTGTCGCCGGGCTTGGATACGCTCGGCAGCCAACGGGCGATCAGCTCCTGCATTTGCGCCTTGGTGGCCTGCTCGTCGAGCGCGAGTTTCGTCTTGGCCGGATCGAGCCCGCCGCGCTTGAGCATCAACTCGTGCATCACCTTCGCCGAGTTACCCAGCTCCTCGTGTGTTGGCGCGAACTCCGGGTGCAGGTACTTGCCGATGCCGATGAACAGCCCGACGCGGGCCGCCTTCGAGGGGGGCGCGGCCGCCGCCTTGGCCTCGCTGCGGATCAGCGCGCGGTGCTCCGTCCAACCGGTCAGATCCTGGCGCAAGCGGTCGCGCAGGGTGTCGAGCAGCGCCTGCGAAACGTCGGGCGCCCTGCCGGGCTGGCCTGGCTTGGGCGGGGAGTTAGATTGGACGAGCGCGTCAAGCTCCGCCAGCGGCTTGAACGTGGCCAACACTTGCAACACTTCGGTTCCGAAGGGTGGTTGAATTCGGAAGCGCAATGGCTGCTTCGGGTCGGGGATCACGGTGGCTTGCTTGGCGGGCACATGGTTATCGGGCTGCGACGGGTTGGGAAACAAGAGGCGGCTGCGGCCATCGGCCTGGTGGTAGATCAGGTACAGATAGGCCTCTCGTTCCGCCTTGAACTGCACGCGCAGCCGGTCGCCCTCGCGGTATTTGAAGTCGGCATGGTCGACCTTCACGTCGGCCAGAAACGGCGGCTGGTCGTTGAAGATCGTCGCGCCGGGAAACGGCACGGGCGCGGGCTCGTCGTCGGGCGGTTGCCCATAGGCGGCCGCGGGGCAAATGACCACCAGCCACAAAGCAAAGTAGTAGGCACACTCCGTGTGCCGCAACTTGCGGCCCCAGTGCCCCGAAACCTGGGCACGGGTGGATATGGGAAAAGCGCCAAACGGGCCGGCCCGGCGATCGGCGCGTGTTGGCGTCGTTGGGACGAACACGCCCAAAGCTACGGCACACGGAGTGTGCCTGCTACTTTCGGATCTTCGGCCAAACTTCTGCTTTCCGGCCACGGGCGGCGTAATCATCGCATTGCGACCAATGACAAGTGACAAATGACCAACGACAAGTGACCAATGACCAATGACCAATGACGACATCAAGGCTTCAACAGCGGCGGCTTCGCGCAATAGTCCACCAGAAAGGGCCGGTGCTCGGTTATGGGCAGTACGCGC
Source organism: Pirellulales bacterium (assembly GCA_035531595.1). Lineage (GTDB taxonomy): Bacteria > Planctomycetota > Planctomycetia > Pirellulales > JAICIG01 > DATKSN01. The sequence continues at coordinate 2,537 of DATKSN010000284.1, read as the reverse complement.
GCCGCGGCCCGCACCTTGTTGACTTCGTCGAAGTAGCCGTGCATTCCCACCTGGCACTCTTGAAAACCTTCCTCCAATGTCAACGCGCGCGGCGCGCCGACGATGCTGTCGAGCAGGTACTTCGTCATCACGCTCAAATCCCCTTGCAAGCGGACTTGCGACAGCTCCTGCGCGCGGCAGGCGGCCAAGAGGGCCGTCTCTCGTTGCCCCAGGTCTTTCAGCCGCGCGACTTCCTGATCGAGAAAATCGAACCTGCCGGACTTGGCGCCCTGCTCGACAAGGCCCTTCGCATTCGCGGCGAAACCGCCCGAGTTGCAGCAGTCGAGGATCACCACCACTTGGCGGCCGGAAAGCAATTGCAGCCAGTGGCCGAACAGGTCGTCCGACACGGCCGATCGACACACCAGGTCGTAAATGCCTTGCTCGGGGGAAGCGGCGCGGCGGTACGTCGCCAGCGCGGCATTGACGCGCGGAACAAGCGGCCCTTCGAGCTTGCCTTGCTCCTTGCGTTTCATGAGTACCTCGAGGACCTTGGGACCAAGGTAATCGTACGGCACCAGCAACTCGTCCATCTGGTATTCTGCGCCGCCGTCGTCGTGTTCGTCGCCGTTGTCGTCCTTGATCTGCGTGCCGTGCCCCGAGAAGTAGATCACCACCGTGTCGCCCGGCCGCGAGACGGAGGGCAGCCAGCGCGTGATCGCGCCCTCCATGTTCGCCCGCGTGGCCAAATCGTTCGTGTATACGCGCACATCGCTCAATTGGCCCTGCTCGTGAAGCACGGCCGCCATTTGCCGCGCGTCGCGGTGGCAAGCCGGCAGGTTGAGGTGACCTTCTCCGTTGGTGGCCAATTCCATCTCGGTGTTGAATTCGTAATTCGCCACGCCGAAAAACACCCCGAACCGCTTGGCGCCGGCGCGATCCGCAGCCTGGTCGCGTGGCTGGGTGACGATCTCGATCTGGTCCTCGGCCCAGCCAGCCGGGTCGCGGTCGCCCAGCGCGAATTCGACGCTTTTGACCTGCTCCTTGCTGAGCGGGTTGAAAAAGGCCTTGCGGAGCTCGGGCTTGGCCAGCGGGTCGATCGGCTCGGTCGAGGCGATGACCTTGACCAGCTCCTTGCCGAACGGCGCGCCGATCACGAAGCGGAACAGGTCGTCGCGGGCCGGAATCTGTACGGGTTGCCTGGCCCGCACGCGGTTGTCGGGCTGGCTCGAGTTGGGAAAGATCTGGCGCAGCTTGCCGTCGGCCTGCTTGTAAATGACGTAGACGAAGGCATCGACCTCGCAGGTGACGTTGATGAAGAGCGTATCGCCTTTGCGGTACGTTCGCGTCTCGCGATCGACGTTGACGCGAACCAGGAAGCTGGGTTCGTCCTGGCGGATGGCCTCGGGGCCGTCGACGGGCCGCTGTGGCAGCGGCGGCTGTTCGGGGGATGGCTGTTCGGGAGCTTGGTCAGCGGGCGCTTGGGCCGCCAGTGGGGCGCGGACGGCAAGCAGGAACATGACGGCCAAGCACAGGTGAATTTGATTTGGGCGGCGCATGGCGGCATACCACGGATGTTGAGCCTGGAGCGAAATCCGCCGTAGGCGGGAAGGATGACTTCCCGTCATTCTACGTCATTCTAGGCGTGGATGGCCGACCGTCAAGAGAATTCCCGGCGGCCACCTTCGAGACGCACCGGGCGACGATCGTTGCGCGGACGGCAACGTAGGTCGCCCAAGGCGACCACTCCGTGCGCCGCAACTTGGACCCCCAGCGCCCCGAAGCGCGGGCAGGGGTGGCTATAGGGAACGCGCCAACCGGGCAGTCCCGTCGATCGGCGCGTGTCGGCGTCGTCGGGGCGAACACGCCCAAAGCTGCGGCACACGGAGTGTGCCTGCTACGATACGGAGTGTGCCTGCTACTTTACGCGGAAAATCGGCCGAAATACTTGACCGGCACCGCGGAACAATCGCAAAATAGGTGCTGCCTCCAGGATCGACAAGGAATCCCAAACCATGATCCATGCCACGCGCAACAAGGCCTTCAATCCCCTTTTCGCAATCCAAGGCCCGCTGGCCCTCCTCGGCCTGCTGGCCCTCGCCGCCGGCGCCGCGGCGGCCGACAGGCCCATCCACCGCTGGGCGCTTTTGATCGGAATCGACCACTACCAGCACGCCCAGGATCTCAGCTTCTGCGGCGCCGACCAGCGCGCCTTGGCCGCCCAGTTGGTCGACAACGGCTTCGACCGCGACCGCGTGTTCCTGCTCGACGACCACGCCAAGGACAGCAAGTACCTCCCCTTCAAGGCCAATATCGAGCAACGGCTCGATCTGCTGCTGAAAGTCGTCAAGGAAGGCGACGTGCTGATCGTCGGCTTCAGCGGCCACGGCGTGCTGGCCAAGAACACGACCTACCTTTGCCCGACCGAGGGCGATCTGGACGACCCCGCCACACTGATTTCCGTCAGCGCGGTCTGCAAGAAGCTCGAACGGTCGCCCGCCACACTCAAGCTGGTGCTGGTCGACGCCTGCCGCCGCAACGCGCGCCGCGACGGAGTG
>DATKSN010000283.1:0-40485 GCA_035531595.1 Pirellulales bacterium | reverse complement strand
ACGCGGCCGAGAATGAGACATTTTGCCACGAGAAAGCGGTGGCTGGTGGCAGAGCCTAGGCGATGCCCCGGCTAGATAGCGACCGGGGCATCGCTTAGGCTCTGCCCCAGCCACCGTGAATGTCTCATTCTCGACCGCGTGAAGTATAGGCCGGCCGTGATGGTTTGAACAGGATGACAGGATTTTATCCAAACAGCGCGTGGATCGGCCGGCCCAAGGCCACGGATTGCGGCCGATCCAGTGGATCGACGATCCGCGTGTCCGGGTCGACCCCCAAGGCGTGATAGATCGTCGCGGCGATGTCTTCGGGCGTGACCGGGTCGCGGGCCGGGTACGCGGCAAAGCGATCCGATTGGCCAAACACCGCGCCGCCGCGGATGCCTCCGCCGGCCAGCAACACCGTGTAGCAGTGCGGCCAGTGGTCGCGCCCGGCGGCGTCGGCGCCGGCGCCGCTCGTGATCTGGCCGAGCTTCGGCGTGCGGCCAAACTCGCCCATCGCCACCACCAGCGTTTCCTCGAGCAGGCCACGCTCGGCCAGGTCTTCCAAAAGCGCGGAAAAAGCCCGATCGAAGTACGGCAACAGCGACTTGCGCAAGAGGGGAAAGTGCTGCCGGTGCGTGTCCCACGATTGATCGAAGCGGCGTCCCGTGCCCACCGTCACCAACCGCACGCCGGCCTCGATCAACCGCCGGGCCAACAGCAAGCATTGACCCAGGTGCGGCAGGCCGCCAAACTTGCGCGCTTCGACCGATCGATCGGTGCGATCGGGCAAACCATAACGCAGGGCGACCGCGGCGCTCTCCTGGCTGAGATCGAAGGCCTGCCTCGCGTCGGGCGACGCCAAGAGCGAAAACGCCTGCCGGTAGTGGGCCTCCATGCCGGCCATTTGGGCGTCGTCCGGCGGCTCCGCCCGCGTTCGCTCGATCTGCCGCAACAGCTCCTGGCGGCGACCCAATCGCGCCAATGGCACGTCGGCCGGCAAGGCCAGGCCCGGAGTTTCGTAGCCCGGCGCGCTGGGGTCGCCGGCCACGAAGGGGTCGGACGCCGCGCCCAGAAATCCGGCTCGCTGGCCGGGAAGGTCGCGGCCATTGTTCGACATGATGTCGGGCAAGTGGACGAACGCCGGCAGCCGGCGCGATACCGGCCGCAAGCGCGCGAGCACCGCGCCGTAGGGCGGAAAGTTATCCGCTTCATCGCCCGTGATCAACTGGCTCCCCTTGAACGGCGCGCGGCCCGTCAGTGCGTAGTATGCGCCCGCGTTATGGTCCACGACCTGGTGGTGAACCGAGCGCACCAGGCAGACGTGATGCATCTGACGCGCGAGCCGCGGCAAGTGCTCGCACACCAGAACGCCGGGCGCCGTCGATGGGATGGGGCGGAATTCGCCGCGGACTTCCGCCGGAGCCTCGGGCTTCATATCCCAGAGGTCTTGGTGAGCCGGACCCCCTTCCAGAAAGAGCAGGATACACGACCTGGCGGCAGGTCGAACGCCGGGCGAAATCTGGGCCGCCTCGGCCCGCAAGAGCTTGGGCAACGAAAGCCCCGCCAGCCCCAACGACCCCCAGCGAATCAGCTCTCTGCGGCCCAGCACGTTGGTTGTCCGTTCACGTAAAAGTGTTGCAGGCTGAGATTGAGAATACCATGACAGGAGTGGGTTCAGCAAGGAGTCCAGTGCGTGCCGCCGCTTCCAGCGCGTGCCGGGCCGCGTAGAACGGTCGCCTGTTTGTGCTTGCTCACGGAATGCCGCGATCGACTTCAGCTTGTTATGGCGGCTGGCCAAGGAGATCGATTGGCTCGAGAGAAGCATGTACGGCGACTCCCTTCCCGTTTACCGATTTTGGCGGCAACTTCGAGGCGCAGGCCGTCGCGCTGGAACCGACGGTCGCGCTCGACCAACTCAGCAATTATTTGCAGCACCTAAACGAACTACGGCGGATCAACGAAGGCGACGACACAGCCGATTCGCCCGGCTATTCTTTGCGCCGCGAGGGAGAAGCCTCGCGAGGTTTTCAGTCTGAGCGCGCCACCGGCTTCGCCGACGAAGTGTGGCCGGCGTGATGTGGGAATTGTCGCCTGTTCGCCGTCAGGGTACGATAAATGATTGTAAGCGGGCGGTCAGTTAAGCGATTCCGGGAACGCCCGCCAGGCGATGGAGAGGACGAGCCGTGAGCCCCGATCCGAAAATGCTCGATGAGTTGGTGCGGCGCACGGTGGAGGCGGTCCATCCTCTCCGGATTGTCCTGTTCGGCTCGGCCGCCCGCGGCGCGATGGGTGCGCACAGCGACTTGGACGCGCTGGTGGTGGTGAGGGACGGGAGCCACTGCCTGGCGGCCATGCAAACCTTGCACGGTTCTTTGAGCGAACTGGGGATCGCCAAGGACATCGTGGTCGTGCAGGCCAGCGACGTGGAGCGGTACGGCCGGAACCCTTACCTGATCATTCACTCGGCCCTGTCACAGGGAAAGGAAGTGTACCGTGCCGCCTCCTAGCCCCGCGCCGGGAACGCCGCGGGATTGGCTGGCCCGTGCGCAGGCCAAGCTCGCGCTGGCACGGCAACCGCTGCCCGCCGGCGGACGCCAGATGTAGACATCATGTTGTCCCCCGGCACGACATATGTCTACCTCAACGGGGCGCGATTCCACAGCGAAGGACGCAGCCCTGGAAACAACGACGTCCCGGAACGCCACGGAGGGCGTTCCCTACAGAACCCGACACGACGATCCTTGAAGCGGAACTCAGAGCCAAACGCTGAAACCCTGTTCACTCGCATACTCTTGCACGTCTTCCTCATCCGACAGGTCGGCCAGTTCGGCCACGACACGAGCCACCTGGGCCACGCTGCCCAGTTCTTTGACCGCGCGGGCGTATTCGAGTTGAGCGATCGCGAGCAGTCCGGCATGATCTTTGAGCACCGCGCCCTCCCGCGCGTTGAATGCCGCCCGCCGCTCGCATTCGGTGCAGGTTTCACCGAAGTGCTTGCGCAGTGCCTCGTAAAGCCGTCGGACCTCGTAGGCGGAAAGTTGGCCGGCCCATTGGAGGGGCGTACTCCGCCGACCGCCTTGAATCGTGAACAGGCCGTTGTCCTCCTCCACCCGAAGGTTGCACTCCGGCAACGAAGGTGTGGCGTGATCGCCGGCGCGATTGACGTCGAGCAACAGTGACATCGATGGATCCTCGTCTGAGTCGTGAGTACGGCCCGACCACCTCCCTGTGCCGGGATGCGGTTCCAATTCCGTCACGCGCGGCTCAGCCGCTCCATCCGCGCCGCGTCCGAGCGGTTCGCAGTCCATCTCATTCTCGACCGCATGAAGTATAATCCGAGCGGTGCTGGCATTGCAAGAAGTGCCCAAACGTCAACCCGCGCTCCTGCTACGAGCGTCGGCGCCGCCCCGGATCCGCGCGCTGTCCGCCATTCTTTGAACCTCGGGCGTGGCCGGCGACTCCGGGTAACGGCGGCGAAGCTCGCGAATCCGCTCGTCCCGGAGCTTGCCGACGTCAATCGTCAGAAGATCCGCGTTCCATGCCGTGTTCGCCGATCGGGCGGCGTCCGCGACGTCGTCACGCAGAACCAGATCGAGCCAGGCGCACGCCCAGAGCGGGATGCCCGATCCGTCGTGAGCGGCGTCGAAGCACGAGTCGATCTGTTCCTTGACGCCGCGCAACACGTCGTTGGGCTCGTCTGGACCGTCGAAGTACGACAACATTTCCGCGACGATCCGCGCTAGCCGGTCGCAGCCGATATGATCCTGAATCCGCCGCTCGCCGTTTCGTTCGACGACCCAACCCGTCGCGTCGACGGCCGCCAGGACGTGCTCGAGCGTGAAGCCAGGCCGGATTTCGAGGGAGTCGCGCGAGTGAGCGCCTCCGTAACCGCGCGGGCGCGTGAATCGGATCCAGCCGCAGTCGTCGGGTTCGATAAGGATGGGTTCGTAGTGCATCGTTGGCTTCTCGTGGTCAGGACACGACCCTCAAGGCGGAGGGCTTCAACTGGTTCAGGACGCCGACGAGATTGCGGCCGGCGTCGGCGTAATCCGGCACGAGCTCCAGCGCCCGGCGAAAGGCGCCAACGGCATTTCGCAGCGCTCCCGTTTTCGAGAGGGCATTGCCGAGGTTGTTCCATGCTTCCGCGTACTGGGGATCGCAACGAAGCGCCTCGCGATAGCTGGCGAGCGACTCGCCGAAGCGACCCAGCGCATGGAGCGCGTTGCCCAGGTTGAAATGCACGGCGGCGTCGTCCGGATCCAATTCACGGGCGCGGCGATAGGCGTTGGCCGCCTCCTCGTACCTTCCTTGATCTTCCAGCGCGAGGCCACGATCAAACAGTGCATCCAGATGGTCAGGGTCGAATTCGCGGCGGCGCGGCAAGGCCACCGCCTCAGGTCCGTCGTCGCCAGGGCCGTCAAGGTCGAAATGCCGCTGTCCGCTCGGCTCGACGAGAGTGCCGTTCAACCTGAGCAGCAGCGTGCCGTTCCGCTCCAACAGCGAGAGCTGCGAAAACGAGCTCTCGGCGGCCGGGAGCCATGTTCTGAATTGTTCCAAGCCTTCCCGAACTCGAACCAGCGACGCGCCGCCCGCGATCAGCTCGCACAGACGCCGAGCGCTGCAGACCTCGGAAAACGAGAAGTAACAGAAACGATGGACCGATTCCACCGGCCGAACGAGTCCCATACGCACCCAGCGGCGCAGCTTCGCGGCGGAGACGCCGAGAATCCGTGTGAGGTCCGAAAGGGTGTGCCGCGCGCCGAGCGAAGCGGTTGGCGAGGTCAAACCGATCCGGTCGAAGAACTCGTCCTCGGCCAGAAACTCGATCTGATACCCATAGGCCCGCAGCTTTCGCGCTCGCTCGAACGTCGGCGACGGCGAGCCGTCGCCCTGGGCCGGCCAGCCATCCGCTCCGATGACCAGGAGAAAACCACCTTTCACCGGTTGGTGCAGAAATCGTCCGCCGTACGCCCCCACCAGGGCCGCGAACTCCATGTGGGTCATCGCCGCCAAACCGCCCGTGACGCACACTCGCATGTCCCGCAAAGCGTCGTGGCTCGGCTCGTCGACGCCGGAACGCGCCATTTCGCCGATCGCGTCGTATGAGTTGGTAAGCCTTGGCATAGGCGATGAGGAACTCCGAGGCCAATCGTGCGCCGCATGCTAGCATGGCCGTGCTAGCACTTCAACCATCGAGCGTTCAGCCCGTCTTCTTCCTGGTCGTCCGTTTCTTCCGCGCCGACGGAGCCATGTCGCCGACTGCCGCATCGCCGGCGGGCCCGCCGGCGCCCGCGGTCGCCGGCTCGCCCTTCGCGATGGCCGCCTCGTCGCTACCCATCTCTTTGCGAAGGGCCCCGGCCGACGACGAGTCGACCGCCGCGGCGAGAGGGACCGACCCGGCGGCGCAGCGCTGCCAACCGCTTTTGATGTTGGCCTCTTGCAGCCCTTCGAACAGCGACTCGATCTGTTCGCGCGAACTCGATACCCGAATCTCCCGCGCCAGCGCGTCTTTGCGGTTGGGGCTGAAATCCGTGTAGTGCGCCACGTACGCCGGAAACTCGTCGCTTCCCGATTCCTTGTTCGACTTCCAGAGCAGGAACTTGCGAACCATCGTCTGTCCCTTGAGATCCTTGCTAAAGACCTCGCGCCGCAGCAACTCGCTCGCGGGGAGCGTCATTTGCCGGGAATCGCGGTCGACCCAGGGAACCTCGACCAGGTCGGTCACTTGCGCGATGCGAACGTCCTGCGGCACGACGGACTTGTCCTCGCGGCGTCGAATGAACTGCGGCGAGATGACCGAGGCCAAAGGAAGCCTGGTGACGACGTCGTACCGCTGCGAGCCGTTGACGCGATAATCGAGCACCATGCGATCGACCGTGCCGCCGCGCGTGGTTTGCGAAATCAGATCGAGGCAGCTAATCTCGACGACCCATTCGGGCTGGACCATTTGATAGGCGACGTGGTCGGCGTTCACCTCGGCGTATTCGCTCTCGACGACCATGTCCTTGAGATCGCACAGCAGCGCGCGGCGCTGGTCGTCGGCGAAGCCGCCTCCCACGCGGCTCAGCACTTGCAGCGTGCCCTCGGGACGCATGACGGCCAGCAGCATGTCGTGCAGCATTCCCTGCCGGTCGCCCAGCGACTCGGTGAATCCGATCACCGCGGCGTCGAGCGTGTGCCGCGGCTTGATTTTGAACATACCGGCCGTATCGTCGCGGACGACCAGCCCCTCGGCCCCCTCCTTCTCAACCCATTGCTCGAACAGCCGTTCGATGCCGGCCACGTCGGCGGTCATCTTGGCTTCGACGGGATGAACCGCCTGCCCCTTGCCGAAGCACTTTTCGATCGTCTTCCAAGTCGCGGCGAAGGGGCGCGGCGACGCGTCGCCGTCGAGCGAGAGGATGTCGAAAACCGCGAACCGCAGCCGGCCCAGGTCGTCCGGCGACCGAGGCTGGCGGGCAATCGACGTCACGTCGTGGACGCGAGGCCGACGATCGTCGCGGGCCACGTACAGTTCGCCGGCCACGAGGGCTTCTTTCAGCTTGGCGCCCGAGAGAAGTCGAGCCGCCTCTTCGAGCCACGGCATGCCCACGCGCACCGTGCCGCCGGGATTGATCGTGAACGCCTCGCCGCCGCGGAATACGAGCACCGCGAATTCTCCGTCGACCTTGCGGCTCACATGGTACTCGGCGGCGGGAATCTTGCGCAAAACGTCGTCGCGGTCGAGCGGTTGCATGCGCGAACTCGACCGGCGGCGGTACTCCCGCACGCGCGGAAGCACGCTCGCGTCGGCCAGGGCCGTCGCCGGCGCGACGCCGTAGTCGCCGAGCTTGATTTCGACACGCGATTTGTCGAGCGGCATGGCGGCGCTCATGGGGCGGCCTCCGGGGGGGGTGTTTCCTGGGGAGCTTTCAACTCCAAGTCCGAGAAGTGCAGCACGAGCGAGTACGTGTCGCCTTGCGTGCGCCCTTCCAGGAAACCGCGATACGGCGAGCCGCCGCGGCGCAGGATCAAGGGTTCCTTCGATTTCGCCCCGGCGCCCAGGAGCATCAGGCAGTCGTTCCGCTCGAGTTCCTTGGCCATGCCGTACAGGAAGTCGTAGGTCAGGCCGTTGGTGTGACGCAATTGCACCTTGCTCGAAAAAACAAATTTGCGGCAGGCTTGATCGCGTCGGATGTACACGCCCGACCAGCGCAGCGGCTGCTCGCCGGCCAGGTTGGGGTCCAACATCCTGCGGGGGCGGCGTTCTCGCTGGGAGCCGTCGGGGTTGCGCACAATTTCCCAGAAATGCACCTTGTGGACGATCTGCCGGTCGCCGTCGACGTACACACGCGACGTATGACGCAGCAGGCGGCCCGTGTTCTCGAGATCGACCTCCGGATCCCCTTCAAGCAGGGCCTTGCCGACGCTGGGCAGCTCGCCGTAGCGGGCCAGCAGCGCGTCGAGGTCGCGGTCGACCGCTCCCTTCAGCAGCCGCGCGCTTTCGACTTGCCTGCCTTGCTCGTCGAGCCAGCGGACCTTGAGCGTGGAACGGACGCTTTCCAGGGCGACGAGAGCGTCGCGCCCGGCACTGTTGGCGATGTTGATTTCCGGCACCGGAGAGCCTCTCGAAACCGAGCTAGATCATGTCGAAGTCCATGAGCTCCGTCTCGTCGAATTCTCCTTCTTCTTCCAGCACCGCCATTTCTCGCAGGCCGATGAATTCCACTTTGGTGGGATTGCCGACCGCCAGGAACGTGTTCCCATCGTCGCCTTGCAATAGAAAGCCGGCGTCGGCTTCCAGTCCGCCGCGATAGCTGTAGGGGAACTTGAAGATCGTGCCCCGCGCCAGTTCCGCGGCCAGGTCGCCGTCGGCCGGATCGCCTTCGCGCGACATCTGGTAGACTAGGCGGATATTGTGTTTCAAGTATTCGTCGACCGTGGCCACATCGAACAGCTTGATGGGCGCGCCAAACGACGACGGGACGCTCTGGATTTCGTTTCCGTCGACGTCGATCGGCCGCAATTGGCCCTTGTCGCGCCAGGTGCCGTCGGGCGCGATCTGGCCGAACGCGGTTCCGCCGCGGCCGACCACGGTGCGGCCATCCGCCGTGAGCGTCGCCAGTTCGCAACGGCGTCCGTGGTCGTCCAGAGCCTCGACTTCCTTGTAGCCGTACAACCTGCTGCGATCAACCTTGTTCATTGTGAACGGCCAATCGCAATCGCCGAACTGAAAAACAAGCGGCTTGGCCATGCGGCATCCCCTGGGTGTTGGCGGGACCGGCACGAGTGGGTGAACGGAGAAAGCGCCGAGTATACGACTATTCTAGCCCCGAAAAAAGAAAAATGGCCCAGGTCGACGGGCGTTGTGAAAAAAGAACACCTACGGAATACCGGTTGTATCAATCACGCTCGGTTTGGCGTGGCCGGACAGGTTTATGGCTCGTCCATCCAAATCATAATGCCGTCGCCCGGGGCGATAGCCCTCGCGGTCGCGGCGCTACCCGCGTGCAGTATATCGCTCCCTCGTCATCGAATCAGACCGGCTTCCTGGAAACTGAAGTGCCCGTTGCGATACCCGAAAGCAAGGTCAATGATCTGCGCCTGCTCCCGAGGATGGCAGCTCGTACGTTTCAGCGCCCGATTATCGCGATTTCCTGGCCGATTTAATCGACGGCCGCTTTGGATCGCGGCATGAGTTTTGCCAAGCGACGGGGGTTGATCCCGGACAACTCAGCCGCGTGTTCGCCTCGCGTGCCGATCTGTCGCTGCGCGCGCTGCAAAGGGTTCTTGAGGTGCTTGGAGCACGCCTCATCATCCAGACCGAAGAGCAAGCGCGCGAGCAGATCAGCGTCGCGCGCCCCGAGGAAACGCTGGCCGCGGCGACCCTTAATCACGGATCTCCTGCTGGTTCAACATTGTTTTTTTGTCGGCTTCAATGATTTGGCGGCACGAAACTGCAGTAGCGACTCGCGAACCGCCTCCGCCATGCGTATTTTCTCCGGCCAGGAAAGTGATTTGCGGCCCTTCTGCCAGGCCGCCTGCCGGTCTAGCGATTGCTGAATGTGTTCCATGGCTTCCCGCGTCAATGGGCTGAACACCGGTACGAATTGGGCCGGCCAGGCACCGATTTGAATGGCTTCTCCCTTCGGGTGAAAGCCCCTCGTTGAACAAAACTGGTAGATGTCGCTGAGCACGTCGAGCCGGTCGGGTGCGGGTACGGCAACAGCACGTTGGCATCGAGTGTGGCCACGGGCTCGGTGTAACGCATCTGCGCAAGAGCCCCAAATAAGGCATAGTTCAGGATCGTACCGCCCGCGCACATCTCGTTCAGCAATTGGGCCAACTCTCGCATGAATTGAGTTTATCCACTGAAGCGCCGCTTGGCAAAGCAGTGTTTTTCGTCAAGTCGCTAAGCTCAGGTGGCGCTCGGCCTACCCGAGATCGGCCCTCGCATGCGTCCACGGCGCCCGGTATAACCTACGCGTTGGCCATACAACGTCAGCACCAGCCCGCGCGGGCCGGCGCGGTCGCGGTGTTCGCAGAGGTAAATGCCTTGCCACATTCCCAGCGCGAGCTTCCCGTCGGCGACCGGCACGCTGACGGAACTCCCCAAAATCGCCGCCTTCACATGGGCCGGCATGTCGTCGGGGCCCTCGCAGGTGTGCCGATACGGAAAGTCCTCCGGCGCAAGTGCGTTAAACGAATGTTCAAGGTCGCCCGGCACGTCGGAATCGGCGTTCTCATTGATGGTCAACGAGGCCGAGGTGTGCTGGATGAAGATGTGCAACAGTCCAACCTTGAATTCGGACAATTCGGGCAATGCCTCCAACACCTCGCGCGTGATCAAGTGGAAACCACGCCTCCGCGGCGCTAATCGGAGCGGACGTTGCAGCCAGTTCATATCGGACCTCGCTCGCTGATCGGTGTCGGAATTGTCAAGAATCAATAGGATTGCCGCGGCAACGGCCATCTGTAGGGAACGCCCTCCGTGGCGTTCCGTGAAGCGGGTAGACGTGTACTCGCGCGGCACGGAACGCCACGGAGGGCGTTCCCTACAGAACCCCCCATCCTAGCCTTGAAACGGGCATTTGGAAAAAATTCCTGTTCAATTCATCAAAATGCTTGACTTTTGTCGCGGATTGGTGAAAATACCATTCTTGGAGACGCAGGTGCCATCCCGCCGATAGCGGAGTCGTTGGCTGGGCCACCTCCCTTGATTTCGTGGTGCCTGTCAGGTTCGCTTGAGCGTGGTTTGCAGGTGTGCTGTGGGGCAGGAGTTGTTTTTAGCTGTTTGACGCGGGAAGCGCGTCGAGAAGTCGCCTTGGGCCGAGCGGCCCAGTGGTTGGTATCCGGTGGAAGGGCCGCCAGGGCGGTATTGTCGCTTGTTTGTGGTATGGAGGGTTTGAAGATCATGCGCAACGTATTCGAGGCTATTCTGGAATTCGGTCACGACGAGGATTTTGCCCCGGTCGAGACCGACCAATTCATTCCCACCGAGGCTCCGGCGGGTTCGCCGGAGAAGCTCGACGTACTGGCGCGTCGCATCCGCGAGGGATTGCCGCTCTGGCACCCCGAAGACCGCGCCGACTACAGTGGCCTGACGGGCGCGGTGCGGCCCCGCGAATGACACGGCCGGGCTTTCGTTCAACGCCCGGCCGGCGCGGCCTCAGTGGGAAGTTCCTCCGCGCGCACGATGTGGGCCAAGGCCAACGATGTGGGCCAAGGCCAAATGTTCCGAGCCTTCGGGAACGGCGCCATTGGAAGGGAGCGGCAGGATGACTCGCGTCCGTAGGACCACTGATCGGGATGGCGGACATCGTACGTGCGCCCGTCGGTGGCGTCGATGCGGAAAGGCATGAACGGTCGAGTGCGGAGCAATTCAAAAAGATCCTGGGCGCTCATCAAGATCCTGGGCGCTCATCGTTTTCGTTCCGGCAGCCGGGAAACGCGATCTACACACCATGATTCTAGCGTATGTCCGTTTGCACGACAACAGTGGCGCCAACGCTGGGCCTTGCTTGCGCTGCGGGTTTGTGTGGGTATCATGAATAATCGGGGCTAGTGCTAGTTGCCGGCGCTGGCCTGTGCCGTTTGCGCCGCCTGGGCCTGGTCGTAGGCGGCCTTCTCGGCGCTGGCCTGCTGAGCAACGGCCTTGGCGGCCGCGACGGCGTCAGTGGCGGCCTTCGCGGCCGCGGTCTTTTCGGCCAGTATCTTGTCGGCCTCCGCCTTTTCGGCGGTCTTTTTCTCGGCCTCCTCCTTAGCGACGGGCAAGTTGCCGGCGGCCGTTTTGGCCAACGCGGTCTTGGCCGCCAGATCCTTTTCGGCGGCCAGCTTGGCTTGCTCGGCCTGCTGCGACGCCGTGAGTGAAGCGGTCGCCTTGTCGGCGGCGGTCTTGGCCGCGGCCGTCTTTTCGGCCGCGAGCTTTTCGGCGGCGGCCAATTCCGCCGCGGCGGCCTCAACCTTCTTCTTGTTCTCGTCGGTCGCCTGCGCGGCCAGGGCGTCGTCGGCCGCTTTCTTGGCGGCGGCCTTGTCCGACACCACCGTCGCGGCGGCCGCCTGTTCGGCGGCGGTCTGGTCCGATGCCGTTTTGTCGGCGGCGGCCGCGGCGGCGGTGGCTTTTGCCGCCACCGTTTTCTCGGTCAAGACCTTTTCGGCGGCGACCCGCTCGGCCTCGGTCTTGGGCGCCGCGGCCTGGGCCGCCGTCAGTTTCGCGTTGGCGGCCTCCAGCGCGGTCGTTCGTTCGGTGGCCACTTGTCGCGCCGCGGCAAGCTGCTGCGCCGCCTGTTGCGCCGCGGTCTCGGCGGCCGCCGCCTGCTGCGCGCTCGCGGTCGCGACCATCTCCAACGTGGGTGGATTCATCGGCAGCTTGGCCACCAGCTTGCCGTCGGCCGTGTTCCAAAGACGAATGTCGCCCGTCCAGTCGCCCGCCACGACGCGCGCGCCGTCGTGCGTGAATGTTGCCTCCATCGCCAGATCGGCGAAGGCGTCGAACGCGCGCAATGGCTGACCGTTCTGGTCCCATACCTTCGCCAGGTTGTCGCGACCGGCCGATACGAGACGGCCATCGCGCGTGAAGTCCACCGACAACGCGCCGCCGCCGTGCGCGCCCCAATTCTTCACCTGGGCGCCGTTCTCCATTTCCCAGAGCCTGAGCGTGCTGTCCTCGCTCGAACTGGCGAGCAGGTTTGAATCGAGCCGCCAACTCAGGTCGCTGATCGCGGCGGTGTGGCCCGCCAGGTTCTGGTACTCGCGTCCCGTATCGGCCTCCCAGACGAACAGCCCGCCGTTGCGGTCGCCGGTGGCCAACAAAACGCCGTCGGGGCTGAACTCGATCGCCGTGACCCACTCGGTGTGCTTCTTCATCTCATAGAGCAATTGGCCGTCCGCGGCCGAATAAACCCGCACGACGCGCCGTGGGCCGCCCAGAGCGATCAGCGTGTGGTTGTTGTTGATGTCGGCGGCCAGCACGGTATCGAGCTCGTCGCCGACGGTGAAGACGCGGGCGCCGGTCTTGACGTCATAGACGGCCACCAATCCTTGCTTGCCCGCCCGCCCTCCACCGGCCATGAGCAACGCACCTGAACGGCTGAATTTGAGCGTTTGGGCCATCCCCTCCGGGAAAGGCAGCACACCCAGCAGCGCGGCCGCGTCGGAGTTGTAGAGCACGATTTGTTTTTGCCCGGCGATCGCCACCAAGGGGGCCCAAGGACTCGACGCGATCGCGGTCACGGCCGAACCGCGGGGCGTGTAAACCTGCGGTTGGCGCGATAGCCCCTCGGGCATGGCCACGGGCCCCGCGGGCTTGCCGGAGCCAGCGCTGGCGGCCAGGTCGATCGTCGGCTTTTTCTTGATCTTGGCGACCGAACCGGACGATTCCAGCGCCCCTGAGAAAATCCACGCCTTGATCACGGCCAGCTTCGCGTCGGGCAGCTTGGGTTGTTGAGGCGGCATTTCGGGCGTTTCCTGGTGGGAAACGAGTTTCCAGAGCCGCGAACTTTCGGGGTCGCCCGGCTCGATGACTTCGCCGCTGGCCCCTCCGCGCAACATCGCGCCGAAGTTATCGAGCGCCAGGTCGCTCTTGGCGGTGTCCTGACTGTGGCAGGTGAAACAATGCTCGCGAAAGATCGGCTGCACATGGTCTGCGTACGTGAGCTTGGCGACGGCCGGATCGGCGGGCTTGGCGTCTTCGGCGCGAGCGATTGACGAACCAACGGCGACCACGAAGGCGAACAGAGTGAGGCGGTGCATAAGGGAGGGTCGAGAGGTTAGAGGTTAGAGGTTCCCACGCGGAGAGTGGGAACAAGGATCTATACTTCATACGGTCGAGAATGAGAAATTCACGGTGGCTGGGGCAGAGCCTAAGCGATGCCCCGGTCGCTATCTAACCGGGGCATCGCTTACGCTCTGCCACCAGCCACCACTTTCGCGTAACAGAATGTCTCATTCTCGGCCGCGTGATGTATGACAAATGACAAATGACAAATGACCATTTAGTGATTAAACATGAACTCGCGTGAATTCATGACGGCCCAGAACACGTCCTCCATGGCGCGGGTGGGGTCGGCTTCGCCGGCGACGGCGGCCTTGATCCGGGTCATTTCTTCACCCGAGGGTTGCCGGCAGAGGCATCGGATGTAGATCGACTGGATCACCTGGTCGGGCGTCTTGCCGGCGGCCAGCGCGCGCGGGATGAAGCCGCCACCCTTGATTTTTCCTTCGACCGTGTCGCCGTTCAACAGGTGCAGCGACTGCGACAAGGTCGGCTCGGTCTTGACTTCGCAGGAGCAAACCGTGTTGCGAGTCGCACGGCCGAAGGTGGTGAGGAAATAGGTGCTCGTGCCGCCGTCGGCGATCTGCACGGCCCGCGAGCCGAGCGGCAGACCCTGGAACTTGTCCTTGGTTTCCGTCACCTGGCTGACACAGTCGAGCATGTTCTCGGCGCGGATGCGGCGGATGCGGGAGTGCGCGAAGTTCAGTTCGTCCGCGTCGTTGCTGGCGTTGCGCTGGGTGGAACGCTGGTACGTCTTCGAGTTGCAAATGTCGCGGACGAGTTGCTTGAAGTCGTAGTTGTACTCGGTGAATTTCTTGCCCAGCGCCTCGTACAACTCGGGGTTGCTGGGCGGGTTGCTGATCCGCACGTCGTCGACGGGCTGCACGATGCCGACTCCGAAGAAGTGGTCCCAGACGCGGTTGGCCACGCTGGTGGCGAAGTAGGGGTTTTCGGGCGAGGCCAGCCACTGGGCCAGCACCATGCGGCGGTCTTTGCCGGCCACGTCCGGCTCGACGCCACCCAGGAACTTGGGCTTCATCGCGCGTCCGCCCACCAGGTGCCCCACCTCGCCGCCGCCCGAATTGAAGACGATGATCTCGCGGTAGTCCTCACTGGGCTTGCGGCCGATTTGCGAGAAAAAGGCGGCGAAGCTGTAGTAGTCGTCCATCGTCCAGCGGTCGAACGGATGGTTGTGGCACTGGGCGCACTGCGTGCGGATGCCCATGAACACCTGGGCCACGTTCTCGGCCGTCTTCAAGGTGTCGGTTTCAATCTGGTAATAGTTCGTGGGCGGGTTCTTGAACGTGCCGCCGGTCGCCCCCAGCAGATCCTGCACGGTCTTGTTCAAAGGGACGTTGTTCTGGATCTGCGCGTTGAGCCAGTTCGAGTACAGGAACGCCGATTTGTAGCTGACCTGGTTCGTGGTCCGGATTTGCAGCAACTCGGCCCACTTCATGGCCCAGATTTCCGAGAATTCCTTGCGGTTCAAGAGCCGGTCGACCTGTGCCGCCCGCTTGGCCGGGTTCGCGTCGGCGACGAACTGCTGGTACTCCTCCTCGGTCGGAAGCACGCCGGTGATGTCGATCGTCACACGGCGCAGGAAGACCTCATCGCCGCAAAGGTCGCTGGGCAAGATGCGCAACTTCTTGAGCTTGGCCCCCACCAGTTCGTCGACGTAGTTGACCGGCGCCTCCTGCGACGGCGTAAACTGCAATTCCTTGGGCAGCACGAGCGCCTGGCTGGCGACCGTGTGCGTTTCAAAGCGTGCCATCACATAGGCCTCGCCGCGGTTGGCGGCGGTCACCAGCCCGTCGGGAGTGATTGCGGCCGAGTTGTCGTTGTTCGTCAGGAACACAGCCAGATCGGTCACGTCGCGGTCGGTGCCGTCGGCGTACTTGGCCCGCGCCACCATCTGTTGCGTCGCACCCGCGCCTTCGAGCACGATTTGCTTGGGGTACAACTCGACGGCCAGCACCTTGGGCGTTTCGCCGGCATCCAAAGGCGCGCCCGCTTCGAGCCAACGCAAGAGGGTTTGGTAGTATTCGCCGCCGCGGTCGAAGCGCTTTCCGCCGGTGTGCGGCACGGTTCCGTCGCACTTCTCCATGGTCAGGCTTTCGGCCGGCAGCGCCAGGTTGATGCGGCGATAGCCCAGTTCGTGCGTCAGCCGGTAATGGTCGCCATTGGGGTCGAAGCCGAAGAGCGACAAGCGGAAGCCGTCCTTGCCGCGGGCGGCACCGTGACAACTACCGGTATTGCAACCGGTTCGCATGAAGACGGGCATCACGTCGAGCTTGAAGCTGATCGGCCGATCCGCCGCCGCGTCCTTGACCACCAGCGGCGCTTGCACCGTCAAGCCGCCGAAGGCCACGCTGAGCGTCGTCTCGCCGTCGGCCAGGGGAAAGAGAGTCATGCCGTCGAGCTTGGCCAGGGCCGGGTTGGACAGCGTCACCTGGGCTTGGCCCGTCACGTCGCGCGTGACGCCGTCGGCGCGTGTGGCCACGACCACGAACTTTTGCCGATCGCGGCTGGTGTTGAGATGCACGTCGGGCGGGAAAACCTCGATTTTGGCGATCGTCGCGTCGGCCGCCGCGCGGCCCCCGCCCATCGAAGCGGCCAGCAACAGAGCCGCCAAAGATCGAAGGATCTTCGTCCATCCGTAGGTCGTCACGTTGTGGTTCCTTGTATTGGGTTCTAAAAACTCGGTAGCGAAATTCGTGAGAATTCCGTGTGTCGAATACCTCTCGTTGTCTACTCCCCGGACGCTCCGCGTCCCCGTCACGATCATCCCGCTCGCCTGCCAAGAAGTCTGTCGCCTTTCGCTCCGCGAAAGGGCGTTCTTTCGCGGAGCGAAAGGCGACATTACAGGCAACCAACACACAACCCTCGTGAGAAACTTTCCCTGTCAAGGCCGAATTCTCAACACCCTAGGCTGACGCCCCCCGCTCGCCTTGCCAAACAGGGGGATTGCCAAACAGGGGGCTGACGCCCCCCGCTCGCCTGCCAAACAGGGGGCTAACGCCCCCCGCTCGCCTGGAACCTATTTCCCGCCCTTGAGCGCCCTCTCCCGGTCAAGCCGTAGTTGCTCCAAGCGGGTCAAACGCTTTTCCGGCGGCTTTTCAGGCGCCGCGGCCACCGCCGGCGCGGGCGCAGCGGCCGGCGGCGGCTCGTTGGCCTTCGGTGGCAATGGCACGTCGATGCGCAACTCGCCTGCTCCCAAGCCATGCACGACCGGCTCGCCGTTGGCCATGATCGTGGCCCGGCAGAGCAGCGTCTTGTGCCGGCCCGCCGGCGATTTGTCGCTGGTCTTGATCTTGAATACCAACTCGCCCATGTCCTTCGTGAGCTTCAGTGGCGCGGACGTGACTTCGAACGGCACGCCGAGCAGCTCGATCACGGCCTCACCCTCGAACGGTTTGGCGTGCGTGACTTTGATGACCAACTCGGTCTCTTTTCCCTGCTCGACCGCCGCCGCGTTGAAGGCGAAACCGACGAACGGCTCGGCGACCTCGAGGTTCGCCAGTTGCGATGAAACCAGCACGCGGCCGTTGCCGACGGTCGCCTCGCCCATCACGGCGATTTTCCAGGCTTTCACTTCGGCGCCGCCGTTGGCGGTGAGCGGAATGACCGCTTCGGTTCGACCCTCGGCGATGGAGACATCGCCCGACGAGCCGACGCCCGGCGGGTTGTAAAGCATACGGACGGCGATCGGCGCGGTGAAGCCTTCCTTGCGGGTGGCGACGACCTTCAGCCCCATCGAGCCGTTGCGCACCAGGGGCACCTTCGGCTCGACCACTTCGATCCGAAACGGCGCTTCGGCCGTGACCGCCGTCGCCATGCGATGCGTCGTGTGGCCCCAGACCATGACGTTGTTTTGACCTCGCACCAGGCCAGTCGTCTGTTCGAGATGTCCTTCGATCGTCTGGTTCGGATCCTGCGCAGCCTTCGGATCGGCGGCAGCCTTCGGATCGACGAAACGGCCGACGACGTCGGTCAAGGAACCGGCGAGCGCCGTGCCTGGGGCCGCAGTCAAGAGCACCGGCACCGTCGTTTGATTGGCCGGCATGCCCACCGTTTCAAACGTCGCACCGGCGGGCAGGCCCTTGAGATCCAGCGTCAAATCGCCGCCGAAATCACGGCGGCTGGCGCTCACCAGGAACGCGGTGCGGTTGCCCTGCGGCACCTCGACGGTCACATCGACGTATTGCTGGCGTTCGGGCAAGCCCATCACGAGCGCCGGCTTGACCGGCTTGACCTCGATGCGGTAGGCGAAGTCGGGGCGGCCTTTTCCCAGGTGGTCGCGGACGTTGATCGTGTAGGTATCGTCGGCCGGGGCGGCGAAACGCAGGTAACTGTCGGGACCGCCGCTGTCGTCGTTGCCCCCGATCCCCGCGCCGTCCCCTTTGTGAATCGAGAGCACCGGGTCGAGCGGCGAGCGGATGCCGCGGCCTTGCACCCGGACGTCGAACTGCCGGCCGGCCTTGGCCTGGAACTTGAAGCAATCGACGTCGCCGTCCTGGCCGACCACGCCGCCCAGCGCCATCGGCGCCTCGAACGGCGTGGCGTTAGCCGCCGCCTCGTTGGGTTCGACCTCCATCACGTTGGCCAAATCGCTGACGAAGAACACGTTGGGCGAGGGGGCGGTTCCCTTGTCGTCGCGGGCGAAAATGCCGAATTGCTCGCCGGGCGCGGTGGGCACGGTGAACGGCTCGACCTTGGGACCGAGCACATCGCCCAGCCAAACTAGGTTGACGGTTTCGCCCGCCCGTCCGCCGGCGGGAATGGCCGACGTCGGCCGCGGAAACCGGCCGACGTGCAGGCGGTAGATGCAAGCCCCGTTTCCGCCGTAGGAGCTTTCTCGCACCTGCACGACGTACGCGCCGTCGGCGGGGGCCACCACCGAGGCCACCGCGTCTTGCCAGACCAGGGCCGCGTCGTCGCAACTGGCCAGCTCGAAACGCTTGGCGTCGAAAATGGCCACGTAGGGATCGAAAAAGAAGTTACCCAACCGGATGCCTTCGATTTCGGCGGTGATCCGCTCGCCTTGCTTGGCCTCGATCAGGTAGTAATCGACGTCCTCGTTTTCGACGAAGCCGTTGACCGTGACGTCGAGGTTGATTTTCTGCGGCGTGGCGAACTCACTGTTCGGCTCGACTTCGGCGACATCGGGCATCGCCCCGACGCTGAAGGTCCGCAAGTTCGTCATGCCGGTCGCCGTGCGCACCCGCACGGCATGCATTCCCAGCCGGCAATCGGGCGCGATGGCCAGCTTCGTCTTGACCGTCTTCTCATTGACCGCTTGCAGGCTCGCGACCTTGATGCCCGGATAATAGAACATGATCTCCTGGGCGTCGCCCAGGTTGCCGCCGTTGAAGGTGACGTCGATTTCGGTGCCGCGCTGCGCGCCATAGGGCGCGATCGCCCCCAAGCTCGGACTGGCGGCGTGGGCGGCTGGTGGCAGGGCGAAAACCAAACTGAGGGCGCCGAGGGCGCAGCGGCGACCGATACGTGCGAGAACGAAAGCGGGCATTAAAGTGTCTCCCATCGTCGTGAATAATCCGCGCGAGCCGGGGCATCGCTTACGCTCTGCCACCAGCCACCATTTACGCCAACAATCCCTTGCGGACCTTTCCGCCGTCGACGATTTCAATCGGCCGGTCGCCCGGCGCCATCAGCTCTTTGTCGGCGACGATGCCCAGTTGGTTGTAGATCGTGGTCGCCAGGTCGGCCGGTCCGATTTCCTCTTCGTCCGGCTCGCTGGCCGTCGAGTTCGACGAACCAAAGATCGACCCGCGCTTGATGCCGCCGCCGGCCAGCACCACACTGAACACCTTGGGCCAATGGTCGCGGCCGGCGTTCTGGTTGATCTTGGGCGTGCGGCCGAATTCCGACGAGACCATGACCAGCGTCTCGTTCAACAGTCCGTTGCGGTCCAGATCGTTGATGAGCGCCGAAAACGCCTGGTCGAAGGTGGGCAACTGGCCGCGCATGCCGGCTGAGATCGCCGTGTGCATGTCCCAGCCGCCGTAGGTGAGCGACACGAACCGCACGCCCGCCGCCACCAGCCGGCGCGCCATCAGCATCCGCTGGCCGGCCTCGTTGCGACCGTACTCGTCGCGCACGCCCGGCGACTCGGCGTCGATGTTGAACGCCTCGCGCGCGGCCTGCGAACTGATCAGGTTGTAGGCCCGGTCGTAGAACGTATCCATCGCTTTCAGGGCGTCGGACTTTTCCTTCTTGGCGAAATAGTCGTTCACGGCCTCCAAGGCTGAGCGGCGGCGAGCGAAACGGGCGTCATCGACCCCGCCCGCCATGTTCAGATCGAGCACCTTGAAGCCTCCGGCGGCCGGGTCGCTGCCCAGGCTGAACGGGGCGAACGACGAGCTCAGGTAGCCCGTCCCGGCGAACTCGTTCGGCATGTTCGGGATGCAGACGTAGGGCGGAAGGTTGTTCCGCGGACCGTACTCGTGGCTCACTACGCTGCCCATGCTGGGGAAGATCAACGCCGGGCTGGGGCGATAGCCCGTGAACATGTTGTGCGTCCCACGCTCGTGCGCCGCTTCGCCGTGCGACATCGAGCGGACGACGGTGATCTTGTCGGCCACGTCGGCCACCTTCGGCAGCAACTCCGAGAAGAAGGCGCCGGGGATCTTCGTCGGGATCGGTTTCAGTTCACCGCGGTATTCGATGGGAGCGTAAGGTTTGGGGTCGAACATCTCCTGGTGGGCCGACCCACCAGGCAGGAAAATATGGATCACGCTCTTGGCCTTGGCTTCGATGAAGTCGTAGTGCTTCTGTTCGGCCTGGGCTTGGCGCAATTGGAAGTAATCGGCCAGCGTGAGGCCGACGCCCGCCAACGCCCCCACGGTCAAGAATCCACGGCGGTTCGTTACACGGTTAGCCATGCTTCATTACTCCCTGCTTGGTTCAATGGGTCTGATTGAGTGGTTCGTGTGGGGCAAAACTGATTAGCAATCGGCGCCAACACCCGGCAATCGGGCGTCTACCGAAACCGCAATCATCTTTTCATGCCGGGGTGGGTCGCCACGGGTTGGCGGGTCCGGCGGGCGCGACACGGGCGATATTTACCGTGTCCGCTTTGGCGGGCAATTTGCGTGAATGCACCAGAACCACTGGCACCGGAGCAAGTCACACAAGTCGAACATCCATATCCAAATGCTAAGCGTATCTGAACGCCGGTCGGTTGTCAAAGACTTTTATGTCGTATGCGTAAACCCGCGCGGGAAATCGAACGAGCCGCCCAGCCCTTCGCGGAAGCGGCGCCAACTCGCGGCCACGGCGGATCGTTCCTCGCCCAGCAACTGGCACACCCACTGATCGGTCGTGTGCAATCGCGAAGCGAGGATCTCCGCCGCGTTCAGGCCAAGGCGGTAGGCCGGCAGCGAATCCTCTTTCAAAAGCGCGTCGAATTCCGTTCGTCTCAGGCGGACGAGCGTCGCCGCCGAAGTCGAACGCACCGTGGCGGCATGGGGGGCGTCATGGAAAAAGCTGCCCTCCCCGAAAACGCTACCCGGCGCCAGCGTGCTGATGATCGATTCTTCCAAGCCGGGAATTTCGAGCACGACCTCGATGGTTCCCTCGACCAGCACGTAGAGCGCGCGCTCGCGATCGCCCGATTGGAGCACGATATCGCCCGCTTGCTGCGTGATCGTTTCGCAGCGTGCGAGAATCTGGCCGATTTCGTCGGGCGAGAATTGGCGAAACAGCGGCACATTTCGCAATTGATCGGGAAGAACTGCCGTGAGCATGGTTCGTTTTCCTTGTATCGGCGGCGAAAATTTACTTCACGCGGTCGAGAATGAGACATTCACGGTGGCGGGGGCGGAGCCTGAGCGATGCCCCGGACGCTGTCGAGCCGGGGGCATCGCTAACGCTCCGCACCAGCCACCACTTTCTCGTGGTAACATGTCTTATTGTGTACCACAGTGCAATTGGCGTGCCAGTTACTGCCGATCGATTTCCTGGCTGCGGGGCAGGTCATCGAGGCTTTGCAGGCCAAACAGGTCGAGGAACCGCTGGGTCGTGTGATAACGAACTTGGCGCGGCGTGGCCTCGGGGCGCTCAAGCGCGAGCAATTGCCGCCGCACCAATTGTGAGAGAATTGCCCCGCTGGATGTGCCACGCAAGCGGGCGACGTCGTCGGCGGTTTGCGGGCCGTTGTAGGCGACGATTGAAAGCACCTCGACCGCCGCCGGCGAGAGCCGTGCTTGCCGGACCCGGCCGTGGAACTTGTCACGGACGCGCGCATATTCCTCGCGCAGCGTCATCCGGTAGCCGGCGCCCTCGCCCTTGATTTCATAGGGACAGGCAGACGCCGCGTATTGTTCGTTGAGTTCGCGCACCAGTTCGTCGATTTCGGCCGGGCGTACGCCGCGCATCAGGCCGGCGATCCGCTCGACGGCCAACGGCTGGTTGTCCGGGCTACCGACGAAGAGCATTGCTTCGAGAATGCCGCGAGGCGTCACGTCGCCGGCATCGTTCGGCGGCTCGGCCGGCCCATTGACCGGCCCCGCCCCTTCGGTCGCGTCGGTCGCGGGCGATCCGGGGGTATCGGACGCTTCGAGGGCCGGCGCGGGGCTTGCGTATGGGTCGTGACCGGCCGAGAGCATCTCGGCGAAGGCCGCGCTCAGGTCGTCCAGCGAAAGCCCGACTTCGACCGGCTGCCGGCGGAAAGTGTCGAGTCCCAGGCCGGCGGGTGGGAGCGGTGCGGGCGGATTTTGGATTTTAGATTTTGGATTTTGGATTGGACTCATCGCATGTCATCCGGCTAACTTGCTTGCGCCGCGGGTTAGCTACGCTCCCACCCGGCAATGCCGGAGCATCTCGGTCGGCGACGTCACATAGCTGACGTAAAACGGCCCGAATTCGGCGTAGCGAGCGCTGGCCTCGTCGAATCGCATCGCATAGACGATTTCCTTGAGGAATTCGGGATTGCGGGCCCAGAGCGAGACGCCCCATTCCCAATCGTCGAAACCGGTTGAGGCGGTAATCAACTGCGTCACCCGGCCGCTGAATTTCATGCCGCTTTTCGCGTGTTCGGCCATCAGTCTTTTTCGTTCGTCGGAGGTGAGCAGAAACCAGTTCTCGCCCACTTTCCGCTTCTTGTTCATGGGGTAGAAACAGTAGTTTGGCCAGGCTGGGAACTCGGGCGTGAGCCGCTGCTTGCGCATCATCTCCTCGCGGGACTCGTAGGCCTTGAGCTTCGCCTGGTACGCCGGGCCGCCGGCGACGTCCCCCTCGGCCACCAGCCGCTCGCCGTATTGCGCGACCGACGGCACATATTCGGAGATCTCGGTCAGGGAAACGAACGAATAGGTCGGTTCCAAGGCCGGTCCGAGCGGCCCGGACAGCAGCCGCTGATGCACCGCGTCGATCGCCAGCGGGTCTGGGTCGAGCAGCATCAGGCCGAAATCGGCCTTGTGGCCGCTGACCAGCGACGTCTGCGAACGGGCCGGCGCCTCGTGTCCGCCGGGGTCGAGCGCCGCGATCAGTTCGGTTTTTCCGGCCGCGATCTCGGCGGCGGGAAGCTGTTTCAACGCTCGTCGGTCGAAGCGGTAATAGAGATGGCTGCAGTGCCAGCCTTCGCTGGGCCGTAGCGACGGCTCGGCCGGCGCCGCTTGGCCGGCCGTACCGTGTGCTCCGTGGCCGGGCGCCGGCGGGGGTGGGGCGGTTGTCATGGCGGTTTCCTTTCAGGGACGTCAGCGCCATCATACCAGATCCTTGTAGGTCGAACAATTCGATGATCATCGCAACCAGGTCCATGGACCGGCTTCGTCACGATCGAACGACGATGCCCGTCCGGCCGAGTTCGAGAAAGCTGTTCGATTGAAATTCGCGGACGACGGTCCCACCGGTTGGAGACTCCGCGTTCGGGCAAGCCGTGCCGCGAACGCCAAGATAGCCAGCAGGTCGTCGCGCTCAAGATCCTCATAGTCGGCCAGGATCTCGTCGGGTGTCATCCCGGAACTGAGCAGCTCGAGCAGCATCTCCACGGGATAACGGAGTCCGCGGACGCACGGCTTGCCGTGACAGATGCCGGGGTCGATCGTGATGTGGGCAATTAGCTGGTCCATAACGGCAGTATAGCATCATGGGGCCGCCTGATCGGTTGCCGCCGCCAGGATTCGAGTTTTGTTTCAGCCGGCGCGCGAAGCGCGACCTTGGCCAGGTTTGCCGAACTGTGTGATTCGCACAGAGCCCCGTGGGAACTTGGCCACGATTTCCAACTTCCCCGCCGAGCGCCATGACGATCTTGCGAAGCGTCGAGACTTGCATGTCCGATTGCTTCTCCAGCTTCGAGAGGTCAATAGTGATTTGACTTCCGCCGTCATTTAATTCAGAATCGCATCGTAGGTTGGTTCAGCGTGAACTGGAATTTCGGATCGGCAGATGTCCCAGGCCCTGCGAGCACGGCTTTTCGCGGAACTCGACGCGCTGGCGTTGATCGACCCGCACACCCACATCAATCCGCACGCGCCGGCGGCGACGACGCTGGCGGACGTGCTCGGCTACCACTACTACACCGAGTTGGCCCATTCGGCCGGGCTGGCCAAGGCGCGAATCGAGCAGCCGGGGCTGGACCCTAAGGAGAAAGTCGGCCGATTGGTCGACGCGCTGGGACCGATCGAGAACACGATCCAATATAGCTGGTTGATCGAAATGGCCCAGACGTTGTTCGGCTTCGCCGACGACCGCCTCACGGCCGACAATTGGGAATCGCTCTACGACGCCGCGGCCGAAGCGATTGGCCGGCCCGATTGGCCGGCCCAAGTGCTCGCCCGGAGCAAGCTGGAAGCCGTGTTCCTCACGAACGATTTCGACGACCCGTTGACGGGCTTCGATACGCGCCTGTATGTCCCCTGCCTGCGCGCCGACGACCTGGTGTTTCACCTCGGCAGGCCGGCGGTTCGAGAGCGGCTTGAGCGGGCCAGCGGTGTTTCCCTCGGCGGCGGCCCGCGTTTGCGCGAGGCGATCGGCAAGCTGTTCGAGCACTTCGTTTCGCGCGGGGCGCGGGCCTGCGCCATTTCGCTGCCGCCCGACTTCGCCCCGGCGCCCGTCGCGGCGGCCGCGGCCGAGGCCGCGCTGGCGGCGGTCTTGGCGACCGGCGACCAGGCGCCGGCCGAGCGACGTCGCGACGCGGCGAACTTCGTCTTCTGGACGCTTGCCGAATTCTGCCAAGAGACACGGCTGCCTTTCGACTTGATGATCGGCGTCAACCGTTCGGTCTACGCCGACGGCGTGTACCAGGGCCAGGATCTTTACGACAGCCGGGTGTCGCTGATCCAGTACCGCGAACTGTTCAACGCCTTTCCGCGGGTCGTATTCCCCATCTCGGTGCTGGCGAGCGTCACGAACCAAGAGTTGACCAGCTTCAGTTGGATTTTCCCCAACGTCGTGACTCACGGCCACTGGTGGTACTCGAACACGCCGACGTTCATCGAGCACGACGCCGCGGCGAGGCTCGAAGCGGTGCCGCGGACCAAACAGATCGGTTACTACAGCGATATGTACAAGCTCGAATTCGCCCTGCCCAAATTCGCCATGTACAAGCGGATCCTGGCCAAGATCCTCGCCGAGCGGTTCGTCGTCGACCGTGGCTGGAGCGAAGCGCGGGCCGTGGCCCTGGGCCGGCAGGTGCTGCGCGAGAATGTCGAGCGGGTTTTCTTCGCAGCCCGCTGAGGGCCGACTGCCTTCGCGTTGCGAAGCAACGCGAAGGCGACGCGGCCTGCTCCGACACTAACCCGCAGCGCAAGCAAGGAGCTAACGACCGGCCCTGGTGTCGGGAAAACTCGAACTATACGATCCATCCCGTGGCGTTGAAAAAGCCGAACGCATGGGTCATGTCGGCGCCCAAACCCGAAAGGCCCCGCGCACGTCCACTGCGGACAGTTGCGGACAGCTAAGCGCCGACCGGCTGGCGGTCCAAGGCGCGCCGCACGCCGGCGTGCGAGCGTTGCGCCTTGAGGCAGGTTTGCCTGAATGTTTCCGGGCGCGATACGCCCGACAGCCGGAAGGTTTCGACCTTGCCATGGAAAAAGATCAGATCGCCGCACGGATACCACTCCTGGCCCGGCAGCACTTCCACGTCGATCGCATCGAACGCGTCGAGCGAGACCTCGCCGAAGACCGTGCCCGATGTGCCATGCTCGATGAGCACCCGCCGGTTGGTCAGCCGATAGCGCCGGCAGCAGGGATTCGACACGTAAATCCGCGGAATCGGCCCCAGCTTGGGCAGAAAGATGAAGCACGGCAGCAACATCAAGAAGTAGAGGGGCAGAATCAGAGGGATCGAGGCCAAGGCGAGCAAACGACCGATGGTCACCGGCACACCGCAAAGGGTCACGCCTGGCCTCAATAGATAACAACGCCCGAACATCCTTCCCTCCCACCTGGCTCCCAAGGTGGGCCAGATGGTCATGATCGTCATCTCGCCCTGTTCGGGGGGGGACACTCCGGCAATCGCTTGCTTCATCTCGACTACTTTCCTATCGCGAGGGGACTTGCACCGCTGAACCTGCAAGGTTAGCAAACCAGATGGTGAAAATCCACCCCCCATGCTCGGCCCCACACGCCCCACACCGCGGACAACCCATTTGGTCTTGACCCCTTTTCGCGGATCGGGATACTGACTCGTCATGCGACTCATGGAAGAGTCTTGCGCGGGCCGGGTCATGATGACCATTCACCTCGTCGTCCTGAATTTCAACGGCCGCGAACTGCTGGCCGAATGCCTGCCGTCGCTCCTGCGCGCAGCGGCCATGTCGCGGCACAAGTGCGAGGTGATCGTCGTCGACAATGGCTCCCGCGACGACTCGGTATCCCTGTTGCGAACCGCTTTTTCGCAGGTACGCGTCGTCGAGCGGCCGAACCGCGGTCTCTGTTCGTTCAACGAAGTGCTCGCCAGCTTGACCGGCCCGGTGGCCGTGCTCCTGAATAACGACATCAAGCTGGCCGACGATTGCATCGACCCCTTGGTCGAGCCGCTACTCGAATCGCTCGACGCTTCAGCCGGCGCTCAAGCGAGGTGCTTCATGACGGCGCCGTTGTGCTGGCTGTTCGACGGCGCGAGCCACGAGGGGCTGCAAGCGGCGGTCGCCTGGCGTTGGGGGCTGACGCGAACGGTGATCGACTTTCCGGGCAGCGAACATTCGCGGCACAGGGCCGGACTCACGGCCGCGGCCGGGCCGGTGCTGGCCGTCGATCGCCGCATTTTCCTGGAGTTGAATGGTTTCGATCCGCTTTACCTGCCGGGCCGGCTGGAAGACCTCGATTTCGCCTTCCGCGGTTTCCTGGCGGGCTACGTCGCGCGCTATGTGCCGGAGGCGGTGGCCTACCACAAGGGTCAGGCGAGTTTCGACGCGGCCTACGGTCCCTGCGGCTCGCTGGCCTGGGCCTTGCGCAACACGCTCTTGTTCCAATGGAAAAACCTGCGGCACCCGTGGCACGTCGCGCGGCATCTGCTGGCGCTGCCCGCTCGCTTCGCCTTCGACTGGCTCCGCGCGCCTTTCACCCCGCGCCGCCGCCGTTGGGCCTTTACGCGCGCGTTCGTTCACGCGCTCGCCAGGCTATGGCTCTTTCGGCAAAACGACCACAAGCCGCGCCGCTCGTTGAAACGCGAACGCGAGTTCTTTCGGCGTTTCGGTCCACGCGATCTGTGAAGGTTCAGCGTGAAACGGCGCGGCTTGCTTTCTTAGGCCCCGCTTGGGAAAATAGGAACTACCCGCTCACATACTCGAAGCAGACAAGCGTCAGGTTCCCTCGCCGCAAGACCACGGATGCCGTGGGCGACGGACGTTCCTTGCCAAATTCGTCGGCCATCACGACCGTCGCCGCCAACAGCGCGACGTCGTCACGAGCGGTGGTCCAGGTCTCGTAGAGGCCCTTGAGCTTCATGTGCAAAGCGCGGCCCATGGGCTGGCCAAGGAAACGGATGGCCCGTTTGGCGAGCTCCCGATCGACCGTCCGCCGCCGCAGGGCGTCTTTCAACTCCTCGGCCAGGGTTTGCTGGATCGGGTCGACCACCGGCGGCGCCGCCGCCTTCGCCTCCGCGGCCGAGTCTGCCGACAAGATCTGCTCGATGACCTGCTCTTGCAGGGCGAACACATCCTGGTCCCCAATGTAGCGTGGCTCGTCGGGCTGGCAGGCGATGAGTTGGGCGATCTCGTAGCGATTCTCCTTGACCTCTCGCGTTCGGGCGTCGATGTAACGCCAAAAATGCCGCTTGCCGTCACCCGTCGCGCGTGGCGCCTGAAAGTAGAAGAACATCCCGTGGCACTTGTCCCGGCGCAATCCTGAATGGATACCGTTTGGCAACGCGGCGATGGGTTCGCTCCCACCCTTGCCGAGCACATGCTTGAGCTGCTTGAGCAGTAATTCCGGGCCGGCCAGTTCCGCGCGGGCTTCTTCCTCGTCGAGGACCGCGCCGTCCTCGGCCCGTATCCGCCGTAACGTGTTGAACGTCCGCGGGTGAACGACTTCGCCCAAAATGCTCGCGTCCAGCAGACCGAAGGCGTCGATCGCCGAAATCCGCGCCGTCAGCCGGTCGACCAGGCGCAGCAGATCCTCCAGTTCGCTCTCGGGAAACAGGTTGTAGATGCCGATTTCGGCGTGCGGGCTGCCGATACGGTCGATGCGGCCGTTGCGCTGCACCAGGCGGATCGGGTTCCAGGTCAGGTCGTAGTTGATGATCACGCCGCAGTCTTGCAGGTTTTGCCCTTCCGAAAGCACGTCGGTGCTGATCAGCACGTCGATTTGCCGCTCGGGCAATGCTTCCCTGCCATTGGCCAGCGGGGCGAACAGGCCCAGCAAGTGGCCGCGCTCGTCGGGATGGTTGCCGCTGTCGATGCGGCGGATCGTCGGCCCGCCGACCGCCGCGCGCCACGCGCCGTTGGCCTCGCTCGTCAACTCGCGATGCAAGTAGCGCGATGTGTCCTTGTAGGAACTGAAGATCAGCACCTTCTTTCCCACCAGTTCGCCGGCCAGCAACTCCTTGAGCCGCTCCAGCTTGCCGTCACGCTCGGCGAGCGGCTCGGTTCGCTCGTAGAGCTTGCGGAGCAGGGCCACGTCCTGCTCGACGTCGTGATTCAAGCGGCGCAGGTCGTATGCGTCGCGGTCGACCTGCTTCAGGCCGTCGAGGTAGGCCCGGGCCTGCTCGATCGCGTCGAGGCTGTCCGCGACGCTCGCGGCCGCGGGCTCGTCTTCCTCGTCCTGGGCGACGAACCGCATCAAGCGGTGGAAATCGCGGGATGAGACGGCCGTGCCGTCGAGCAGGTAGTCGCGGTAGGTCTCCTCGAAGACCAGCGCCCGCCGAACGCTTTCGCGAAAGGCGGCGATACTCGACTCCAGCCGCTTGAGGAACCGCGTCTTGAAGATGCCGACCAAGGCCGTTTCGCGGCCCGCTTCCCACTCGTGCTCCTTCTCGTCGCGGATGGCGGACTTCTCGCGGTACGATTCGAGTTGGTAGGGGCCCAGCGACAAGCCGTCGATCGCGGCCACGATTTCGGCGTACAGTCCGCCGCGGGTGGCGCCCAGGTCGTACTCGACGGTGTGCAGCCGCCGCTCGGGAAACACCACGATCCGGCCGTTGATCGTGGCGTTGGCGTAGGCGGCGCGGATGTACGGTCGCGTGTTGCGGACCATCACCTCTTCGAGCAGGTTGAACAGCACCACACCGGCCGAGGCGTCGGACTGGAGCGTCAGCCGCCGGGCACGGCGGAAATAAGCGGTCAAGTCGCCGATCCCGGCGTCACGGAAGTAGTCGGCCTCGCCTTGGGTGAACAAGCCGATCTGGTTGGCCAGATCGTAGATGTCGTTGTTGATCGGCGTGGCCGAGAGCAGGATGATCTTCTTCCGTCGGCCGTCGCGGCCCCGGCCCCCATGGCGGTGGATCGCCTCGTCGAGCGCCAAGTAGCGATTGCTTTTGCCGTTGCGGAAGTTATGGCTCTCGTCGATCAGGATGCAGTCGGCATCGCCGATGGTCGTCGTATCGAATCCTTCTCGCCCCAGCTCTTCCATCCCCACGACCGTTGCCGCGATCGTCGCCGCGGCCAGCTCGCGCTGCCACATGGGCCGCAGCGACGCCGGGCAGACGACCACCGCCTTTTGCCGGCGGTGGTAGGCGAAATCTTCCAACAGCTTCTTCCCGATCCAGGTTTTGCCCAGGCCCACCGAATCGGCGACCAACACGCCGTCGTAGCGGGCCAAGATGCGGCGGGCCTTCTTGACGGCGTCTTCCTGGAATTCGGCCAGCTCGACGGCGCTGCGCCCCAGTTCGGGCGCGTCGTCGCCCAGTTCGTCGCGGAAATACTCGAAGAGCGCCTTGATGTAGACCTCGAACGGCGTGTACTGCTTCGCGCCGAACTTGCTGGCGTCGAGCAGTTCAACCAGCTCCTGCTTGAAGTCAACGGCTTCGGCCCAGTGCCGCTCGAACCAGGCCGCCAGGTCGCTTACCGCCCGCGCCCCGACCTCGCTCTTGATCAGCCGCCGACCGGCGTCAGAGACATTCGCGTCGGAAATTTGCGCGTCGGCGATGTCCGCCTCCCGCCGGCTGTCCCCTGTTACCTGTAACCTGTAACCTTGACCTAAATACGCGACCTTTTCCGCGGCGTCGGCATCGACTGCGGCTTCGTCGGGCGTGAGCACGCGATGGACGAGGTTCAGTTCGCGATTGCTCGACAAGCCCGGCCCGGTAAAGTTACTCGAACCGACGACGGCGGCGAACGGGCGCAGCCGATCGCCGCGGTTTTGCGGGCCGACGCGGTCGCGATGAAATAGGTACGCCTTGGCGTGCAGAAAACCACGCTCGAACCGGCGGACCTCGACCTTTTCGGAGCGGATGAAGGCGATCAGCTCCTCAACCAGCTTCAGCGTCTCGGCGGTGAACGGCTCCGCGTCCAGGTCGCCCTGGAGCCGTGCGGCCAACGCGGTTCGCTCGTCGGGCCGCAATCCAAGGTCGGAGCCGCTCGCCGGCTCCGAACCGATCAAAAGCCGCATCGCTCCCAGCTTGTGCAAGCCTTCTCGGACCAGGCGGTAGCCGGAGATCGCGAAGTAAGCCGTCGCCACGTCGAGCGGACAGCCCGCGCCGGCCGCCAGCAACTCGGCCAGCACGTCGGCCAGCTTATGGTCGCGGTTGTCGATGACGAAGGGGATCGCCGCCATCAGTCACTCCACTCCGGCTCGCGCAGTGCAACGAGCGGGCATGTCTTGCGCAATCGGCAAGAAGTCCTCACTGCCGCACGGCTGGAAGCCTTCCGGCCAACAAGCGCGCATGCGGCACAACAGGCGGTTTTGGAGCGGCGCATCGTGGTTCACTCGTTCGACGAATAGCTGCACGAAACGGACGTCGCATCGGGAAAGAAGGATGGTTACGTCGCGTGCAAGGTATCGAGCACCCCGATCGGGTCGGGCGGGTTGTCCGGATCAAAGCCGCTCCAGCGGAGATAAGCCTCGTACTCCGGACGCGATGGTGAAAGCAGTCGATTGGCGAAGACCGGCAACAGACAATCGGACTCGTAGACCTGATCCAGCCGTTCCATCTGCGTGAAGGGATGAAAACCGGGCTGCTGGGCGCCGCGCGTGTAGCGGAAGCGATAGAGTTCGCCATCGAATTCAAGCACCCCGACGGGTCGCCATCCGCATTCTTTTGGCGTACCGGGCCGCCAGGCGACGAACAGTGAATTCATTGGGCGTTCCTCGACAACAAACGTAGGCGGTTAGTCAACAGAAGTTCCAGTGTGAATTGCTTGCACGTTGGGGACATACGCTCGGGCGGCACTCTCTCTAGAATAGCACAAATCGCGTCGCGGTCCACGTCTGCGAGGCGTTCGAGCCATGTGACCCGGGCACTTGCCGAATGTTCGGCGAACGACTCGAAGGCTTCGATAGTTCCCAAAGGCCGCTCTTTCGCCGCAGTGTTGAAAGGTGGCAGGCGACGACCTCGGCCCAGTCCTCGCCGGTTCCGCGGTCATCCGCCTTGAAAAGCCATCGCTTTTCGCCGTCGCGGAACCAGAACTTCGGCTTACTGCCGAGCGTCTCCACGGCTTCCGCACGCCGGCGATTGGCTGGGCGAGTCGGGAAGGGGATCATAACATCCTCTCGAGTCTTCCTTCCAGCCCCGCCGCTTCCTCATCCGTCAGGCCGGCCATGCGGTAGATGATCCGGTCGATCAGGTCTTGCAACGCCTAGGCGGCAGGGGCCAACGCGGATCGTTCGCTCCGGGCGATCTCGCCGCGGGTCCGCTCGATCTCCACCTGCAAGATGCGCCGGACGTTCTTGACCTTGAAGCCCGTGTAGATTTGGGTGCCGAGTAAGCTGATGATGTTCGCCCCGCCGTGGCACGGAACAATCTCATAGCTTTCGCGGACGGCGAGGCGCACCTGCTCGGCGAGCGCCGCAAGCTCATCGAGTTTCTTGCCGGCGCCCGCGGGCGCACCGTCGCAGGCCAACAGGTAAAATGCCTCGCGATCGCCCCGGAACAGCGCGGTCAGGTCTTCCCACGACGATAGCCGTGGGTTGCCGCCTACGGCTGCAAGGACTCGCTGTTCAAGTTTCGTCATTGCTCGCTCCTGATGTCGGTTGAGGACGCAAAATGCTAAGCGGTGCTGTTTCGCCTCCATCTGGCCGAACAGGCAGGGCTGCGATTGTGCCAGCCAATCCGCCAGCGCGTGCGCGATTTCGTCACGGCTTGAACCGAGGTCAAACAGAACGTGGTGGCACGCGACCATGTGGCTACCGACTCGGTCGGGCAGACCGAAAAAGTCGACGGCGACCTCCTTTGGCAGTTGCACCTGCTTGCCGTCGCTCCCCGTCTCACGCGGCATGATCTCGACAATGAGGTCGCCCCGCGCGCGCGGCCACAGCGTCGCCGTTCGGCGTCCACGCTCGCGCCGCACGGCCCTGCGGCTCCGTCCTTTCCCAACGCGTCGGCTCCAAGTGAACGCCCCGATCCGCGCAGTCTTCTTCGCATGGGTAGATCGCTCGCGCCGGTACTCTTCGAGGATCGTGCCGTCCAAATGAATGCTGGCACTTTGAACGTGCTGATACCACTTCTCAAGTCCCTCTTCGGCGCCATCGAACCGCGTCACCGTTGCAAATTCGACGTTGAAAAGAAGACCATCCTCTGTCAGATTGTTGCTCCCGATCCAGAGTACGTCGTCCGGACCACCTGACAACCATGCGACCTTCGGGTGGTATATTCCGTCGTAGTCGACGACGAAGAAAACGTCGACGTCGTCTTTCGCCATGGCTTCGACGGCATCCGGATCGGTCAGGCCATGATCAGTCCCGATGTACGCGGTGGCGGCACCTTTGGTGCGATTCATCCAGGCGCGAACCGCCTTTCGGATTTGCGTCCAACCATTACATGTCACGGCGTAAAAGAACAGCCGAAGCTCCCCTGCATCGCGCCGACCACGCAGTTCCGTGACCAAGGAGTCGCGAAACTCCGCGACGGCCCAGGTCGCAAACGTCCCACCTCGGCAGCAGTAGCGTCATACGTCACTACTGATCGAAGCCGCCAGTTCCGGGTCAACTTGCGCGATCATGGATTCCACGCAGCTTGATAACCCGTCGAGGTCGACTGCGGCGGCGCCGTTGGCCGACGGCTCGATTGTGTCGTCCACATGCCGCGCCGTGTCGCATCGCCACTCACGGTACAGGTCGTCCGTCGCGAACGGTATCGGAATCTCGGTCAAATGAGTGATCTTCAGTTCAGCGAACAGCCGCCCTGTTCGCGGTTGAATCGATCTGAAATACCAAGTGGAAAATCGCGTGTTGAGCATGGCGGCGCAATAGCAGAGCAAATCCCAATTGACGCTGGGCTTCGGAATGCAGATGAAAAAGTTGTTCGATGCGTACAAGCCATGCTTGTCCACCGCCGCCATGACGTAATCACCCGTTCGGCGCACGAGGATCTTCTTTTGTCGATATAATTCAGCATCGCCAATGTTGAAATAGTCTCCTTTGTCTCGATCGAACGCTGACGGGTCGAGCTGAATCCACTTACCACGCCAATTGAGGCGCAGTGGGGCGATTTCGTCCCGTCCGAAGAAGAGTTTGTGACACGTCGGCCCACGGCATTCCTCAAGGAAGAGCTTCGAGCGGACATTGCCCGAGTGTACGCCCTCGCGAATGACAAACAGATCCCCAACCGTTGGCCCAAGCGATTTGGCGAGAGTAAGCAACCGCTGTCGACTGTTGGTCAGTGTCAGATTGAAACGAAAGTCCTTCGTCGTTCGGAAGGTCTCCTGGGGAATCACGTTCAACGGCGACTTTTTCGGGTTTAAGTCAACGACATTCGGGATGCAGTGCATCGAGTGGTCGCGGGAGGCGGTCTGGACAATGGCATTCAGCGAGCAAACATCGAGATTGACCTCACGAAACGGCATTCCCCAGTGAACGAGCGACTTGATCGCCGTGCGTTGCAGTAGAATCTCACGAATGGACGGATAGTTTTTCAAGAGGAAGATATCTGGCAAAAGCAACCCCAATCGTCCACATGCGCGAGCGCGCAAAGTGGATTGCTCAATGAAGGCGGCAAATGTGTCGACCACCCCTTTGCCACACCCTCGGAAGGATGCACGGAGGTATTCTTTCGTGTCTTGGCCTAATTCTGCTCCCCATGGCGGGTTCCCCACCACCGCGTCGAACCCCACCGACGCTGCGGCCAATTCGTCCTTGTGCTTCAGGCGCCGTTGCTCGACGTCGGCGAAACCGAAGAACACCTCGGGGAACTCGATCTCCCAGTGAAAAAACCGCCGGTCGGGCTGCTGGGCCAGCTCGGTGACCCGCTCGACGAGCACCCGCTCCTCCAGATCGGGCAGCGTTTCCAGGAAGCGGGCGCGGGTGGCGAGGTCCAGTTCTTGCCCGTGCTCCAGCAGCCCGGCCGCCTTGGGAAAGCCGAAATGCCGGGCAACCAACAGGTCGAGCACGATCTGGTAGCCCGACAACTCCAGCCGGGCGCGGCCGTATTCGTCGGCCGATTGCTTGACCTCGGCGGCCGTGGCGTCGGCCATCTTGTTCACATGCAATACGTGTTGGATCGCCCGCAACAGCGGGTCGTAGTCGATGCCGAACAGCCGGCCGCTCGTGGCGCCGGCCAGATCCTTGAACGTCGCCCCCACCAGCGAGTTGCCGCAGCGCAGGTGGTGGTCGAGAAACGAGAGCGGGGCGCCGAGCGTGAAGGCGTCGAGCCAGAGGCTGACCTTGGCCAGTTCGACGGCCATCGGGTTCAAATCGACGCCGTAAATACAACGCTTCAACACATGCCGCTTGAGCAGGTTGACGTCGGTCAGCTTGTTGGGATCGACCGTCACGCCTTGCTCGCCCAACGCCTCCAGAATGTTCCGCCGCGTTTTGTCGAGCATGAATACGACGGGGTTGATCGGGAACTGGTTGAGGAACGTCAAGAGCTTGTCGGTGATGAAGTCGCAGCACTCGACCAGGAAATGCCCGGAACCCATGGCCGGATCGAGCGCGCGGAACTCGAACAGCTTTTCGACCAGGCCCTTGTGGCTGGTGTAGGTTTTTTCCGCGGCCAACTCGCGCGCATCCCAGGTGGCGCCGTCGGACTTTTTCGCCGGGTAGGCCGTGGCCTTTTGCAGCTCGTTGTCGAACGTCTTGCGGACCTTGCGGAACTCGCCGCGCAGGGCTTCCAACCGCTCGTCGAGCACGGGACCGACCGTTTGCTCGACGATGTACTCGACGATCGGGTCGGGCGTGTAGTACGAGCCGCTGGCTTTCCGCTCGGCCTTGTCGTTGGAAAGGTAGACCTGCCCTTTGCCGACCACGACTTCGGCAGACCTGCCGCGCTTCGGCTTGGCTTCCGAGAGCGGGATGTACTTTTCGCCCTTCTTGTCGGCCCGGGTGGCCAGATCCACTTCGGCCACGCGAAGCTTGAACTCCAGCAGTCCCTCGTAGATCGACCCCAGGTGGCGGACTTCGAGCGATTTGTAGTCGATGAAGGCCAGCTTGAACGTTTTGTCGTCGGGGTCGCGGGCCATGTGGTCGATGGCCAAGGCCAACCAGCGGTCGGGCACCTTGTGTTCCAGCAGGAACCGGGCGATCGACTGTTCGCGATCGCCTTGGCGAGCGGGGGGCGTAAGCCCCCTGTTTGCATCGTGAGCGCCGCCGGTTTCCGCGTCCAGCGTTTTGGGACTTCGGGCCGATTTTTCGGAAAGAACAGGGGGCTGACGCCCCCCGCTCGCCATGAATAGACCCCCGTTCGCCACGCCGGTCATGAACAGTCCGCCGTTGTAGGTCGGCACGTTCCAGGCCGCGTTGCCGCAGTCCATAGCCGCGAACAGCCGTTGCAGCCGGTCGTAGAGGCGGGTTTCGTCAACGGCGTAGCGTTTGGCGATCCGTTCACCGACTTCGCTTTCGGCCACGCCCGCCACTTCGGCGATTTCCTCCTTGACCTTCTGCAAGCTGGCTTCGCGGTAAGCGGCCTCGCGGATGGGAAGCAGGTCGCGGGCCTCCGCGTAGAGCAGGAACAGAAGGCGGTACAGCAGCGTGAGCGTGGCCTCGAATGCGTCGCGAAGCTCGTCGTCGGTCGGGCGGCGCTTGATGCCGAGCCGCAGTCGGCGATCTTCCAGAAAGCCTTGGGCCAAGTGTGGAAAGATCGTCAGGAACACCCGCTCCTTGAGCCGTTCACCAAGTTGCTTGGCGTAGTCGCGGCTGCCGGTGGCGATTGAGTCGAGCCAACAACTGGCGGTCGGCGTTGTCGCGGTGTCACCGGGGGGCTGACGCTGGGGCACCTGCGCAGCGGGTCGGATCGCCTTGCCAGCGGCGGACTGAACAGGGGGCTGACGCCCCCCGCTCGCCTTGTCGGCAACGGACTGAACAGGGGGCTCACGCCCCCCGCTCGCCTGAGGGCGAGCGGCCAGCATAAGCCGGCCGGTAGGGGCGAATGCTTGCGACCGGAAGAACAGCCACCAGTAGCGGAACGCCTCGTTGGGATCGGTGTCGCCCGAAGCGATCAGGGCCTCGGGCAGATCGACTTCGTAGAAATTCGTGGCGCGCGAATGGGCGTGGCGGCTGTAGAGCCGCCATTGCCGGCCGTTGGTCACGATAATCCAATCGGCGACACATTGCTCCAAGGCCGTGACGACCGACGCGCCCGGGTTCTCATCGGGCGTGTGCTGGTCGAGGTGGTGGTCGGGACCGTCGAGCCAGCGGTCCCATGCGTAGACGAAAGCCGCCGTCAATCGGTCGCCGGTGGAATCGCACAGCAGGTAGTCGGGCTTGGGCGGGTCGCCCGTCGCCGCCTGGTTCGGCTGGGCCTTGTTCGGCTGGGCCGTGAAGCCGAGCAGCGTGAAGAGCGGCCCGAAAAGTTCGTCGCGGACGAACTGCTCGCCCTTGCCCAGCCACCGTTGGCGGGCGTCGGTCAGAAGCCGTTTCACGGCGTGGAACGCCTGGGTCGGGTTGTCGGCCCAGGTCGCGTCGTCGCGCAAGCGTGTCAGAAGGTAATGGTCGGCGAAGAGAGCCCGATTGCAGAAATAATCCTCGCTGAAGGCCGCCGCCTCGAACACGGTACGCAGCTTATCGAACTGCTCCAGCCCATCACGGCTGGTCCATGTGAAGCCCCGCAACGTGCGCAGCTCGCGGGTGTTGGGATCCTTTCGCGGCACCGCCACGACCAGCGGCACCACTTGAATTCGTCGCGCGCCGCCGGGGCCGCGGGCGTCACGCCGGCGCTTGTCGAGCAACACGAATTCGAGCGTGCCGAAGTCGGATGTCAGCACCAGCAAATGGTCGATGTTGGCTCGGCCCAGCACGCGAGCCAGGTCGAAGCGGCACTTGGCTGTCAGCGAACGGACCTCGACGAACAGCACTCGCAGAAAGCCTTCCGCGTCTTCCGACATGAGCTCGATCGAGCGGATGGCGGCGGCCGACTCGCCGGCCAGGCCAATGGCCTCCGGCGTCAGCGGCTTGCGGGCGGAAGTATCGTAACCGAGCGAAGATAAGAAGCCGGCCACGGCGTCGGCCGAGGCGAGACGGCTCACCTCTTTGGGCGGCAGGTTGAGGTTGGACGTATGGATCAAGGTCGCACAGCAAGGAGTGGAAGTCGATTCAAGAACAGGGGCGCGCCGAGAGTCAAACTTACCAGCCGCCAGGGCAAGAAGAAAGGCGGCGCGCCGGTGCCGGCCCTCCCACGCGACTTGCGGCCGACCCGGCGCATGGCGTGGCCCTTGGCCCCGCACCGTCACCCAGCTTTTTCGGCGGATGAAGGAAGAAGGTGGTTTAAGCGGGTCGCTGTTTTTTTCCCGACCGCCAATTGCCCGCACGAACGTACAGAGGTAAAATGCAATTGGGGTCGCGGTAACGGGGTCGCGGCGGCGTGCCTGGCCTGAATAAGGAGAGAACGAAACCCCAACCATGGAGATGGCACCTTTGGCTTCCGCTCCCGACTGGCCCGCCTTGGAAGCGGTCCTCGCACGCGATCCAGGCGGG
Organism: Pirellulales bacterium; assembly: GCA_035531595.1. Lineage (GTDB taxonomy): Bacteria > Planctomycetota > Planctomycetia > Pirellulales > JAICIG01 > DATKSN01. The sequence goes on along the minus strand of DATKSN010000283.1, from coordinate 2,786 downwards.
CGCGGCGTGGCCGGCTACCGTTGGCATGGCCGCCTGCTGGCGGCCGGACAACTCGAAGCCGCCGCGCGCAGCCTCGCCGCCGGCGGTGAGCATGTAGCCATCGTGACAGGCTTCTGTGTCGCCGGCGCCGAGCCCCGAGCGGCTGAAACCGATGGTCCGCCCGGCGCGCTCTATCTTGCCCGCGCCCTGACGGCCCTGGGTATCGACGTGACGTTGGTCAGCGACTCGATCGCCCTGCCGCTGTTGGAAGCCGGCCGCAAGCTCTGGGACCTCGAGGGGGTCACGCTCTCGCAATTTCCGTTCACCTCAACGGGAAATATCGATACCTGGATCGACGAATTCCTGGCTTCGCCGCCACGTTCGCCGCCACGTAGCGGAACTCGTGAGAGTTCCCATTCGAACCCCGATGATCGGAATTCTCACGAATTCCTGGCTTCGCCGCCAAGTGGCGGAACTCGTGAGAGTTTCGATTTACGCCCCGACGATCGGAATTCTCACGAATTCCGCTACGCCTCCGGCCCGCCGCGGCGCCACCGGCCCCTGACGCACCTGGTGGCCATCGAGCGCGCCGGCCCCAGCCACACACTGCTGTCGCTGGCCGCGCAGACGCGCAGCGGCGCCGCGCCCATTGCCCTGTTCGAGCGCGAGGTCCCACCCGACGAGCGCGACGTTTGCCACAATATGCGCGGCGAGCCGATCGACGCCTGGACCGCGCCGTTGCACCGCTTGTTCGACGCGATCCGTGCGCGCGGGCTGCCGATCGAAACCATCGGGCTGGCCGACGGCGGAAACGAAATTGGCGCGGGCTCGGTCCCATGGGAAATCCTTCGGGAAACCATCGCGCAGGGACCGGCCGGTCGCGTGGCGTGCCGCATCGCCACCGACCACCTCCTTTTGGCCGGCGTCAGCAACTGGGCCGCCTATGCGCTGGCCGGCTCGGTCGCCGCGCTGGCCGGCCGCCGCGAGCTCATCGCCGACTGGAACGCCGACGGCCAGCGGCGCTTGATCGAAACCATGGTCCATCAAGCCGGCGCGGTCGACGGCGTCACGCGGATGCGGCAAGCCACGGTCGACGGCTTGCCGCTCGAAACGTATTTGCGGACGATGAGCGACATTCTGGGCGTGCTGACCAGGTAGGTTAAGATTTCCAGCCTGTCTTGGTCTTTTTGCGAGTTTCACCAGGTCTTCCTCGACGGCAGCCGTCGATGTGGTGTGCCGTAGCGCGTAAAGTAGCAGGCACACTCCGTGTGCCGTAGCTTTCGGTTCGCATGTGTCGACGAGGCGAGCACGGCTGGGTCCCAGAGGTTTCCCATGGGGAGCTTTCCCCGTTTCCTTTCCGTTCCCGCTTATCGGAGTCTTGCGTTGCGAAGTTGCGGCACACGGAGTGTGCCTACTACTTTACAGAAAAGACCCGGCGCGGCTTTTGAACCGCAAGGGCCTGGCAGACGCGCGTTGCCCACCCGATCTCCCTCGGAGTCGCTTTTCGCTGGGCCTCGAGCCACCGCGGCCGCCGCACGCGGCGGTTGAAGTGCCGCGCCGCCGATTGCTGTAATCGCCTTCCCGACCGCCCCAGCACGAAGCCGAGGAACTTCAAATCCCTCCGCGACGGCCGCGCCTGCGTCTTTCCCGCGTGCAACTTGAGCCGAAGCCCAGCCAGGCGCGCCGCCAGCGAGTCGCGGTGCTCCCAAAGCTCATGCTTGCTCGGTCTTCAGGTAATACGGCTGGCGGCGGAGGTAGTCCTGGGCGCGGTCCAGCGCCGCGTGCGTGCCCTTGCCTTTCCGGCAGGCATAGCTGTCGAAAATGAACCGCCGCTCGAAAATCGGCTCCAGCACGCGCACCAGCGCGTGATGCGCCACGCGGTCGCGATCAGCAGGGCGCGCCAGAGGTCAAAGTAGGTTCTGGCCATGGCACAGGACAAAAACGGCGGGCGGGGGCCTTCGCACCTGGGCTACCAGACCCCGCCCGCCACCGCGGCTTTGGCCCCGTCGCCCGGTCAGGTCATCGTTGGTCTGGCCGGGTCGGGTACACAGGATACGAACCGTGTCGTCTTCTTGGCACTGGCCGAGCGTGCTTCCCGCGCTAGGGCGGTGCAGACTCGGCATCGGGCGAAACTACGAACGACGATTGGAACGGACGGGACTAACGGCCACACAACACCCGAAACCCGTTGTTGTTGTTGCGGTTCATCGGGTGGTTGGCGTTGCGGTTCGCACAGCGACAGTTGGACGCGTTGTTGTTGAACGCGCCACCGCGAACCACGCGGGCCGACCCGGCGTTTAGCGGTCCATCCCCTTCCTCCATGCCCCCGGCAATCGCCCCAACTCATCGACCCGCTTCACTTGCGTGCCGGCGAGCAACTCAAGATCATAGGCTATCCGAAGCATGGCGCGAACGCAAACGAGTTTCCGCAACGAGATCAAAAAGCGGCGATGAATCACCGCACTCCAAATTTTCTCGCGAGCAGGGGGGCGGCCCCCCTGCACCCCCCAGGAGTCAGAGAACAGAGATCAGAGATTCAGAGTGCCAGACGACTGGAACGGACGGGACTAACGGCCACACAACACCCGAAACCCGAGGTTGTCGTAGCGGTACATCGGGGGGTCGGCGCGGCGGTACGCACAGCGACAGTTGGACGCGCTGCCGCTGAACGCGCCACCGCGAACCACGCGGGCCGACCCGGCGGCTGGCCCCGTCGGATCGCTCACGGTTTCAGCAGGATAGTCCGCCTGCCAATCCCAGCACCATTCCCATACATTACCGTGCATATCGAACAGACCGAAGGCGTT
>DATKSN010000282.1:0-22027 GCA_035531595.1 Pirellulales bacterium | reverse complement strand
ATCGGCAACCGCGACATTCCGGCCTCCTTTCCGAATTGCGGGAAAGGATTGTCGCTACTGCCCTGGATCGACGCCAGACCAAGAAAACCAGCAATTAAGCGGATCGTTGTTTTTTTTCGCTTCGCCGCCGTTTTGTTTTTTTCACGTTCATTGCTGCGCAACGAGCGTGCTTTTTTCGGGAAAATGATCCCTACCGATTCGTGGGCCGCTCCGCGGACCCGTGGAGCTTGCGCCGCGGGTTATTGTGACAGCAGTCTGCGCTCGTTCCCCAATGCCCAATGCCCAATGACCAACACCTACCCCTGCACCACCGGGTTGGCCAACGTGCCGATGCCGTCGATCGTGATGTTCACCACGTCGCCGCCTTGCAGCGAGAATTCATCGCCGGGCACGATGCCGGTGCCCGTCAGCAGGCATACGCCGTCGCGGAACGTGTTGTCGCGGCCGAGATAGTCGATCAATCCCTGGAAACCACGGGCCATCTGGCCGACCGACGTGCGCCCCTCGAAAGCGATCGCGCCGTCGCGAAGCACGGCCATGTGGATGCCGATCTGGTCTCGGCCCGGCATGGCATGGGCCAATGTGATACACGGCCCGAGCGCGCACGACTGATCGTAAATCTTGGCCTGCGGCAGGTAGAGTGGGTTCTCGCCCTCGATGTCGCGCGAGCTCATGTCGTTGCCGACCGTGAAGCCCACCAGCGCCATCCGCGAGTTGAGCACCAACGTCAATTCCGGCTCCGGCACGTTCCAGGTGGCGTCGCGGCGGATGCGCACCGGCTGGTCGGGACCGACCACGCGGTGGGCGTTGGCCTTGAAAAAAAGTTCCGGCCGCGGGGCGTCGTAGACCTTGTCGTAGAACACGGCGGCGCTCAACGATTCTTCCATTCGCGCCTTGCGGCTGCGGATGTAGGTCACGCCCGCCGCCCAGATTTCCTGGCGGTCCACCGGCGGCAACAACGTGACGGACCTCAGCGGCCACCGCGCCGCGTCGCGGTCGACCAGCAACTCCACCACGGCCACCGGATCGTCGGCTTCGAGAATGTCCGTGAGCGTCTGGTACTGTCCGCCCGGGGCCTCCAAAGGCAGGATCACGTCGTCTTCCAGTAGCCCCATCTTCGCCGTGGGGAAGTGGCTGGAAGGCGATTCCATGTCCGACGGCAACCGCAATTTCACGAGTTTCATGGGATTTCGGATCGCGGATTTCGGATTGTCGACAGAGTTCTGTCTTGACCATCTTACCATCCACAGGCAGTTCCATCCAGACAACGGAGCACGGCGTGCCAGTTTTGGGTGCAGGAACGCCATGGTACGGGAAAGCTGTAGGGAACCCGGCCGTGCCAGGATTATCATCCGCGATATTCTTCCAACGCGGCCAACAACCCTCGCAAATCTTCGGCCAGCGGCGCTTCGAGCACCAGATCGCACCCCGTTACCGGGTGAACCAGTTGCAATCGGGCCGCGTGCAGCGCCTGTCGATCCAAGATCACGGTATCGTCGTCTCGCCGGCGCAGCAACTCGCCGCGCGTGATCACGGCGCGCCCGCCGTAGGCCCGGTCGCAAAGCACGGGGCAACCGATGCTCGCCAGGTGAACGCGAATCTGATGAGTGCGGCCGGTTTTGGGCGTGACCCGCACGCTGGTGAAACCGTCGAACCGCTTGAGCACCTCGTAGAAACTCTGGGCGGGCCGGCTGGTGGAGTCGCCGCGCCGGATCGCCATTTTTTCCCGTTGAAGCGGATGCGCGCCGATCGGCAGATCGATCGAGTCGCGGTCGCATTCCGGCTGGCCGGCCACCACGGCGAAGTATTGCTTTACGACGGTACGATCCTCGAACTGGCGTGCCAGCGCGTGGTGGGCGCGGTCGTGCTTGGCGACCACGATCACGCCGCTGGTGTCGCGATCGAGGCGGTGGACGATGCCCGGCCGCGTCGGGCCGCCCACGCTGCTCAAGCGGTCGAAATGGAACTGCAACGCGCCGGCCAGCGTGCCCGACCAGTGCCCTTTGGCCGGGTGGACCACCATGCCCGCCGGCTTGTTGATTGCCGCGAGCCATTCATCCTCGTACAGGATCGTGAGCGGTATGTCTTCCGGCGCGGGACCGTGCCGCGGCAGGTCGGGCAATTCAATCGTGATCCGCTCCCCCTCGCACACCCGGTGGCTGGCCTTGGTCCGCTGGCCGTTCACCTTGACGGCCGCGGCGTTGATCACGCGCCGCAGATGCGTCCGGCTGAAGGCGGGGAACTGCTGCGCCAGAAACCAATCAAGCCGGCAGTCGGCCTGGTTCGCGGTCACGACCCGTTCGACGGAACCCGCGGAAAGATCGTCGTTCGCAATCATTCTGTAGGGAACGCCCTCCGCGGCGTTCCATGTCCCGCCAAGAGACGTCGCACGAGCCTCACGGAACGCCACGGAGGGCGTTCCCTACAGAACCCAATGCTACGATCTTGGCCTTGAATCGGTTCGTTGTTATTGTTCGTCGCCGTCGCCGTCGGGAGGCTCATTTTCCCCGCCTTTCTTGGGCGGTTTCTTTTCCGTTTTCTCGTCGCGCAAGCCCACAATCTTCTTCAAAGGCGAATCGCCCCGCAACGAATTGTCGGCGGCTTCTTTCTTCGTTTTCTTCTCGTCGGACGACGGCGAATCGAACAGAGGAAACTTTTCAAGATCCAAACCTTCGGCTCCAAAGGGAGGCTTCTGGCCCGCGCCACGGTCATCCTTCGGCTTCGGGTGCTGGGTCGCGAACCAATCGTAGAATTCTCGCGTTGAATCGCGATCGAGATCGGCGAGCCGCCCGGCGGCCTGCCCGGCGAAGGCGCCCCGCGGCCAATGGTCCTGAACCGACTGGTAACGCTTTCGCGCATCGTCGACCTGCCCGAGCGATTCGTAGGTTTCGGCCAGACCAAACGTGGCGCGCTCGGCCAGTAGCGAGTCGGGCGGCGCGTGGTCGATCACGCTGGAGTAGGCCGCGACCGCTTCTTTCAGCGATTCCTCGGCCGCGTCGCGGTCGTCGAACAGTTGTTGCACTCCCTTGCCCAGCATCGCGTCGGCCAGGCTCAATCGCGACCAATGACCCGCGGGGGTCGTGGCGAACTCGTCGGCCACGTTCTTCAGCGCGTCGGTATTGCCTTCACCGCTTTCGTCGAGAGCGGCGAAGTAACGGCCCCAGCTTTCCTCGACCTTCGCGGTCGAGTGCCGCGACCAGACGGCATAGGCCGCCAGCAGCACGACGCCGGCCAGCACGGTGCCGGTGATCGCCGTCGAATAGGGCTTGACCCGCTCGATCGTATCGCCGAGCCAATCGGCCAGTTCGTTGGTCGCCAGTTCGTGTCGGCGTTCCGTCTTCATCGAGTCAACCTGCGTGTATGTAGCGCGGACTTCAGCCCGCGTTCCCTGTGGGCAGTGCCCAACCTACGGCCATATGCGGGAGTATAGGCTGTTTGGCCGAACAGCGTCAAGGTCATACGGCTCGTTGGCGGGAGATAGTAGGCCCGCCCGAAAACCCCGACGACGTTAGGCCGCGCGGCCGATTCCCCTTCGCGGCCGTTGCCGCACACGGCATCTGCCGGAGCCTGGCGGGCGTCCGTTCTCCGCCGCCCAAGCGAGATCCTCTTTCGACACAGACTGCCATTATGGCAGGCCGATCCGCGCGCATCAATTCCGAGCGCAGTGTCCGGCCGTGATGCGCGCTTTTTTTGGAATTATACCTGCCATGGTTATACCTATACGCGCGTGGTAGGCTAGGATCTCGGCGCGATGCCGACCATAATGGGCCTTTGCGTTATACTTCACGCGGTCGAGAATGAGACATTCACGGTGGCTGGGGCAGAGCCTAAGCGATGCCCCAGTCGTTATCTAGCCGGGGCATCGCTTACGCTCTGCCACCAGCCACCACCGCTTTCTCGCGGCAAAATGTCTCATTGTCGGCCGCGTGAAGCAGATCGCATGGGAGGTGGTCGGGAACCGAGGAGCGCATGTCCAACGTCAGCATGGTGGCCAAGAAAATCATCGGCAACGTCGAGAAAGTGATCCTCGGCAAACGCCAGGAGATCTTGCTGGCCCTGGTCTCGTATTTCTGCGAGGGGCACATCCTCTTGGAGGACGTGCCCGGCGTGGCCAAGACGATGCTCGCGCGGGCTTTGGCCCTCAGCGTCGATTGCACCTTCAAACGCGTCCAGTGTACCCCCGACCTGCTCCCCTCCGACATCACCGGCGCCTCGATCTTCAACCAGAAAACGACCGAGTTCATCTTCCGGCCCGGCCCGATCTTCGCCCAGATCGTGCTGGCCGACGAAATCAATCGGGCCACCCCCCGCACGCAGGCGGCCTTGTTGGAAGCCATGGGCGAGGGCCGCGTCACCGTCGACGGCGAAACCTACGTCCTCGAGCGCCCGTTCCTCGTGATCGCCACCCAGAACCCCGTCGACCACGAAGGCACCTTTCCGCTGCCCGAGGCCCAGCTCGACCGCTTCCTCGTTCGGCTCAGCCTCGGATACCCCAGCTTCGAGGAAGAGGGCAAAATGCTGGAACGTTTGCAGCGCGGCCACCCGGTCGATACCCTTGCGTCGGTCGTCTCGGCCGCCGACGTGATCGCCTGCCAGCGGGCGGTGCGCGAAGTGTACGTCGACGAAAAGGTGCGCAATTACATTCTCGAAATCGTGCAAGGCTCGCGATTGCACGACGACGTGCTCTTGGGCGGCAGCCCGCGCGCCTCGCTGGCCCTGTTCCGAACGGCGCAGGCCGTGGCGGCGATGCGCGGCAACCAGTTCGTCCTGCCCGACGACGTGAAGCGGATGGCCCCCGCCGTGCTCAACCACCGGCTCGTGCTGCGTCCCGAAAGCCGGCTTCGGAAAGTGACCGCGGCCAAGGTCGTCGAAGCGGTGATCAACGATGTTCCGGTGCCGACCGGCAACGTGGGCGCCGCCGGAACCCACGCCCCATGAGATGGTATCTCGGCGCCGCGGCCATCCTGCTGGTGGCGTTCGTCTTCCAATTGGGCCTTTTGGCCTACGCGATGTACGTGCTGTTGGGCCTGATGCTCGTCAGCCGGTATCTCTCGCGCTATTGGATCGAGCACCTGGAAGCCGAGCGCGAGTGCAACCGCCTCACCGCCGAGATTGGCGACAAGCTGGCTGTCCTTGTGAACGTCAAGAACACCGGCCGCTTCCCCGTCGCCTGGGTGCTCATCGAAGACAGTCTTCCGCGGCAGGCGTTGGTCCAGCGCCCGCCGCGGCTGAAGGTCCACGGCAAGCGGCTGATGATTGCCATGCTCCGGCGTGGCGGGCAAAAGTCGCTCCGCTACCAGCTCGAATTCCAGATGCGCGGCTACTATCAACTGGGTCCGGTGGTTCTGGAGACGGGCGATCTGTTTGGCTTGCACCGCCGTTACCGGGTGGGCACGGCGCCGCACTTCGTGCTCGTCCATCCGCGGCTTGTGCCCCTGGTCGGTTACGACCTCGCCTCGCGTCGCCCGATCGGTGAAATCCGCCTCACGCACCGGCTTTTTGAAGACCCCACGCGGATCGCCGGGCTGCGGCTCTACCAGCCCGGCGACCCCTTGAACCGAGTGAACTGGCGTGCGACCGCGCGAACCGGCATTCTGCACAGCAAGATCTACGAACCCTCGACGATTGCCGGCGCTTCGATCTTGCTGGCCTTCCACCAGGATGAGTATCCCCGGCCTAACGAGCCTTTGCGAAGCGAGTTGGCCGTGACCACCGCCGCCTCGGTGGCCAACGCGGTTTACCTGCTTGGGCAGCAGGTCGGACTGGCCACCAACGGGCGCGACGCCGCCGACCGCATCCGTGAGGAGGGTTGGGCCCACGATTTTCGCACCCGGGCCGCCGCCAAGCAGAACGTCAACATGCGCGAGCGCAGCGACCGCTTGCAGCCGGTCGTCATCCCCACGCGTCGCGGGCACGAGCAGTTTCAAAGGATCCTCGAGACCCTGGCCCGCGTGGAATTGACCGATGGGCTCCTGTTCGACCAGCTTGTTCTGGAGACCGTCAGCCGCTTGCCCCGCGACGCCACGGTGGTCGCCGTGTTGCCCCGGGTCAGCGAGCCGACGGCGTTCGCCCTGGGCGGTCTGCGCCGGCGGGGTTACGCCGTGACGGCGGTTTTGATCGCCTTCAGTGACGACGAGTTCGCCGATGGCTCGGGGCGGCTGTTGGCCGAAGGGGTCGAAACTCGCCGCGTCGCCGACGAGGCGAGTTTATCCGCGCTGTGCGGGCAACATCTACTGCGGTGACATTCACTCGGCATCAACCGGCCCACGGGATCCGTCCGGGTGTGAACGACTTCACGTTGCGTTCGGCGGCCGATCCGAAGTAGACTACGGCGCGCACCGATGTCGTTGCCGCGGCGATCCTGGCCATTGAAGCGGGCTAACGCTTATTCCCCGGAGGTACGGATGCGAATCACGCTTGGTTTTGGCTCACCCCTAGGTCGGCGGCGTTGGCGGCGTGGATTGGCCGGCGGACTGCTGGCGGTGGTCTTGCTGGTGGCCGCGGCGCCTTACTTGCTCTCGTGGACACCGCTGGCCAACCTCGCGCTCAGCGGCGCGTCGTGGCGAATCCAGGGCCGGGCCACCGTGGGCGCCGCCTCGCTGGGTTGGTTTTCGCAGCCCGCGCTGACCGATTTGGAAGTGCGGACGCGCGACGGCCAGCCCTTGGTGAGGGCGCCGAACGTCGCCCTCGACCGACCGCTTTGGCAAATCGTCACGCGGCGCGATGTCGGCCAGGTGCGGCTCGACCGCCCCGAGTTGCATTTGCTGTTTCGTCAGAACGGCAGCAACCTCGAGGATCTGCTCGGCCGGCGGCTCAAGCCCCAGGAGCCGACCGGCGAGGCAACGGCGCCGCGCGAGGGCCGGCCGCCCGCGGACATCCAACGCGGCGTCGATGTTCGCCTCGTCGATTTGCGCGTCGCCTGGCGAACGCCGGCTTCGCGGCAGGAGTGGAACGTCGAAGGTATCAATCTGGCCTTCGGCTTGCGGCCGGCGTGGGCCACGGCCGGCGGCTCGCCGGAACTCGTTGTCGAACGTGGCGTGGTGGTCGACCATTGCCGCATTTCAAAGGGCATGTGCGACGACTTTCTGGACCTCGCCGCCCCGATCTTAAGCAAGGCGACGGACGTCGAGGGCGCGTTTTCGATCGACCTCGACGATGGGCGAGTGCCGCTCGACCGGCCGGAGACGGGCCAACTGGCCGGCCGGCTGTCGCTGCACCGTGTCGCGGTCGGTGCGGGCTCATTCGTGGACCAATTGGCCGAGAAACTTCATGTGCCGCCGGTCGTCGAACTGGCCCGCGAATCGGTCGTCACCTTTGAATTGCTCGATGGCCGCGTCCACCACCGCGACCTGGAGTTCTCCCTGCCCCCTTTGCGCGTGCGTACCCACGGATCGGTCGGTTTCGACGAGTCGCTCGATATGCTGGCCGAGATTCGCGTCGTGCTGCCCGAGGGGATCACCTCGGCCTTGCCCACGGCCCGCGCATTGACGGAGAAAACCCTCCTCATCCCGATCATCGGCACGCTCTCCAAACCGCGGATCGACGTCAGTGCGATGGGCGACACCGACCTGGCACGAGTCGTCGATACGCTTCAGCAGTTTGGCGTTTACCTCGCTCGGCGCAAACACCCGCCGGCAGCGGGCGCCGGCGGCGCCGCCGAGGCCCCCGAGCCGTCGGATGCCCTCTTTCCTCCTCAGGCCGTCGACCTGCTGGAAGATCTGGCCCAAAAATGGTCAAAGCGGCGCGAGAAGAACAAAACCAATCAACCCGCGGGCGAACCGGAAAAACCGGCGGCGGACGACACGCGAGATTCAGCCGAAAAGCGGACATTGGAGCGCGTGCTCGATCGGATGCGGAAACTGAAGAAGTAGGTAAGGCACATCAACGCCGATGCGTGGCGTGCTGGGGCGGGCGTGGGCCGGCATTGACATCAGAATCGGCCTTCGCTAGCCTACCCGCCCCATCTTCCCCGGAATCGACCCCCTATGCCACGACGGCCCGCGGCCACCGTGTTGGGCTTGCTCGCCCTGTTGCTGGCGGGCGGGTGCATGCGGTGGCGCCATGGCGCCGGCTCGCCGCTTTCGCCGCTGCAAGTGGCCCAAGACAGTGTGCTCTTGGAAGTTCTGTTCGTGCGCCTGCCGCCCGGCGGGCGGGAACTCCACGCGCCGCTTTGGAACGACGTCGACGAGCAACAGCTCCCGGTCGAAACGCGGCAGCGGCTGGAGGCGAACGGCTTTCGCGTGGGTCTGGCCTCGGCGCGGTTGCCGCCGCTCTTGGAAGGCCTGTTGAACCAGAGCGAAGCCAGCCCGACAACCGCCGACGAACATCGGGTCGAACTGGGAAAAGAGCCCACGATTCGGGGATGGAAACGGCAAGTCCGCGAGGGCGAGCCGCGCGAAATCGTCGCCTCGGGACAGCAAGCGCCGCTCTCGCTACTGACGGTGCTCTTCCGCGACGATGACGGCGAGGTGAACGGCGAGGTGTTCCACAAGGCCAAGGCGATCTTCGTCGAAAAGGCCTTTCCGCGGAGCGACGGACGCGTGCGAGTCGAACTGGTTCCCCAGATCGTCCACGGCGATCCACAAAAGGAATTCTTGCCCGGAGACGGTGGCACCTTCGAACTCCGTGTCCAACCACCGCGCAAGGTGTTCGACCAACTGCGGATCGAAGCGACGCTGGCCCCCGGCCAAATCCTTCTCATCGGCGGCAGGCCGGAACGAGTAGGAAGTCTGGGATCGCATTACTTCAGCGAGCCGAGCCCGGATGGGCCGCGCCAACAATTGCTGCTCGTCCGGTTGGCGCAAGCCAACCGCGACGACCTGTTCGTCGACCGTTCGCCGGATGCCAAGACCGATTATTCAGCCACTGGCCCCTGAGGAGTTTTCCGATGGCGACCCTACCGTTGCTTCCGAACGTCCGCGGCTCGCGGGGGCCCAAGCCTGAAGGCGGGCCGTCGCCGTCCCCCCTGGCGGCCGTCCGAAGGCGTCTCGCCGCGAGCATCGGCGTTTACTTTGCCGCCGCGGGCCTTTGCGTATTGTTTCTGGTGCGCATCCTCAAACTCTGGCATGCCGATTTATCGGTGCCCTTCGACGCGAGTTGGGACGCGCTTTTGCATCAGATGTGGGTCAAGAGCATCTGCGACCACGGCTGGTTCCTGCACAACCCCAGCCTTGGCGCGCCCTCCGGCATGGACATGCACGACCTTCCGATGGCCGACAATCTGCACTTCGCTTTGATCAAGATGTTGTCGCTCGTCGCCGGCGATTTTGGAACGGCCTTCAATCTCTATTTCCTGCTCGGCTTTCCGCTGACGACATGTACCACGCTGTTCGTCCTGCGCCGCTTCCACGTATCGTTGGCGCCCGCGTTGTCGGCGAGCCTGCTGTACGCATTGGTCCCTTATCATTTCTACCGCGGCGAGAACCACCTCTTTCTCACGTCCTATTTCGTCGTGCCGCTTTCGATGATGGTCGCGCTGTGGCTCTACCAGGGGAAAGTGGATTGGCGCCTGGGAACGCAGGCGACGCATCGCCTAGGCGACCGTGGGCGCGGCGTCGCGGCGCTGGTCATCGCGCTCGTTCAGGCGTCGGCCGGAGTCTATTACGCCTTCTTCGCCTGCTACCTGTTTCTGGTCGCCGGCGCGGCGGCGTCGCTCGACCGGCGCCGGATCCGCCCGCTGGGGGTGGCCGCGTTGCTGGTGGCCCTGACGTCGCTGGGAGTGCTGGCGAACATCGCGCCCAGCCTGATCTTTTGGCATCGGCACGGGCACAACCCCGAGGTCGCCCAGCGCACGTCCGACGAAGCCGAAATCCACGGCCTGAAGATCGGCCAGATGTTGTTGCCGGCGGCCGAACATCGCTTGGCCCCCTGGGCCCGCGCCCGCGTCCAGTATGAACGGGCGCCGCTCTCCGACGGCGAAAAGCGCGGCGCCGCGCTGGGAGTCGTCGGGGGACTTGGCTTCCTGTTCCTTGTCGGTCTGTTGATGACCCGCCGAGCGATCTCGGGCGATTGGGAGTTGGCCCGAGGGTTGGCCGTGCTCAATCTTTTCGCGGTGCTCCTGGCCACCATCGGCGGGTTTGGTTCGTTGTTCAGTTTGCTGGTCAGCCCGATGATCCGAGGTTACAACCGGATCAGCATCGTGATCGCCCTTTTTTCGCTGTTCGCCGTCGCCCTGCTGCTCCAGCGAGCGGGCCGATGGTGGTCGCGGTCGGGCCGTCCGCGTTATCAGTTCCATTGGCTGCTGGCTTCGCTCACGGTATTGGGCGTCATCGACGAGGCGGGGCGGGGACGGGTGCCCGAATACGCCGCCTTGAGGGCCCAGTTCGCCAACGACGCCGAGTTCGTGGCCCGCATCGAAGCAGCCCTACCCGAGGGCGCGATGGTGTTTCAACTTCCCTATGCGCGCTTTCCGGAGTTCGTCGCGCCGCATGTCTTGGGTGAATACGAGCACTTCCGCCCCTACTTTCACTCGGATTCGTTGCGATGGAGCTACGGCGCCATGAAGGGGCGGGCGGAGGATCTCTGGCAACGCGAACTGGCGTCTCGCCCGCTCGACGAGCAGGTGCGGGCCATCGCCGCCAAGGGCTTCCGTGGCATCTATATCGACCGACACGGTTTCGCCGATCAGGCCGCGGAACTGGAATCCGGTCTGAGCCGCTTGCTCGGCGCCCAGTTGATCGAAAGCGGCGACCGGCGGATGTCGTTCTTCCAACTCCCGTAGGGTGGGCACCGCCCACCAAACGGACGCGGGCTAAAGCGGCTAAAGCCCACGCTACGAGCGGCCGTTCCTCGCTTTTCCTTGTTCCCACGCTCCGCGTGGGAACACACCTTCGGCCGCTCCGCGGCCCCGCGACGACCGAGCGCCGCAGGGCATGGGTGTCGCTTGACGGAATCCAAGAGCAGGGCGTACACGAGCGGTCATTCGCCCCCTTTTCCGTTGCTTCGCTTCCCTGTTCGACGAGGCGTTTTACTTCGTCGATAAAGCCTAACCTACCTTGGCGACAGCGGCCGGGGCGGCATCGATCAATTGGTAGAACACATTCCGCTGTCGCGGTACATAGCCCAGCTCGCTGATCGCGTCGCGGATCTGCTTGAGCGTGAGGTAATGCACCGTGCCGGCCGAGGCGACGACGTTTTCCTCGATCATCAGGCTGCCCATGTCGTTGGCTCCGTACAACAGCGCGATGTGCCCGACTTTCAAGCCCTGCGTGACCCAACTCGACTGAATGTTGGGGAAGTTGTCGAGGTAGAGCCGGCTGACGGCCTGCGTCTTGAGGTACTCGACGGCGCCTGCCTTGGGGATGTGGGCCAACTCGGTGTGTTCGGGCTGGAACGTCCAGCAGATGAAGGCGGTGAAGCCGCCCGTTTCGTCTTGCAACTCGCGCAGCCGCTGGAGGTGCTCGATCCGCTCGGCCGGCGTCTCGACGTGGGCGAACATCATCGTGGCCGAGCCTTTGCCTCCCAACTCGTGCCAGGCGCGGCAAACGTCGAGCCAGTCGTCGCTGAGCACCTTGCCGCGGGTGATCTGCTTGCGCACCCGGTCGACCAGGATCTCGGCGCCGCCCCCCGGCAAACTCCCCAGCCCGGCCGCCTTGAGCCGCGCAAGCACGGTGCGCAGCGGCAATTTGTTGACCTTGGTAAAGGCGTAAATCTCCGGCGGGCTGAAACCGTGGACGTTCACCTGTGGGAATCGGCCCTTGATGTCCGAGAGCAGTTCCTCGTACCACTCGAGCTTCAACTCGGGGTGCATACCGCCTTGCATCAGGATCTGGTCGCCGCCCAGGTCGACCGTCTCTTGGATCTTCCGCAACAGCACCTCGCGATCGAGCACGTAACCTTCGGCGTCCTTCGGACGACGGAAGAAGGCGCAGAAATCGCAGACGGCCGAACAGATGTTGGTGTAGTTGATGTTGCGGTCGATGTTGTAGGTGCGGAAGCGCCCGGGGTGCAGCCGGCGCGTGACGGCGTCGGCCGCGCGGCCCAGGGCGACCATGTCGTGCGACTCGATGAGCCGCAAGCCTTCCTCGGGCGAGAGCCGCTCGCCGGCGACCGCCTTCTCAAGCGTTTTCGAAATGGGCGTCTTAGCGATGGGTGCAACCAAGTTCGACTCCCACGGGCGCCAGTTCCAGCTTGCGGGCCAGGCGATAAAAGACGTCCAGACCTTGCCGCTCGCGCGAACCGAGGCGAAAATAGAGATTGTCACGCAGATAGGCTACGCACTCCGGCCGCGACAGGCCCAAGGGGGCCGCTTCGGCCTGGGCGATTTGCTCGAGATGCGCCAGGCCTGAGTCGCGGGCGGCCGAGAGCGCCGCGTCGAGTCCGTTCCGTTCGACGCCGGGCCGGGCAACCCACATCGCGAATACGAAAGGCAGCTTCGCCCAACGGCACCATTCGTCGCCCAAGTCCCAGACCTCGGCGAACGAACCGCCGGCGGAACGCATCGCTCGATCGCCAATCAGAAGCACGGCGTCGGCGCGTGTGTCGTGTATTCCGGCGCCGATCGGCAGCGGCTCCAACCGCGGTTCGAGGCGGAAACGCTCCTTGAGCAGGATGCGAACCAGCGCCACGCTGGTCCGCGAGCCTTCGTCGAGCGCCAGCGTGCCGATCCGTTCGATAGGCACGCGGCTGAAAAGCTTGACCGACATCACCGGACCACGGCAGGCGATGCAGGCGTCGGAGACGATCGTGTAGGCCGGATCCTGAAAAAACTCGATCGAGGGGATCAGCGCCACGTCGAGCCGCCCCGCCGCCAGCCCGTCGGCCAGCCGGCTGGGCAGGTCGAGCACGAGTTTCGCCTCCGGCGCTAGGGCCGCCAGGCCGTGGATCAGCGGCTTGGTGTTCAGGTAATTCACCGCTCCCAGGCGCAGCGGAGTCCGATCGCGCATCGTTGCCTCATCTGGTTTCGATTCACCGCGGCCAGCAAAGGCCGCCGCCGCAAGAATGGCCATTCTAACGCCCCAGGGGATGCGTGGCCACCGGTCCCGATACGGTAACCGCCGAAAACGGGCCGTTGATAACGGTTCGTCCGGTATTTGCCGGCCGAACAGGCGAGCGGGGGGCGTCAGCCCCCTGTTGATTTCTCGAAGCCAACTGGACTGGAGCGATAACGCCATGAGTAACCGGGGCTTGCCGGGCTTGCCGGGGCTTGCCGGGGTTGCCCTGGGTCAGGGATCCATTCCAGCCCGTTGGCGACTACCCCATTCTGGAACCAAGTTAGCAATGGTCTGAAAAAAGTCGGGGCGACAGGAATCGAACCTGCGACCTCTACGTCCCGAATTTAGTTATCTCGACAACACAAGAGCCCAAAATCTCCGAGTGATAATGCTGATTTTACTCGTTTCGATAGCAATAGCAAGCCCTCTTACGGAATCTTATTTTTTCTCGGCAAATCGCGGTATTTTCAGGGTGGGCCGGTAGCGCAAAACGGTAAATACCGTTTTGGCAAACGACCTCGGCGGGAGAGTGCCGTGGGCCTCGCCATGGGTGGCGCGCAAAACGGTAATACCGGGTTGGCAAATCCGGGGCGAGGTGCAGCCGGAACGGGCGGCCGGACAGGAAGAGGGCGACGCCCTTGGGCGGGGCCCGCCTCCGGCGGTCGTCCCGCATTCGGCGGTGGGCCGGGCAGGTACGCGCCGGGAAGCTCGAGCGGGAACCGGGTGGAACGCCTCACCGGCTCGTGGCTCCGCCGGAGCGCGCGGCCGCCGACCATGTCTCGCAGCGCGGCCGGCGCCGCAGATCGGGCTTTCCGCACGCTCCCAGGATGCCCTCGTGGAGTTCGGCCGGATCGGCGGTTACGCCGCGGACCCAAAGCCGGCGAGTCGGCGAAGCCAGAGGCCGGGCAAGCGACGAGCGGCACCAGTGCCGCGTCGGAGCGGCCGAGGCCGGGCCAGCCGACCGCGAGGCGGGGGGCGTAGGGCCCGCCGATGGGCGGAACGCCCTCCTCGTTCCTCGGCCGGCCAAGACGACGCCGACAGGGTAGGCGGGGGGCGGGTAGGGTCGGTGGCGTCGCCCGCTCGCCTCGCCCGCGGCGCGCAAGCGTAGCGGCCAAGCCCGCATGGCGTAGCGCTGCGGGGTTCGACCGCCCGCCGCACCCGTAGGTTGGGCAGGCGACACCCGCCGCAGGCCCCTGGCGGCGTTGGATCGGCCGGCCGTCCTACTCGCCGCGCAGCGGCCCGCCGGCACGACGCCGGCGGAACAACCGGCAGGATGCCGCCAGAAAAGCTTCTGCGGCGCAGCCGACCATTACCGCCTACGCCGGCATGGATGCCGGCACGATGCCCCGCACGATGCGCGTGGGGGAGACGTCGATCGAGATTCCGACCGCGGACCGACCGGCCGACGTTGCCCGCGTAGCGGCCCGTCGACGTCGCCCCCTCACCCTAAAACTAGATCGTCGTCAAAAGCAGCCGCGGGGTTTGTACGAGCGGCAGAATTCGACAATTGGTTTGGCCACACGGGAGACGGAACTTCATGGCGGCGGGCGCGCGTCGGCGCGGTGGACCGACGCTGGCAAGAACCGCTCCAAATCGGTATCAAGTATTCATCTTGAATGCACATGCAACGTCGGCCGAGAGCACGCAATGCCGTCCGCTTCCTTACTCCACTGGACTAACGACCGCAGTCCTCGGCTGGCCCAGATCGACGGACAGTGTCAAATGACCCTGGCGGCCGCTCCACCCAATCCGCACCTGATTGACGAAAATCTGCGCGGATACGTTCTGGCGCTGAGCGCCCACTTCCAGGGGTTCTGCCGCGATCTCTATACGGAGGCCAGCCAGATCCTCGTCTCAAGAGTGAAGCGGCCGGCACTCGCGGCAATCTTTCAGGCGCAATTCACTGCCCACCGGAAACTCGACCACAGCAATCCGAACCTCGAGAATTTGAAAGCCGACTTCAAACGCTTCGGCTTTACAATCGACTTGGCGAATGCAGACCCGGCCAACCCAGCGCGCCTCGCGCACCTCAAGAGCCTCAATGAGTGGAGGAACCTCGCCGCTCATCAAGGCACGCCGACGGCGACGGTCGGGCCGCTCACGCACGTCTTAATCGGGGCCTGGCACACGTCTTGCGACGGGCTGGTGAATTCGCTCGACGGAATCATGTATAATCAGTTGAGACGCATTCTCAGGCGTGCGCCCTGGTGACGCGTGGCGAAAGGGCATTTGACATGTCGAAACAGAAAGCCGCCCCGGTGCTCCGGGTGGGAGACCTTGTTACGATTCCAGATACCACCTACCCGAGCGGTCGCATTGTCGAAGCCCGGGGGCGACTGGGGCCTGGCGGGGCGCAAATCTTCCGCGTCCGCATTCCGGACAAGCCGACACCGATCTACATCGAATTACGCGAGGATCAGTTGGAACTTCGACACCACGTGACCACGCTGACATTTGATCAGATCGCCGACCGGCTCCGCCCGCCGCCGGCTCGCGGGACCGTCAAGAGGCTGACCTATCCCGACCCGATCGACCCGTTCGTACCGCAAACCATCACGGCAGAGGAGTTCTTAGCCGAACAGGACCCCCTGGCGAGCGACGTCCTGTTGTTCAAAGCCCCAGCGGCCGTGGGAAAGTCCACGTTCGCGCGTGCTTTGGCGGCCCGCACCGGGATCCCGGTGTTGGACCTTGCCAAAGTAAAGGTCTCGACCGGCGCCCTCTCCGGAATCCTAGAGGAGATTGGCGATCAAGCTTCGCACGAATTCCAGCAGGGGGAATTTGCGCTCATCATCGACGCCTTAGACGAGGGACGGATCTTTTCCGGCGATAGCCACATCGAGGAGTTCTTACGGACGACTGTGGAGCGACTTGCTGCCCCCGCGGCCCCGAAAGGACAAGGGCCGAAACTCTTGCTGTTCGGCCGGCCAGCGGCAGTCGAGTTGGCCGCGGCCATATTAGAGTTGGATGCCCCTTCGCTGCCGGTGACACGGCTAGCAGTCGACTACTTCGACGAAGCAGCGGCTACGGAGCTCGTTCTCGCGTTCGCCCGAAAGGTCGGAGACCCAAAGGCCGTCGAGCGACACCTGAATCCAATCCGGCAAGTCATCTGCGTGTTCTTCGACGCCATCAGCGCGGCGATCGGCATGCCGCCAAGGAACCTGTGGGAGGACGATCGTGGCCGGAGTTTCGCCGGCTACGCGCCCGTGCTGGCTTCCGTCGGCACCTTGATCGCGGCGGACAAGCACGGGGAAACGCCCAACTACGCAGAACTCTTGGGACGTCTTAAGGACAAAGGCGCCACAGACGCGTGGGAGGTCCTGGAGACGGTGGCCAA
This sequence comes from Pirellulales bacterium, assembly GCA_035531595.1. Lineage (GTDB taxonomy): Bacteria > Planctomycetota > Planctomycetia > Pirellulales > JAICIG01 > DATKSN01. The sequence continues at coordinate 5,761 of DATKSN010000282.1, read as the reverse complement.
TGAAATTCTCGACCGGGAGGCGAAGGTCCGAGTCCCGTTAGCCCAGGCACACGGAGCCGAACTCCCCGCGAACGCATACGACCGGACGGATCAGCTCGATCTCCTCGCGAACCTAATTGCCGGCCAAACCTTCCGCCCGTCGCCGCGACTGGCCTTCGGGTCGCCGGCGGCGCTGGCCGCATACCGAAATGCAGTCGAGGTGCATCTGCCGGAGCACCCGTTCCTGCACGACAACGCGCCCGTCAACGACGTACTCGGCGCGCTGGTCGTGGCGCACGCCGTAGCGCGGGGGCAGGACGTCTCGGGCGGCCAAATGCCAAAGTTGCTGGCGGAATACGGCCGCCAACCGTTTTTTTGGAGGTTCATCCGCCACCGACTGTCCGGAGACACATTGATCGAGGGCGAGGTGGTGTCCTACGTCCTTGGCTCCGTGTGGACCGATGACAGTTCGCCGCGGGCGCAGGTTCGGTTCGAATTGAAGGGTCCGAACTCCGCTCTCCTCGGGATCAGAACAGGAGATCTTGTAGTATCGGCCGGCGTAGCGCTGCCTCTCGTCCTGCGGGGCGAGATCCTTAACTTGGATGTCGAACTGCCCGGGGCCGATATCGTCTTCAACAGCTGGCCGGGAAGCGATACGTCCAGCATCGCGTTCATAGGCCGGGCCGACATCCGGGCGGGCACCATCAAGTTTCATGTGAACCGCATTCACATCGGGGCCCTTGGGGTATCTGCCTCCTGTCACCTCAATGCTGAGAACGCCTTGAACGACCAGGAGATGGTGCCCCCGGAGGTACATCGGGGGTCTGAATTGACGATTCAGGGAGTCTTCGAGGATCGCTATCCCTGGCAGCAGGTGGCGACCGCAGTCAGACCTTCGACGGATGCCGATCCTCTCGGCAGGCTTCTCGCGGATTGCGAACAGAGAATCCAGGGTGTCGTGTCCCTCGTCACCCTTCCCAACTTCGACCTCACGGATGACCAACGTGTGGACTGGGCGAGGGAATACGGAGATCTCTTGCCACGACTGCTGCGAGCGCTTGTCGATGCTGATCTCGCCAAGACCCATGTGATCCAAACTAAGAGGGATGCCAAGATCAGGGTAAGCCCGAGCGTCCGCTGGGCCGAGCTCAGGCGGGCGTATGAGCGGCCTTCAGAGGGGGATCCTAGACTCAGGGACGTCCTTCAAAAGCTGAATTAGTCCGTTCGCCATGGCAAGCGGAACGGCCAAAGCTTCGCGGGCGCAGCGGCCACGCCGTTGTACTCGCCGCATGGCGGCCCGCCGGAATGGATGCCCGGCGGAATTTGCCCGCATGGATGCCTTCTTTTGTCTTTGGGGCGGCACGCCCGGTACGCCGGCATGGATGCCGGCACGATTTGCCCGCATGGATGCCTTTCTCCTTCTCGCCGCTACGCGGCCCGTGGGCACGATGCCCACGGAATGCCTCGCACGATGCGCGTGGCCGAGCGGGCCATACTGGCCGACAGCGGGCAGGCCGGGCAAGCGTAGCGGCCAAGGCAGCCAGGCGGGGCATACGGGCGTCAGCGGGCATTCCGGGCTGGGCGAGGCGGGCCATACTGGCCGTCAGCGGCCCAGCCGGACAAGCGCAGCGGCCAAGGCGGGCAGGCGGGGCATATGGGCGGCAGCCGGCCGTGCCTGCGTCGTTCCCGCCGCTTACGGCCCGCGGAATTTGCGCGCATGGATGCCTTTTTCCTTGTCCCTTCTTCCTTGCCGCTCTTGGAACCATGTCGGTGTTTGCCAGAATCGGCACCATCTGGTACAAGGGGGGGTGTCACGAGACCCAATCGAGCCGCCCGTTGTTGATTCGGCGGGCGGCTCATTCCCATCTTGCTTGCAACGGCTAGGCGGTGCGGGTAAATTGCTAGGGCGAAGCCCTAACCCGCGTCAATTGGTCTCGTGACAGACTCCTCTTGCCGCTCTCGGCACCCGCTTCTCGCATCGCCAACCTCTGGGAGAAACACTATGCGCGGAAACTCCGCGAAAGCGCCCGCCTACGTGGATTGCCCGCAATGCTGGCAACGGCTGGCGCTCACGAATATCGCACCGGGCCAAGTGTTCCAATGTCCGCACTGCGGTGGGCGATCGCACATTCCGCCACCAGCGGCGCCCGTTTCACCAACCCTGGTGGGCGTGGGCGCCTACGGGCTCGACTTGGGCACTCGCGTTCCGCCACCGGCAGCGCCCGTTTCACCAACGGCGGTTTCGCCAGCCGCTACGGCGCCCAACGAAAAATCGTCGCCCTTGGTCAAGTACGTTCTCGTGGCCGCTGGGGTTGTTACTCTCGCCATCGTCGGCACATTGCTTGCCGTCACACTTTCCCACGATTCGTGGGAAAGCTACCACGGCGGAGAGTTCGCGGAAAAGGTCAAGCAAGCCGAGGCGTTCAGGGAATCCAACCCGCTTGGAGCGTACAGGATGCTTGAAGGCGCCTTGGACGAGGCGTCGTCGCACAAGGTTAAAGACCCCGATTTGCAACGCGCAATCGAGAACGCGAAAAACGCCAAGGATGCCTTATTTGTTCAGGTTGAGAAAATCATTCGTGAGCAGGAAGCCGAGGCGAAGAGACTTGAGGAAGAAAGGCGATTAGCCAAGGAGAAGGAAGCGCGACAAATCGCGGAGGCTAAACGCGCCAAGGACGAGGCCGCGGAGATTGAGGCTCGCCGTGAAAAAGAGAAAAAGGAACGACAGGCGGCGGCCCACGCACGGGTGAAGGCTTACGCCGACGTACCGAAGTCAGCGCGCGATGCACTAAATGCCGTCAAACGGATTGAGGCTCGAACGGAAGTAGGGGTCGCCTACGTGAAATACTCGGAGGCAGTGGGTGAGTCGTGGGCGGATGTCAAGATCTTTGTCGAGTCCCCGGAAGGCAAACAGCTTTCCGAGCTATCAGACGTGCTTCGGTCGGCGATTTCCGCGTACAAATCCGCGATGGATTCATGGAGGTGGAAACTCGACGCTCGCTCGGACGATGAGAAGAGTGTATGGGAGCACTCATTGCAGACGTCGTGGAAACACGCTTCCGAGTACATTGAGCTTGCCGATAAGCTCCTTGCCCCCGACTCATGCGAGACGGCGCTCGAGGCCATTGCGGAAATGGCTGCGGACAAAGAGGTGACCACCGCAAACTAGCCGCAGGGTTTGCCGCGATCGTTCGGCGGCCATCAAATGCTCCGGCACCCCCGACCTCCGAGCGCAAACGCGACCCCACGGGCAGCGGCAGGCATCCCGTGGGGCCGAGGTAGCGTGGGTTAGGTTGACGCCTGCCGGGCAGGCACAAGTATGGCAGGAGTGCGGCGGGGGTCAAGCCAGTCCGAAAAACGCCATTCTTGCGGGGAACTGGCGCGTACACCCCCATAGCCATAACCCAGGAAAATGTGCGTTTCATGGCCAACGGTCCAGGACCGGACGGGGGGACACTTCCGACCGCCCCCCCCCATCCCGGCCGCGGACGGCTGGTTACGTGGCGGCGGCGCCAGCCGCCTTGACCATCGCCACAATCCCCGCGCGGATGGCCTCGGGCAAACTGTTCCAGGCGGCCCCGATCACCGTCAGACCGGGGTCGGGTTGCGCGTTGCCCAGCCGGCGGATGACTTCGGCCTGTTCGGCTTCCGGCAGACGGCGGAGGGCCGATACGATTCCTTCCAGGTGGTCGTCGGCGCCCCTGTTACCAATGGGGCTTGTGGCGTCGCCGGCCTGGGGGACAGGTTTCCGAGTCTTTTTCCGGCCGGTTGGTGCAACAGGGGGTGCAACAGGAATTTCGGCTTTCCCTAACTTGCTTTGCCGCTTGCGATTGCGGTTAGACGCCAGCGGAATCATAAGGCAAACTTCCACGATTCATGCCGCTAAACCCAGTGAATTCCGCAGGGAATCACGCGAATTATGGCCGTAGAGCGTCGCGAAGAATTGCCGCGGCGGGTGTCAAGACACCAGCTAAACCCACCGGTCAATTCTCACTTCCACCGCGCTGTGTGAAGCGCTTCCACCAGTTGGCCGGGTCGTTGCGCAGGTCGGCCGGGTTCGCCTCGGCCTCGTGCCTGGCCCACTGGATGAAATCACCTACGACGTCGCGGATGCCGCAAAGGTTCTCGCCGATGGCCTTCAGGGCGATGCGCTTGTCGATTGGTAACTTGAGCCAACAGTGACGGCAAACGTGTGGCTTGCCGCTACTGTCGAGACTGACGCCTACGCGCTCGCCGTTGAAGGCGCGAAGGCAAGAGTAACAACAGGTCCAGGGCACGCCGTTCGGGGCAACGTGGTCGGGCATGGTGGACAACGTAACACCGCTGGTCGGTTCGGGGCAACACCGGTTTGACCGACGCCCCACTACTTGCTCGAACCAGTAAAGGAGTTGTACGCCTCGTGCGTGCCGATCCAGTACCAGACGTTTGTGTCACCGTCGACAACGTAGATGGCCCGATACCGGCGGGTAATGGACACGGAACGGCTGCCCTCTCGATGTTGCCCGCGGCGCGTATCGTAAAGCGGATGGTTGGCAAGCACGGGGTGATTCGGATCGGCGAGAAAGAACGCGAACGCTTCTTCCGCAAGAGCCGCGATGTTCGCCGGCAGCTTGCTCAGCAGGTCGCGATAGCTCTTGGTCCGGACGTTATTGCGGCCCGCGGTGCTCAACGGTCAACCCCTTGCGGTGCTCGTCGAGTGCTGCCGCCTCCAATTTGGATAGGGCATCGCCGGCGAAGAATTCGTCGTCAGGCGTGAGAATGCCCTTAACCTCGCGGGCGCATGCGAGAAACTCGTCCGCATGATCGACCCGGCCGTATTCCTGCTGGAACCACGGTAGCAAGCTCGCCTCTACTTGACGGGCTATGCGGTCCCATCTCCGATAGAGCCCAAGCACGTCGGGCGCATACGATTCGTCGTAAAGGTCGGGCCGCTTAAAAACTTCCCGTCGCCAGTTTTCATCGAGACGGGTAACGGAATGGAAAAGGTTGACTCCATCGGCGAGAAGATCCCGGAAGTCAAAATAGAGCATCGCACTTTCATGGTCTTCCTTCCAAACTTCAAATTCGCCTTCGTAGGCGTCGAGCTTTCCCCGAATGATCTGTTGGATTGCTTCGGATGCCATGGGAATGCCTTGTTTTGCAGTACGCTTGAATGACCACTCCTTTGGCCCTATCGGCCGTGTAGGGCAGAAAGCTTATCCTGACCGCCAAAACGGACCAATTGCAGTTTATTCCCTGGCTACGGCCATGCACCAGGCTCAACGTGTACTTTACCCCATCTTCGCAGGTTCTCAACTACTTCACAGCCCAATTATAGCTTAGTGGCAACCCCCCGCCGGGAGGTGCCTGCGCCGCACACGTCCAGTCGTCCGCCGGGGAGTTCATCGCGGCGCCGTCAAAACGGGAACGATTGAAGCGGGCTGTCTCGTCGGTAGAATGACGTGGGGCAACGGTTCACTCGGCCAGGTGCGACCAACGATGACGAAGCAAACAACCAACCGCGTTCTGTTGGATTGTGAAAACTGCGGGCATCGGTTCCACGTTCGGCGAAGCGCCGCCGCGTTCGTCCAGATTTGCCCAAACCCGCGATGTGGGCACTTCGTCAACCCGTGCGACCGCGAAGTTCCGCCAGTGCAATGGATCGCCGGGCCAGCCGTCAAGGCTCCGCCCAGCGACGACGAGCTTGACCTGATAAAGCAAATTCAAGCCGCCTTTGGCCCACCAGCCGATCCGCAGTTGCCGGCAGTCCCCGTGGACCTTGACGATGCGGAGCCGGTGGTCC
>DATKSN010000281.1:0-25097 GCA_035531595.1 Pirellulales bacterium | reverse complement strand
AATACCCCATGACGTCTGAGCGAGCCGCGAAAGCGGCACCCAATTGCCGCGCCTCCCTTCGCCTTACCCCACGCTCTTTTGGATCTCTTTGGGAGGGATTTCGGAATCGTTTTGTTTCGCGCAGCGTCGAGCGTAGGGATTGCGACGACGCCCCGCGCGAAGGCCCATGCCGCCGCCGAGACGGCGGGGATTTATCGCTTTCGCGCCGATCCCGAATATCCCGCGACGCACCGCTCTCGCGCAACGCTAGTTCTCATGCTCGCGGCGCTCATCGGCGTCTCTCTCACGCGCCAGTGCCCTAGCATCGGCGCGCCCAAGTTCGTCGATCGCCGCGTCGGCCCTAGCACGCGCGCCGTCGCAGCGCGCGGCGACAGCGCCACGTTGCCGGCTACGGCGCGGATAAACGCGACTTCGAATCCCCCCTAAAAACGGAGATCCAAAAAAGCGTGGGGTGCGGCGAAGGGTGGCGCGGGAACGCGCCGCCGCTTACGCGGCTCGCTCAGACGTCGTGGGGATGTCGAAGATCGCGTTTCTCCGCGCCTTCGCCCGCCTAGCGTACACGAGTCCACACTGAACGCGACGACGCATGTACGGGTGCACACTGAACGGTTGGTAGTTGTTTTAGGGTGTTTGAAAAAGACCCTAGTTGCAAGGTAAGTCCAACGCTGGACCTTGCTTGCGCTGCGGGTTAGTGTGGGGCCATGCGCGACTGGGAACGTGAATCGCTGAGCCACGATGCCATCCACGGCTATATCGCCTTCACCTCGGGGGCGGCCGAGCCGGGCGAGGTCTCGGAACGCGAGATCATCGACCATCCCTGGGTGCAGCGGATGCGGCAGATCCACCAGTTGCAGACCGCCTGGTGGGTCTTCCCCACGGCCGAGCACACGCGGTTTCAGCATGTGCTGGGCACCATGCACCTGGCGAGCCGGGCCGCGGCCGCGCTCTACGACAGTCTGGCCGCGGTTTGCCCCGACGTGCCCAGCCGCGCCTATGTCGAATCGTTGCTGCGGCTGGCCGGCCTCTTGCACGACGTCGGACACGGCCCCTTCGGACACTTCTTCGACGACCATTACCTGGCCGACTTCGGCCTGACGCACGAAACGCTGGGCGGCAAGATCATCCGCGACGAACTGGGCCACCTGCTCGCTCGCATTCGCCGCAATCCGCGGGGACGACTGGCCGAGAGCGAGCGGCTCGATCCAGACCAGATCAGCTTTCTCATCACGCGTCCGGCAGGCGGGACGCCCGCACCACAAGACCCGGCCACCGATACGCGCCATGGGCCCGCGATACCCCGCTGGCTCAGCCACCTGCGGAGCTTGTTCTGCGGACTCTATACGATCGACAACATGGATTTCGTGCTTCGCGACGCGTACATGTCGGGCTATGCCGCGCGGGCTTTCGACATGGAACGCTTGTTGCACTACAGTTTTTTCAGCGACCTTGGGCTGACGATCCACGCGCGCGGGCTGCCCGCCCTGGTACGCTTCATCGGCGTGCGGGCCGAGCTTTTCCGGTCGCTCTACTTCCATCGCACGGTGCGCGCCATCGACATGGAACTGGCCGAGTTGTTCGCCGACAGCAAGGCCTACCTGTTTCCCGATGGAAAAAATCCGCTCGAACACCTCGACGAGTACCGGCGAATGACCGAATGGTCGTTGTTGGTCGACGTGGCGCGCTGGGCGGCCAGCGGCGACGCGACCCAAAGCGCCGTCGGCCTGCGCTGGACGCGGTTCCTCAACCGGCAGGTGCGTTGGAAGATGGCCTGCGAGCGGACGTTGTTCTTCCCGCCGGCCGCCGCCGAGTCGAGCAGCATCTTCAGCCGGGCCTCGTTCGTGGAAGAAGCGTTGCGCGCCAGGTTGCCCGCCGCTTTGCGAACGCTGCCGTTGCGGGTCGATCTGGCGCGGCATGTCCACCGGCCGGGCACGCGCGGCCCGACGGCCGGGCAGAACTACTTGTTCGACGGCGCCCGCGGCGGAATCCGCGCCTTGACCGCAGACGAATTATTCCGGCAGATACCGCTCAGCTTTCGCATCTGCCGGGTGTACTCGGAGACCAACGCGCACGACGCCCCGTTGGCCGCCGCGCTGGACGCGCTCATCGAGCCGGGCGGGACCGACGACAAGACCAATATGTAGGGCCTTCTTGACGGAGCATTACCTACTCATCTTCCGCGTCGAACAAGCCCTTACGGGTGGCACGGCCGGGCGGTTGGCGCGCGGCGAGGGGGACGGCGGGCAATTCGTCGGCTCGAAAGCACCGTCCCTTGACGACGGCCGCGAGCAACTTGGCCTGGCGGGGGTACTCGGCAAGCGTCGCTTCCAAGATCCAAAGAAGCTCCAAAAGCTGGGTTGTGAAATCGCCGCTCCATTTCTCCGGGCGAATCTCGTCAAGCTGCGACGATTTTTTCGCCCCGCCTTGCTTCATGCGATACTTCAGCCAGGACTGGACGACCTTCAACCCCGATACTTCGAATTCGTACACTTCGCGCGAAACGGGGGCGAACTCACCGTTGCCAACGTGCAGTGTGTTCCTGGCGTCGATGTACTGGTACTCATCCGGGTATCCGGCGGCGTCGCCAGGAACAGGCTTTGTGCAGCGGGCCCCGCCTTTGGTGATTTGCCCCTTGCGGCGTTCCTTGAGAATGAATCGCTCGCCGTAGGTGTGCAGCCAAAGCAGTTTCGCGCCGATGTCGCGGACCTCGCCGAACAAGCTCGCTTTCTTCGTCAACGGCAAGCGAAGCTGGCGCGTTCCGAGTTCATGAGCAAATCGCCTGGTGAAGGCGGGTTGGGCCAGAACGCCGTATGCGTATGCCAAAAAATCGTTCGGCGTGACCTCTTGGTCGTAAGCCGTCGCCAACAGGTCAAGCAGGCCTGGCAGGATATTGGCTTCCTTGCCGCGGCTGTCGCGGAACAGGGGCGCCACTTCCTTTGCGCCATACGAGCCCCGGAAATGATGCAAGTCGGGTATCTCGGCCGCCGCGGTCAACGCCGGGCCGTCGCCCAAGGGATGGTTCAGCAGCGTCGTGACGTAGATCTGTCGGTCGCCATGGGCCTGCCAGATCGCGGGTCCGGGCCGATCGAGCAATCGCGCATCGGCGAATAGGTGCTGGCGATCGAAGGAATGGTAGGCGTAACGAATGATCGAAGGCGGTGGGGCATTGCCGGTCAATTCGGCAATCGGCGTCAATTTGCCGCCGGCGGGCGGAAGCTGGTTCGGCGCGTCGTCCGCTTTGTGCCCGGTTCGAGAATCCTTGAAGAGCGCCGCGCGCCGGCTCTTTTCGGCGTTGAGCAGGGACCGCCAACGGCGTTCGAGCGTCTGCGCGTCCGGTGCGATCACCCAGGTCCGGCCAGCCTTGACGCCATTCCGCCGCCAAGGAAAAAGGTCCGTCCAAAGTGGCCAACCGAAGTATGCCCCGTCGACGGTCGGACGGAAAGGCGATTGCCAGTCGCTGGCGCAGTCCTCCCACTGCAAAGAACTGAAGCCCCTGACGGCGTCCAGGATCTTCAACTTCTCGCTGCGCGTCCCGTCGATGACGCGGGCAAACCGGACTTTCGCCGGCGTGTTCATCTTGGCCTTGCCATAGCGGACGGCGACCGCGATGGCGATGGGAGTCTGAATCGCAAATACGTTTTCACTTTTCCGTGTGCCCCTGCCTTCGCCGCCCAGGTCGAGAATCCACAGTTCGTCGCAAAGCCGGCGCATGTACTCGCGCATGCCGCAGAATGCGTCGCCGTCAAGGTAGCTTGAGGCGCTGATGTAGCTCACCACTCCCGGCCCCGCGACCGCCTCTTGCTCGAAGACCTTCCAAAGCGCCCATCGCCAGAAATAGACGTAAAGATTATAGAGGTTGTGAACACGGACGCCATGGCCGGCGGAGCGGGCGGGGTCGAGAAAGTCCTTGAAGATCGCGGACGCGCCTTCACCATCGTCGCCCCAGCGGACCCAACCTCCGGTTCGCGCCTTGTTCGTTGGGCTGGCGGCTTGGTGCCGGTCGTAAGGCGGATTGCCCACACACACGATGACCGGCACACGGGCTTTGACGGTCAAGGCCCTGGCGTGTTGCTCGGAAATGGGTCTCAAATAGAACGGCAGAACCGGCGGCGGCGTGTTGGGACTTTCGAGCGTATCAGTCAGGTAGACGTGCGTTCCGTCGGCCGGCAGTTTCGCGCCTTTGTCCTGCAGCGCGCGGCTCACGCGGAGTTCGGACACCGCGAACGGCCCGACCATGTTCTCAAAACCATAGATGTTGCCCGCCAGGGCGGTCGCCTGCCCAGGCACCGCTCCCGCGCCATGCTGCGCTTCCACCTTGCCCAAAGCCTGGTCGATCACGCCAAGAAGATAGGTTCCCGTGCCGATGGCCGGGTCGAGAGTAACGACATCGCGGTCGGCGAAGCCAAGGGCCTTGCCCATTTGGTTCGTCAATAGGTCGTCAATCAGACGGACCTGGGCGCGGACGACCTCGACGGGGGTGTAATACGCCCCAGCGTCCTTCCGCAATTTCGGGTCGTACGCCGCCAGGAAATCTTCGTAGAAGTAAAGCCACGGCTCCTTCGGGACGCCCAGGGTGGCCACGGGCACTTCGCCGATGACGCGAATCAGCAGATTGAGCGAGGCCGAGATTTCCGCCTGGGCATGGAGGTCGGTCAACACTTGAAGTGCGCGCGAAAGCAGGCTGTGCTCGGCGGCAAGCGCGTATTCGGCGCTGCCCAGCCCCAGTGGGTTGGCGCCTTCGCTGCGTGCCAGCAACAGCGCGAAGGTCACGGTCTGCGCGTAGGCGTCGGCGAATTGTTCGTCACTCGCGTCGGGGAACAGCAGTTGCCGCCAATCTTGGGCAAGCTGCACCAACGGCGACTTGGCATCCTTCAGGGCGTCACTGACATCGTCGCGCAACATGCGGCACAAAGGGGCCAACATGTCGGCAAGTCCTTTCAGGTCGATTTCGCCCTTGGTCGTGCTCGGAATGATCGGCTGCCACGACAAGAAGTCCGTCAGCAACGCCAGCACGGCCTTGGCATCGCCGGTTTTGACCGCATTCTTGCCTCCCGTCGCGACATCGCCCGACAGGCGGACGACAGGACGGACGGCTTGGCCGTTGCGGTAGAGCCCCCAATCATTGCCGTCGCAGTAGATCAAATTCGGAATCGCGGCGAAGCGTTTCCATTGCTCCAGATTGCGTCCCGTGAAACGGCTGGGGTTCGCCCCATTGCCTGGAGCCTTCAGTTCAACGTATCCCGCGAGCAAAGTCCCGGCATGTACGGCGTAGTCCGGCTTCCCAAGGCGGCCCGCAAGCTTCGTTTCACCGGTGCAGACGACTTTCAGGCCGCGCGCCTGCCCGACCTCCTGCAGAAAAACCTCGAATGGCCCGCGCAGTTGATCTTCCGGCTCACCCCGGGTCAAGGCGGTCATCTTGGCCGTCACCGCGACCGCGAATTTTCTCAATGCGACGGCCTCGGTTTGATCATCCCGCATAGGTTCTTCCATAATCGGTGGGCGATCAATCAAAAATGAACGGTTGATGCGAAGGGCGACTGCGCCGACTCTGTAGGGAACGCCCTCCGTGGCGTTCCGTGTGCCAGAAGACGTTGCGCCAGCTTCACGGAACGCCATAGAGGGCGTTCCCTACAGAACCCAAAGCGACGATCCCAGCCTTTAAGCGGTTCGTTGTGATTTATTGGCCGAGGTTTAGGACATCCGAGCCCGGCTCAGCGCAGGCGGCGCTTGTAGTTCATCGGGTCGGTGCCGATCCTGTTGTGGTATTCTTTGAAGGCATCGTAGATTCCGCCGCGGCCGGGCTTGCCGATGAAACGGAATTGCCGGAGCCGGCTGCCGCTGTACGATACCTTCCCGCCCGGCGGGTTGCCAAGCTGCTTCGTCACGACGCTCTCTTGACGGATGATCTGGTCCTTCAAGGGGTCGTATCGGACGCTATGCGGATGGCTGTTCAAGTCGCTCCGGCGACGAATGCCCTTCGCCTGGCAGAGGGCGGGCACGGACAACGCCAGCGAGATGAAAAGGGCGTGCGCGAACACACGGCGAACGGCATACATCGTGGCGGCTCCGGTTCTTGAGTTGTCAAAACTCCAGCTTACCGCGCCGTGGGGGAACTTGCCAGAGTTGCCCCTGGTAGGCATCGCGGAAAACCCGTCGTCAGCCCTGAAAGGGCGACACATGGCGTGACCGGCGGCCATCCATCGCCACGAAAAGCCCACCCCCCCGAATTCTTGCGAATTCGGCTACACGCGCGAATTCTTGCGAATTCGGCTACACCCCCGAATTCTTGCGAATTCGGCTACGGCGCCAGGACTTGACCCTTCTCCGGCCGCTCCTGAGAATCACGGGCTCCAGCCATCGCTTCCTCGGATTGCCCGTTCATGCCCGCCACCAGCCAGGTTCCCAACGCCGCCGGGCGCTTCGGCGATTACGGCGGCCGATATGTGCCCGAAACCCTAACCCGCGCGCTCGACGAACTGGTGCTGGCCTACGAGGCGGCGACGCGCGATGCGAGCTTCCATGCCGAACTGGACGACCTGTTGAAAAACTACGTCGGCCGTCCCTCGCCCCTCTATTTCGCTCGCCGACTCAGCGAACGCTCGGGCGGGGCGCAAATCCACCTCAAGCGAGAGGATCTGAACCACACCGGAGCCCACAAGATCAATAACACCATCGGGCAGGCGCTGCTCGCCTTGAGGATGAAAAAGCCGCGGGTCATCGCCGAAACGGGCGCCGGCCAGCACGGCGTGGCCACCGCCACGGCCTGCGCCCACTTCGGCCTGGAATGCGTGGTTTACATGGGCGAAGAGGATATCCGCCGCCAGAAACTCAACGTGTTCAACATGCGGATGATGGGCGCCGAGGTGCGGCCGGTCGCCGGCGGTTCGCGCACGCTACGCGACGCGATCAATGAAGCCCTGCGCGACTGGATGAGCTCGGTCGAGCACACGCACTACATCATCGGTTCCGTCGTCGGCCCCCATCCCTTTCCCCGGATCGTCCGCGACTTCCAGTCGGTGATAGGCCGCGAGACGATCGACCAGTGCCGCCGGCAGCTTGGCCGTTTGCCCGACGCGGTGGTGGCCTGTGTCGGCGGCGGGAGCAACGCGGCCGGCATGTTCCACCCGTTCATCGACGAAGCCGGAGTGGCACTGTACGGCGTCGAGGCGGGCGGGCGATCCAACCTTCCAGGCGACCACGCCTCGCCTTTGTCGTTCGGCTCGCCCGGCGTGCTGCACGGCAGCTATTCCTACGTGATGCAGGATGACGACGGCCAGACCTGCGACGTGCATTCGATTTCAGCCGGGCTCGACTATCCGGGCGTCGGTCCCGAGCACAGTTACTGGAAGGACATCGGCCGGGTCACCTATCTCCACTGCGGCGACGCCGAGGCGTTGGCGGCTTTCGACACGCTGGCCCGCAACGAGGGCATTCTCCCCGCCTTGGAAAGCTCGCACGCGATCGCCAAGGCGATGGAGATCGCGGCCCAACGTCCGCGCCACGAAGTGGTGGTCGTTTGCCTTTCGGGCCGCGGCGACAAGGACGCATTCGAAGTGGCGCGGCTGCGCGGAGAAGCGATTTAAATGGCCTTGCAAAATTCTGGGCGGCAATCCGTCTGTAGGGTGGGACCAGATCACGTAGCGATCGCAGGCCCACCATGGCCGGAAGGGCGGTGGGGCGAGTGCGTCCTGCAAGCGGTTGCCGCGGAGGGCTGCCCCAGGATAGAATCACGCTTGAGGCCCAATCATGCCCAGCGAGTTCGCGAGTTCGTTTTATGAGTACCACACCTGCCACGGACATGCCCGTTTTGACTTTCGACGGTCGCATCCCTGTGCCCGCCGGCGTATTCAGCCTGCAAAGGTTTCGGGAGTGGGTCCACAGCGATCGGCAATTCGATCGGCTCGGCGAGTTCGAGTACCGGCTGCTCGCACGGTGATCTACAGTCAGGCCCTATCGAAAGGATCCGCCATGAAGACCGATCAGCCGCGATGGGCAGGCACTCCCGATGCCCCGCCTGTGGGCGCCGCCGCTGGGCCGGCGGGCGTCGACGGCGATGGCGAAAAGCAATCGTTCGCCGAAACGGCGCTCAAGCTGGGCGGTAAGAGTGATGAGGAAGCGCGCCGAACGGGGGCCATCGACAAGGCGGATGACCAGGTCGAGGCCCTTTTCCTGCCACAATACCAGACGACCGCCAGCCCGGCCCACCGCGCCGTCTGGGAGGGCCGGGTGCCCGTCGAACTGTTCTCGTACGCTCCTCCCGCCACGCCCCCGCATGTGGCCCAAGTCATGGACGACTCGTTGGCGGTCGTTCGCCGCCATCGCGAGGCCGGCACGCTGCTCGATGAGCACCGTAAAGTGTCGAACCAGGTGCTCGAAGAATTGGCGGCGGCCGGTTACTGGGGACTTTTGGTCGACCGCCAGTACGGCGGTTCCGGCGCCCCGTTCGGCTGTTTCGCGCCCTTTCTGACGCGGATGGCGATGCTCGACCCGACCACCGCCGGAATGGCTTCGGTTCACGGCTGCATCGGGGCGGTCGACCCGGTTCGGACGTTCGGCAACGCGGAACAAAAAGAGCGGTTCTTGCCGCGGCTGGCCGGCGGCCAAAGCCTTTCGGGTTTCGCGCTCACGGAGCCCAACGCCGGCAGCGATTTGACCGCGCTAAGAACCCGCGCGGTGCTCGACGGCGACGACTACGTCGTCGACGGCGAGAAGCTGTTCATCACCAACGTCGTGCCCGGCCGCACGGTCGGGCTGGTCTGCCTGATCGACAAGCGGCCCGCGGTGCTGATCGTCGACCTGCCCGCGGAGGAGAACGAACAGTTTCAACTCAAGCGGTACGGACTGTACGCACTGAAGCACACCTACAACCAAGGGATCGTTTTCCGCGGTTTGCGCGTGCCTGCGGCGAACCTTTTGCGGCCCACGCGCGGCGACGGCCTGACGATCGCCTACCACGGCTTGAACCTGGGCCGCATCGCGCTATGCGCCACGGCGGCGGGCGGCATGAGGTTGATGCTGGCCAGCATGTTGCCCTGGGCCCGTTTCCGCAAGACCTACGGTCAGGCGATCGACCGGCGCGAGCTGGTCCGCCGGCGGATGGGGCGGATGGCCGGGCTGATCGTGGCCGCCGACGCGATGGTCGAATGGTGTTCGGGCCTGATCGACCAGGGTTATCGCGGCGAAATGGAGTGCATCGTCGCCAAAATCTTCGGCAGCGAGGCGCAAAAGGAAGCCGCCGTCGAGTTGATGATGAAAACCCACGGCGGCCGTTCGTTCCTGCACGGCCACCTGTTCGGCGACAACGTCCATGAATTCCTGGCCCCTTGCATCTACGAGGGGGAGGGCGAGATGCTCGGCATGGCCTTCTTCAAGTCGCTGGTCAAGCGGCACGGCACGCGTTACTTCGAACCGATCGGCAAGGCCCTTGCGGCGGCCGGCGTCAAGAAACCGAACCCGCTCAACCCGGCCCATGCCTGGGCATTGCGGCAACCGCTTTGGGAATACGGCAAGTGGTGGCTCGGCCAAAAGCTGCATTTTGCCGGCAAACCGGCGCTGCCGGCCATGCCCGCCGCGCTGGCCGAGCACGCCGAATTCGCCGCCGATTGGCTGGTCCGCTCGCCGCTTGAAATCAGCGGCACGATGCGCAAGCACCAATTGGCCTTGGCCGACCGCCAGTGCCGCATGGCCGAGCTGTCGCGGCGGGTGCAAGATGCGATGATCATTCTTTGCACAAGCCTTTACGCCGCTCGGCGGCAAGATGAAGTCGTGCGCGCGGCGGCCGACACGTTCTGCCAGGATCTTCGCCGTCAACTCAGCGGCCGCCGACCGACCGACCGGCACTTCCGCGCCATCACGAAGCTCGGCGAGCAGATCGCCGACGGCGGGTTCACATCGATCGCCGGGCTGCCGACCGGCGAGATCCTGATGCCCTACGACAACGATGGATAACTAAGGCATTGCCACCACGCTCGAGGAATTCACCATGGGTTCGATCCGTGCCCGGCTGTCCGTGATGATGTTTCTCCAGTATTTCGTGTGGGGCTCGTGGGGGGTCGAAATTGGACGCTACATGACCGGGGAATTGGGGTTCACCGGTGTGCAGCTTGGGTTCGTCGGAACGTCCACGGCCATCGCGACGATGGTCTCCCCATGGTTCATGGGCTATGTCGCCGACAGGTTTTTTTCCACAGAGAAGATTCTCGCCCTGCTGCACCTGATTGGGGCGGTCTTGCTGGGGTGCGCCGCGAGCACGAAGTACCTTCTTGCCACCTGGCCAGACGCCCAGAACCAGTTCAACATCCTCTACCCGGTGATGATTGCCTACGCCCTGGTTTTCATGCCGACTCTCGCGCTGACCAATTCGATCAGTTTCGAAAATATCAAAGACCCGGAAAAGGAGTTCCCGATCATCCGCGTGTTCGGCACGCTGGGCTGGATCGCGGCGGGCCTGTTCGTGGGTTTCATCCTGAAAGCGACGCCGGAAAGCATGCTCTATCCGTACATCACCGCGGTCGTTTCCGCCGACGGCGTATTTTTTCGCGCGAACAATTTCATCGTCATGGCGGCCGGATCGTCGGCGCTGTTGGGTCTGTATTGTCTCACGCTCCCGTACACGCCTCCCAAACGAACCGACCCGGTGGCGCGCCAGGGCGACCGCAAAAGCATTCTCGGCTTGCTGGCCGACCGTTCGTTCCTGGTCTTCACCATCGCCTCGTTCCTGATCTGCATTCCACTGGCCTTTTACTACAATCTGGCCAACGTGTTCCTCGATGAAACGGACGCGCCGTGGCCGACCGCGTTGCAAACGATCGGACAAATGTCGGAAGTATTCTTCATGGCCGCCATGCCGTTTTTCATCGCCAAGATGGGCGTCAAGCGGATGTTGACCGTAGGGATGCTGGCATGGGTGCTCAGGTACGCATGTTTCGGCAGTCTGAACTTTTCCTTGACCGTGATTGGATTGTTATTGCACGGCGTGTGCTACGACTTCTTCTTCGTGGCCAGCCAGATCTATGTCGATGGCAAAGTGGACGCCTCGCAACGAGCGCGCGCCCAGGGCTTCCTCGCCGTCGTCACGCTGGGGTTGGGCATGTTCGTCGGAGGCATCTTGGCCGGGTACACGCGCGACCTCTATCCACCGATCCGGGCGGCTACGGTGGACCCAACGGGCGAACCGATCGTGGACAAGGACGGCAAGCCCGTCTTGGCTGGGTTGCCGAACTGGGATCCGACCGGCGAGTCCGGTTTCGCCAAGGATCTCGGCTTGACCAAGAACGACACGCTTGACCTCGACCAATTCCCGAAGAAGTACACGGACTCTAATACCCATATAACGTACTTGCGGAACGACTTGGCCTTGACCCTGATGCGGGCGGGTGCCGATGCCGACCACGACCAACGGTTTTCGAGGCCCGAGTGGCGCAAGGCGCAGGAAAGCGATTGGCATCACATCTGGCTCTGGCCGGGAGTCGGCGCCGGCTTGACGTTGGTCTTTTTCTGGCTCGGCTTTCGCGACAAGGTGTCGCCGTCCCAATTGAACCACATGGTGCGAGAAACGCCGCTGGGCGCGGGCGAGGGATCGGAGCCACAGGTCGGATGACCGCGGAGATTGCGCCATGACCGTCCAATTCAGCTACGAGAAAGCCCCGTTTCCCAGTTGCCATCCCACCCACCCCACCGCGAGAGCGACCGATGATACGATTTTTCTTTTTCACTTCCGTCGTCGCGGTTTGCCAAGGGGCGGCGGCCGCCGAGCCATGCCAAGGGCCGGCGAAGCCGTTCCAAGGACCGGTGGAGCTGCTCTGGCCGGATGGCGCTCCTGACGCGGTCGGTACGGAGCCGGCCGATAAGCCTTCGTTGAGCGTCCACAGGCATCCCAGCGACAAGATGAACGGCGCCGCGGTGATCGTCTGTCCGGGCGGCGGATACGGGGGCCTGGCCGACAGTTACGAAGGGCACGACGTCGCCGAATGGTTCAACACGCTCGGCGTGACCGCGCTGGTGCTCAAGTACCGCCTGGCGCCGCGCTATCGCCACCCCGCCCCCTTGAACGACGCGCAGCGTGCCATCCGCCTGGTTCGCGCGCGGGCCGGCGAGTGGCAGATCGACCCGCGGCGAATCGGCATCCTCGGTTTTTCGGCCGGTGGACACCTGGCCTCGACGGCAGGCACGCACTTCGACCCGGGACGCGCCGCTGCCGGCGACATCATCGACCGGCAAAGCTGCCGACCCGATTTCCTGGTTCTGTGTTATCCGGTCGTGACGATGACGGGCGAGTCTACCCATGTGGGCTCGCGCAACAACCTGCTGGGTGAGAACGCCGACCTTCAACTCGCGGAGCATCTTTCCAACGAGAAACAAGTCACGCCCGATACGCCGCCGACGTTCATGTTCCACACGAATGAGGACAGCGCCGTCCCGCCGGAGAACAGCGTGCTGTTTTATCTCGCCTTGCGCAAGGCCAAGGTGCCCGCCGAACTGCACGTTTACGAGAAAGGCGCCCACGGCGTCGGTCTGGGCCGGAAAAGTCCGGCACTGGCGAGTTGGCCCGGACTACTGGCCGCTTGGCTCAAGGGGAGGGGGATCTTGGAGAGGTGAATGACCGTCATTGTGCGAGGACCGTCGCATTGGGTTCTGTAGGGAACGCCCTCCGTGGCGTTCCGTGAAGCGGTTGAGACGTCTTCTGGCACGACACGGAACGCCACGGAGCCGGTCCAATCGGCCACCGGAAACGGCGACAGGTTGCGACGTCTTCTGGCAGGACACGGAACGCCACGGAGGGCGTTCCCACCGAGTCGGGTCTCGTTGTCACCCCAAATAGGAGGTCAGTCTTGAACGAAGCGTCTCCTTGGATCATCGAAACGACTGACGCCGCCTTCCATCGCGACGTAATCGAGCGTTCGCGCTCGTTGCCGGTGGTGGTCGATTTTTGGGCCACCTGGTGCGGGCCCTGTCGCACGCTCGGGCCGACGCTGGAGAAGCTGGCCATCGAAGCCGACGGCAAGTTTCTCTTGGTCAAAGCCGAAGTCGAAGCCAATGCCGGCGCCGCCGGCCAGTTCCGCGTCGATTCGATTCCCGCCGTGTTCGCCTTGCGCGACGGCCGGGTCGTCGACCAGTTCATCGGGGCGATGAACGAGGCGCAGCTCCGCGAGTGGCTGGCCCGCCTGCAACCCAGCGCCACCGAGCGGCTGCGGGCTGAAGCGGCAGTCGTCGCGGCCACCGACCCGCGAGCGGCCGAGGAGAAACTCCACGAGGCCATGGCACTCGAGCCCAGGGAGCCGGCTGCGAAAATCGAGTTGGCCCGATTGCTCCTGGCCCAAGATCGGCTTGCCGAAAGCGAACAACTGCTGGACGACCTGGCCGAGCGGGGCTACCTTGAGCCGGAAGCTGAACTCGCACGGGCGGAGGTGGCCGTGCGCCGCGGCGCCGCCGAGGCCGGCCCGATCGAGCAGTGTCGGGCAAGGGTGGCCGAATCGCCCGACGATCGCCAGTCGCAGTGGAAACTGGCGCAAGCGCTCGCCGGGCAACGCGAATACGAGGAAGCTCTGGAAGTTTGCTTGAAGCTTGTGCAACTCGACCGGCGCGGACTGGGCGAACCGGCCCGGCAGTTGATGATACAATTGTTCCAGATCGTGGGATCCGACCACGATCTGACGTCGACGTACCGCCGGCGGCTGTCGAGCGCGCTGTATTAATGTACCGAGGGACCACCACTATGGCCGACGAAATCGACTATGAGATTTTTGGCGAGGAAATGCAGTACGTCGAGGTCACGCTCGACCCTGAGGAAATGGTCATCGCCGAGCCCGGCATGATGATGTACATGACGCCCGGCATCGAGATGGAAACGATGTTCGGCGACCCCTCGGCGAAGCCGGGCGGCTTTTGGAGCAAGGTGGCCGCGGCCGGCAAGCGCGCGATGACCGGCGAGTCGCTGTTCATCACCACGTTCCGAAACGCCGCGCGGGCTCGCGAGCACGTCGCCTTCGCCGCGCCCTATCCCGGCAAGATCCTGCCGATGCATCTCGACCAACTCGGTGGCGAACTGATTTGCCAGAAAGACGCCTTCGTTTGCGCCGCGCGAGGCGTGCAAATCGGCATCGCCTTCCAGAAGAAGATGGGCGTGGGGCTGTTCGGCGGCGAGGGCTTCATCATGCAACGCCTCACCGGCGACGGCATCGCCCTGGTCCATGCCGGCGGCACGATGATGCGCCGCACCCTGCGATCGGGAGAAACATTGAAGCTCGATACGGGCTGCCTGGTGGCCATGACCGCCGGCGTGACCTACGATATCCAACTCGTCGGCGGCATCAAGAATACTCTATTCGGCGGCGAGGGGCTGTTTTTCGCCACGCTCACCGGGCCGGGCGAGATCTGGTGCCAGTCGCTCCCCTTCTCGCGCCTCGCCGGCCGCGTGCTGGCCAACGTCAAGGGGGGCAAGGAAGAGGGCTCGATCCTCGGCGGCCTGGGACGCCTGCTCGACGGCGACAACGCCTAACGCCTATCGCCTAACGCCTGCCCTTATGCAGCCGCTCGAAATCTTGTACGAAGACAACCACCTGCTGGCCGTCGTCAAACCGGTCGGTTTGGCGACCATGGGCGTCGCCGAGGGAACGCCCAGTCTGTTGGCCGTCGCCAAGGAATATGTCAAGCGGCGCTACCACAAGCCGGGCAATGTTTATCTGGGCGCGATGAGTCGCCTCGACGCGCCGGTTTCGGGTGTGGTGCTCTTTGCACGCACGTCGAAAGCCGCCGCGCGGCTGACCGAACAGTTTCGCGCCAGAACCGTGGAAAAGATCTATTGGGCGGTCGTCACCGGCGAGCCGCCGCCCGCGGGCCGGTGCGTCGATTGGCTGGCCAAGGACGAGCGGCACCGCCGCATGCGCATCGCGGAGGCCGGAGAAGCCGGCGCCCAAGAGGCCCGGCTCGGTTTCCGGCGCTTGGCGAGGCTGACTCACGGCTGGCTCCTGGAAGTGGTGCTCGAAACCGGACGCAAACACCAGATTCGTGTACAGTTGAGCAGACGAGGCTGGCCGGTTCTGGGCGACCGAAAATACGGCAGCCGCGGGACGTTCCCAGTAGGGTGGGCCACCACCCCAACCGCTGATGCGGGGCCCATACCGCCCGCCAACCCCACCGCGCGCAAAAAAACACCCCAGCGGGCGAACGTGAATTCAGGAATCGGCCTGCACGCGCGGCAACTCACGTTCAGCCATCCAACGCGAGGCCAGACCATTTGCCTCGTGGCCCCTTTGCCGGCGGCCTGGACGCCGCTGGGGATTCCCGAATAGTGGTCAAATTCTGTCCAGATCCTTGGCGCAGGGTACTAGCGTGGGGTAAGGTTAGCATAACTGCGCAATGGCGCCGTGCGAACGGTCGCTTGTGATTCATCGGACTCCTTGGCTTACACCACCTTGAATAAGTCGGTCTTCCACCAATCGGCCTTGGCCAGCGGCCTGGTGACCCAGGGCGAGCTGGATGAAGCGGTGGAACTTTTGCACGCGAGTAGTAGCAAGCAGGGAAAGCCCATCAGCGACGAGCGGTTGGCGAAGAAGCTGGTTGCGTTGGGTCGGCTGAACAAGTGGCAGGCCGAGCAGTTGCGCGGCGGACGCACCAAGTTTGGCTTGGGCCCGTATCACATCATCGACTCGATCGGCCATGGGGGCATGGGTCAGGTGTACAAGGCCGAGCATTCGATCATGGGGCGCGTCGTGGCGGTCAAGGTGCTGCCGCAGGAAAAGTCGACGCCCGAGTCGATCGCCAGTTTCACGCGCGAGATTCGCACGCAGGCCCAGTTGGACCACGAGAATCTTGTGCGGGCTTACGATGCGGGACATGATCGCAACGTCCACTTTCTCGTGACCGAATACGTGCCGGGATTGGACTTGCGGAAACTGATCCGTAAACAGGGACGGCTCAGTATGAGATCGGCCGCCTCGATCGTGACCCAGGCGGCCAAGGGACTGGGCTACGCCCACAGCCGCGGCTTGATTCACCGCGACGTCAAGCCAGGCAACTTGCTCGTCACGCCCGACGGACACACCAAGGTTTCCGACCTGGGACTCGCCGGATATTTCAGCGAATCGGAGCAGACCGATGCGAGGGGTGGCAAGGTCGTGGGCACGCCCGATTATCTGGCGCCGGAGCAAATCACCGCCCCCGACCGGCCGACCCCGGTGAGCGACATTTACGCTCTGGGATGCACGCTGTATTACGCGGTGACCGGCAAGGTGCCTTTCCCCGGCGGCACGGCCCGCGAAAAAGCCCACAAGCATTGCCAGCAATTACCCATCGATCCGCGGCGTCTGAACCCGGACCTAAGCGACGAGTTCGTGGAAGTGATCGCCGACATGATGGCCAAGACCCCCGCCGAGCGCATCCCGAACACCGCGGCGGTGATCGCCCGCCTGGCGCCCTGGGTCGACGGCGACGCCGCGGCGCTGTCGAGCGAGTTGCAAGCCCCAGCGGCCGTGCCGGTGGCTTTCGATGCGCCGTCCCAGCGCCGCCCAGTGGCGCCGACGCCGCTTGGCCCGCCGCTGATCAGCGATACCGAGCCGAACTTCCTGGTCCAGCCCATCGACGACCCAGGACAAGGCGAAAGCCCCAGCCAGATGTCGCTGGGCACGCAGCCGATGGCCCACGGCAGTTCCGAGACGTTGCCCCTCTTCCCGTCCGACGGTCGGCGAATCGAGTGGAACCCCAAAGTCAGCGAATTGCCGATTCTGGTCAAACTGCTGGTGGTGGTCGGAATCCTGTTCGCCCTGGGAACATTGGCCGTGGTCGCCATCTATTCGGCGCTCTCCCCGTAGCGCAAGGTTACGCGGCCGCGTTATGGCAAGGTCGCCGGATCGACGCCGATGGCGACGATGCCGCATGCCTGAATCGGTTCCAGCCCCAGCGCGCGGGCTCGTTCGACCAAGTCCGCGCTCTCGCTGCCGGGGTTGAGCCACAACTCGCCGCATCCCTTGGCGGCCACTTCGTCGAGCATGGCCAGGCCGAGCCGCGGGGGTAGGTAAACGCTGATCCGGTCGAGCGTTTCAACCGGCACATCGGCCAGGCTGCGATAGACCTTCAAGCCCTCGATGAGTCCGCCCTTGGGATTGACGGGATAGACGTCGAAGCCTTGGCCCAAGTGGGCGCGCACGGCTTTATTCCCGAACTTGGTTCGTTCGGCGCTGGCGCCGAGAATGGCCACGGTGGGTTTGGACATGGCTTTAATCGTCGTCGCGGCGGCCGTTGAGGCTTTGCGCCTTCTTGCGGCCCGCGTACCAACTCTTCCAGGCCGGAACGTCGTAGCTGAAGTTCGCTCCGTCGGCCAATTTGATCAGCGCATCGAGCACATCCTCGTTCTGGTGGGGCTGCGCGACCACCGTGGGCGGCGAGCTGCCGACGCTCAAGCCTCCGCCGCTGCTGCCGTTGGAACCGTTGAAGAAGGTGCCGCCGATGCCGCCCGATCCGGGATTGACGACGTACTTATGCACGGTGATCAAGTGGTCGATCAGCGGGCTGATCGCGGCGGGGCTCTTCATCCGCGCCAGGCCCATCGCGGCTCGGTTGACGATAGGGTTATTCTTGTCGTTGAGCCGGCTGGTGAAATACTCGACGAACGCCCCCGATGGGTGTTCCTCGAGATGATCGAGACAGGTGAGACGGACCTCCGAGTTTTCATCCTCGACGGCATGCTCGCACAGAACCTGCCAGGCCGAGGGGGAGCCGATGCGGGCCAGCGCCGCGATGTACCGTTTGCGGTTCGCCTCCATCTCGTCGTGCCTCAGCGCCTCTTCCAGGGCGGGAATCGCGAAGGGGTCGTTGATGGCGTCGATCTGCTGGGTCGCCTCCGCGGCCCGGCCGCTGTCGAGCCAGCCGCGCCATCGCTTGAGCCGCCCTTTCCATTCCTTGATCGCCAACTCCGCCTTGCGTTTGCGTTCCTTGATCAGCACTTCCTGGGATGTTCTCCATTTGCCCTTGTACGAAACGTACCCCTGCTCTTCCATTTCTTGCTTCTGCGTTTTCCATTGGCCGCCGACGCGACGGTAGTGCAGGGCTTGCCGGGCCTTCTCGTGGTCCTCGTCCAACTCGATGATCCGTTCGAGGTGCCGCGCGCGCAAGCGTTCCAGGTGCCGCTGGCGGCACCACTCGGCCAGATCCCATTGCCCATCGACCGTATCGGGATACCGCGGCCGTACTTTTTCGTATTCGATATCGTTGGCGGCGCGGTGGATGACCTCTTTGACTTGGGCCTTGTCGAGGGTCATTCGCGCGCCGGCGGTCGTCTTGATGACGTACCGCTTGCGTGGCGACTCCTTGGGGTTGAGCACGTCACCTTCGATCCGGCCGCCGTTTTCGAGCTCGAAGATTTCGCCCGAGGCCCAACGGGGCGCCGACAACCAGAGCGCGGCAAGCAAACCCAAAGCGATGCGTTGCACAAGCCACCTCCTCGCGGGAGCAGTAAACGGTTGTTGATTCAGCGGCGGCGATCCCCACCATCATGTAGTATAAGCGGTTACGCGGCCGGGGCAATCCATGAATCCGGAATGCCTTGCCTCTCCCAAACCCGCCGGGCGGGCGGGACGCTTGCGCCACAAGGGCGATCGACAGGAAACGGCGGTAACGGCGCGGGGAATTGCCGCAGGTGGTATCGTCCTCGTCCGATGCCTGCTACACTGGCATGGAAAGCCGGCTCACTCTCATCATCGCCCACGCGCTGAAGTGAGCTCACCAACCCGACCGCCGGTCGGGGAGTTGGAGGGGTACGATCGTTGAGCAAAGGCAGGAGTTGGAGGGGTTGGTGAGCCGCGGCGTGCTGCGGAACTACGCCGAGGTGGTGCTGGTGGACGTATATCGCAAGGCGGTCGAGCGAGCCGAGACCGGGCTGCCTGCCGAGACGTTTCCCGCGGCATGCCCGTATTCCCTCGACCAGTTGCTGTCCGCCTGACGCGTTGTTAAACAACGGCCCGCTTAAAGTAAAGGCCAGGATCGTCGCGGTGGGTTCTGTGGGGAACGCACTCCGTGACGTTCCGTGAAGCGAGTGCGACGTCTTCTGACAGGCACGGAGGGCGTTCCCTACAGACGGATTGCCTCCCCAAAATGCGCAAGGCCATTTAGGATACGCGGATGCAAAAGGTCCGTTTTTCACTGCGCTGGATCATGGGTGGCACGGCGTCGCTGTCGGTGGCTTGCCTGTCGCTGACGCACGTTTCTAAATGGTGTGCCGCCGCAGTTTGGACCTTCGGCACGGTGGCGCTGGTGGTCTTCGTGAGTTCGCAACTGGGGGTGATGTGCCAAAGCGGGCGCCGGCGCGCGTTTTGGTTGGGGTTCGCACTGGTCGGCTGGACCTACCCAACGCTGATTTTCGGGCCTTGGTTCCGGGACACGCTGGCCACGAACATCGCGCTGGTGGGCATCGTCAACCAGTTCGATGAAGCCGCCTGCCAGCTCACCGCCCCCGCGCTGAAGCCGGGTGAAAACATTCAATATCGCTATGAAGTCTCCAACGGCCGCTTCTATTGGGTCGTCAGGCAACGCGACGGGGCGACCACCCATGTGTTGGGCATGTCGCGGCAGACCCGCTCCGTCGTCCGCGGCATCGGCCACGGCTGTGTCAGCCTGCTGGTCGCCTTGCTCGGCGGTGTGCTGGCGCAGCGGCTGTATCTGACGAAGCCCCATTCACTTACGGCGGAAACGTGAAAATGGCATTTGGGGATCTTTGAATTGATGGGTAGAATTAGGAGTGTCGAGGGTGTCGTCGGTGAAAGAGGAGGGAGCGAGGTGTCGGGAAGCCATCGTATCCGCATGCAGCGTGTTCTCCGCGAAGCCGAGGGCTATCTGGAGCTTGATATGCCCCAGATCGCCTTGGGCATTCTTGCGCGGATCGATGACGCGGGCACCTTTCGTGGACAAGAACTGTACCTGACGGGCGAGGCCTTGCGGGCCTTGGAACGCTTTGATGAGGCGCTCCCGCCGTTGAAGCAAGCATCCGACCTGCTGCCCAGTAATATCCATGTGTGGCTGGCTTTAGGCTGGTGCTACAAGCGTACCGGCCAGTTGGCGCGGGCGATCCAGTCGCTGGAACAGGCCGAAGAAGTCGATCCCAAGCTGCCGCTGATCCACTACAACCTGGCCTGTTACTGGAGCCTGGCGGGCAAGAAGGCACGGGCCTTGAGCTATCTGACCCGTGCCATCCAACTCGACCCCCACTTCAGGGATCTCGTCGGCGAGGAGTCGGATTTCGACCCGATCCGTTCGGATCCCGAGTTTCGGGCGCTGACGAGCATGATCGCCTAATAGTTCCACTGGCCGCCGATGACGGCTCCGTGCAGGATCAGGTCGCCGTTGCTTTGAATGTCCCTGATTCCGGCGGCATCGGCCAGGAACGGCGTGAATTGGTTATCGGCTTGGCCCACGCGGCTGATCGCCACGGCACGGTACGACGCGAAGGCGCTGAACCGGGGCGTGATCTGCCAGCCCGCCCCGATGTCGATCTGACCCAGCAGCGAGGCCGTATTCGTGCTCGAACGGGAGTTGTAGGGAACCGACGCGCCGGAGAAGTTGTTGTAACCTTGCAGGCCATCGCCCGAATTGAGTTGCGAAGTCCCCGTCAGATGATTGGCCAGCACGCCGAATGTCGGCGCGGCAAACAGCCGCAGCCGCGGCACGACGAAGTAATCGAGGCGAGTACCGATCTGCAGGCCCAGCATGTTGTTGATGACCTTGTTGGCGAGGTAGGCCTCGTCGGCCCCGCCGTTATCGCCGAAATTGTGGCCGCCGGCGACCGATCCGAAGACCACGTTGTCGGAAAAGTGGAAGTAACGTACGCCGACCAGGTTGGTGAACATCATCCGCGGCGCGCCGTCGAAAACCGACACGCGCTGCACAAGGTTGAACTCGACGCTCTGGATATTGTCGGTGCGCAAGATGCGGTGTTCCTGGGCGTTGTCGAAGTATTGCGTGGCGTTGTTTTGCGTGGGGTTGCTGCTGGGCCCCAGGGTGATGTAACCCAGGTTGATCGGCGTGTTGAGGTTGTTGCCGGCACTGGTGATGCTGGCGGAGTTCTGCATCGGCGCCAGGCCCCAGTAGACGGCCTGGATACCGTAGCGTGGCGCGACGTATCCGCCGCAGGGGTTGCGACAGCCGAACCAGCGGCCAATCATCACCTGGCCGCCGCCTTGCCAATTGCCACTGGCCTGTTGGGTGTTGAGCACCTGTTCGGCCGGATTGAGCACGTTGAAACTGGTCCAAAGCTTGTTCGAGTTGTCGCGGGTCATGACGATGCCCGCCACGGAGCCGAACCAGAGATTGGGCCGTGCGGTGCCCCCCCACGGCAAGCCAACCACCGTGTCGTCGCAACCCGACATGAGCGCGTCCTGGTAGGGATCGGTTGGGTCGTTGCCACTGATGCTCGTGCCAGGCGCGGCGGACGAGGAAGACGAGGGAGAATCGTCCCAAAGCTGGCTGGGCGCCGGCGTGGGGACCGCTTCGCCGGAGGGCGTGTCGTTCCAAATATCGTTGGCCGTTGAAGCGTAGCTGGGTTGAAAGGAACCGGGCGTGGGAGCGGCGTATCCTCGGCTGGAAACCGCCTCGCCGCGGGCGGTCGGGTCGGGCGCCGCACCGTACTGGCCCGCGGCGGCGCCGCGCTGGTAGGCGTTGGCGGGAACCGATGTCCGCGGGACGGGTAGCAGCGTCGGCCCGGATTGCCCGTAGTACTGGGCCTGGCCCGCGACCGTCCAAAACACGCAAACCGCCGTGGCGACAGCGCCCGAAAATCGCATGATTTCGCACTCCTTCCCTGGAATCTACTTACAGAATCGTCGCGGAAGGCGGCCAAGATTGGTGGTTGAGGACCAAGTCGGCGAAAATCGTCGGACCCCGCCGCGCCAAACGGCGCGAAACGCAAAGATTACGCCATCGGCAATCCCATCCGTGGGGCCTGTGCGTCCCGGCACACGGCCTGTTCCATGACTTCGACGGCAAGCTGCCGGTAATCCTCGGAACCGTGCGAAGCGGGCGCATATTGAAAGATCGACTGGCCGAAGCTGGGGGCCTCGGCCAAGCGCACGTTGCGGCGAATGCGCGTCGCGAAGGGCTGCGCCGTCGCCCACGGCGTCGCTCGGCCGCGACACTGCTCGAAGAATTCGTCCACGTCACGGGTCACTTCCGCCGCCAACCGCGTCGCCGACTCGAACATGCACAGCACCACGCCGGTCAATCGCAGCGTGGGGTTCAATCGCCGCGACACGACCTCGATCGTCTCCAGGAGCTTGCTCAAACCGTGCAGCGCCAGGAAGTGCGGCTGCAAGGGAATGAACACCTCGTCGACGGCCGCCAAGGCGTTGAGTGTCAGAATGCCCAGCGAAGGTGGGCAGTCGATCAAGAGGAAGTCGAACGAGGCATCGTCGGACGCCAGGCGGTCGCGGAGGATCAACTCTCTTCCGACCTCTCCGGCCAATTCGACCTCGACGGCGGCCAGATCGATGTGCGAGCCGACGAGCCACAAATTCTCGCCGGCCGGCCGCCGCACGTCGGCGACGCGCGCATGGCCGGCGAGCACGTCGTAGACCGAATCTTGGGAATTCGCCGATTCGAGGCCCAGGTGCAGCGTGGCATGGGCTTGCGGGTCGAAATCGATGAGGCAAACCCGCTGTCCGGCCGCGGCCAAGGCCGCGCTGAGGTTGACGGCGGTCGTGGTTTTGCCCACGCCCCCCTTCTGGTTGATGATCGCGATTTTCCGCATGGTGACTCCGTTCGACGCGCCCCCGCGGGGCGATTATACGCCAGGCAGGTGGACCCGGCCTAGACGAGTCGCTGGTCGGGCCGGCGTGCGGCCTACTTCACGTTGCGACGGCCGGCGACGGCCGGTCCTAGCCTTGAAGCGGGTCTTTGTATTTGTTAGCCTGTTTACCTTGATCCATCTTCCGTCGAGGCGCGCCGGAAAAAACCGAGCGGCCGTTTCAGGGAAGGTCCGCGGCCCAAGCAACGAGGTTCTGTACACATGAGTCACGAAGTAACGCTGATCACGGGCGACGGTACCGGACCCGAACTGGCAGCCGCCACGAGGCGCACGGTCGACGCCACGGGTGTCAAAATCGACTGGGACGTGCAAGAGGCCGGCGTCGACGTCATGGCACGCACCGGCAACCCACTGCCCGAGGCCGTGATGGAAAGCGTCCGCCGCACGAAGTGCGCGCTGAAGGCGCCCATCACCACGCCGGTGGGCACCGGCTTCCGCAGCATCAACGTCCACCTTCGCCAAGCCCTGGGCCTGTTCTCGTGCATTCGCCCCTGCAAGCAATATCCGGGCGTCCGCACCTTCTTCGACGGCGTCAAGGTCGATCTGGTGATCGTCCGCGAAAACACCGAAGACCTGTACGCCGGCATCGAGTTCGAGCGCGGCACGTCTGAGACGGCCAGGCTGGTGGAGTTCATCAACCAGATCTCGCCCGACCGCAAGATCAAGACCCCCGCCGCCGAGACGGGTATCTCGATCAAGCCGATCAGCGTTTCGGGCACGGAGCGGATCGTCCGCTGCGCCTTCGATTACGCTCGGCGGAACGGCCGGTCGAAAGTGACCTGCGTCCACAAGGCGAACATCATGAAGCACACCGACGGGCTGTGGCTCGAGGTGGCGCGGAACGTGGCCAAGCAGCACGCCGACATCGAATTCGAAGACCGGATCGTCGACAACATGTGCATGCAGCTCGTTCAGAAGCCCGAACTGTACGACGTTTTGGTGCTGGAGAACCTGTATGGCGACATCCTCAGCGACCTGGCGGCCGGGCTGGTCGGCGGACTGGGCGTCGCCCCCGGCGCGAACATCGGACCCGACGGCGCCGTGTTCGAGGCCACTCACGGCAGCGCCCCCAAGTACAAGGGGCTGAACAAGGTCAATCCCACGGCCCTGATCCTCTCGGGCATGTTGATGCTGCGGCACCTGGGCGAGCTCGACGCCGCCGACCGGCTGGAAAAGGCCGTCGCCGCGGTGATCGCGGAAGGCAAGAGCGTGACCTACGATCTCAAACCTCGCCGCGACGACCCCACGGCCGTGGGCACACGCGAAATGGCCGACGCGATTTGCGCGAAATTGTGATGGTTCACGGTGGTTCCCACGCGGAGCGTGGGAACGAGGAGATCGCGTGTTCCTGCCATCCGACTTCCGACGCCTGGTGAGCGGAGAGCGGCGCGGCTTGGCGGCCATGGCGGCGCGAATCTCGCTCCGCGTGGCCGAAATCCCCTATACGCTGGCAGTTTGCCTTCGCAACCGCCGTTTCGACCAGGGGCGGCCGCCGATCGAACGCGTTGCGGTGCCGGTGGTGAGCGTCGGGAACTTGACGCTCGGCGGCACGGGCAAAACGCCGCTGGTCGAGTGGCTCGCCCGATGGTTCCGGCGGCGCCAGGTACGCCTGACCTTGATCAGCCGCGGATACGGCGCCGAGCGGGGCGCCGTGAACGACGAAGCGCTGGAACTGGAGCGGCGGTTGCCCGACGTGCCGCATGTGCAGAACCGCGACCGTGTGGCCGCGGCCAGGCTGGCGATCGAGGAGTTCGAGTGCCAGTTGATTCTCTTGGACGACGCCTTCCAGCACCGCCGCATGGCCCGCGATCTCGACATCGTGTTGATCGACGCCCTGGAGCCGTTCGGCTTCGGCCACGTTTTTCCCCGCGGCACGCTGCGCGAACCTGTCGCTGGTCTTGCGCGCGCGCAGGTCGTCGCACTTTCGCGGGCCGACATGCTCGACGCCGGCCGGCGGTCGGCGATCCGCAACGAGGTTCGGCGCCACGCGCCACGCGCGCTGTGGCTCGAACTGACCCATGCGCCACGGCGGCTCGTTTCGGCCGACGGCGGCGAGCGATCGCTCGAAACATTGAGCGGGATGCGCGTGGCCGCGTTCTGCGGCATTGGCAACCCGGCCGGCTTTCGCCACACGTTGCAAGCGTGCGGAGCCGACGTGCTCGACTTCCGTGAATTCGAGGACCATCACGCCTACCATCGCGGCGACGTCGAGGCCCTGGCGGCCTGGGCCCAGCGGCTTGATGTGGCGGCGACCCTCTGCACGGCCAAGGATCTGGTCAAGCTCCGCGTGGCGCGGCTTGGCGGCCGTCCGCTT